>CAYJUM010000022.1:0-26061 GCA_964373355.1 uncultured Nitrospirales bacterium | reverse complement strand
GAACGGGGGCTCCTCGAGGACTATGATGCCTTCCTGGAGCGGCTCGCCCCACAGGACGCGCCGTACCACCACAACGAGACCGGGGAAGACAACGGCGACGCGCACATCAAGCGACAGGTGATGGGCAGGGAGGTCGTCGTGGCCGTCACCGAAGGCCGATTGGATTTCGGGCCGTGGGAACAGATCTTCTACGGAGAGTTTGACGGACGCCGGCGCAAACGGGTCCTGATCAAAGTAATCGGCCAGTGACTTGCGGAAGCGGCCGCACTTTGGCAACATACTCTCGAATGGACGGCAACGCTTCACGGAGGTGCCATGGCTAGCTGGAGTCGGCCCGACCCGCTCACGCGCGATCTCATTCACTTGATCAACGCCCGTCGCCACGATCACGGGGACGCTGATGCGGCGATCGACACCCTACAGGCGCTGCTGGAGCAGGACCGTGAGCACGACGCCCTGACCGTCCTGGCGGCCCTGGATGAAGAGATGGCCGAATGGCTGTTCGATCTCCTGGCCGAAGCCGCTTGCACCGCCGTCATGGACAACGATGGCTCCGGTCCCGACGACAAGGCCTCCTATGCGGTCATGGCGGCCATGGAGCTGCCGCTGCAGGCGAACCAGCCCTGGCCGCTGCGCTTGAAGCTCGACCCGATCCTCACCGCCGACCTGCTCCATAAGAACCTGGGCCTGCCGCCCGGCACGGTCGTGATGGTCGAGCCCCGGCTGCTCACCGACGCGACCCTGGACCATCTGTCCCTGCATGACCTCAGCCAGCACATCTCCGCGCTCGCCGATTCTCAGCGCCGCATGCCCATCGCGGCGCGCGTCTACCCGCCGGTCGAGTGCACGGCCTTCCTGCTGTTCGAGTTGATCGGGCTGCCCGATCCGAGTCTCCCGGAAGAGCTGGGAGAGCGCGAGCGGCAGGCGCTCCTCGACGGGCTGGTGTCGCAGTGTCCGGAACTGGCCCCCGCGGCGCATATTCTCGATGCGCCGGTCTATGCGGCCTATGCGCTGTTCGACGCCCAGAACGCCGTGCGGCTGCACCGCCTGGCCGACGACACGATCGCGGTCTGGCGGGACCTGGAGCCGAGCGTGCGGAGCCGGACGATCGTGCATCTGCACACGCAGTGCGGGAACGGCGTGTACATGCCGGTCTGGACGGACCTCTTCGACCCCGAGCTTCCTGAAGACCACGGGCCGATCTGGACGTCGCAGGATGTCTGGGTGTTTACGGCCGACCTGCCGATCGAGTGGCCGGGAGAAGTGCTCACCAACGGCCTGCTCGCCGAAGGCTGCACCCGCTTCGAAAATCACATCGTCGAAGCGCCGGATAATTGACTCCACGCATGAAGGCCCAAGGTCCGCGGCACCCGCGGACCTTGGGCGTCCGACCACGGCTTCATCGGGGACGACGATGGTCGTGCCGGAATCCGGCGTGACGACGGCCGATCCGGGGCCGGCGTGATGACGGCCGCGCCGATCGGCCGGTCCGTCACTTCAACGGGACAAAATCCGGATGGCCCTGAACAAAATGTCAGGTGTTGGACGGAGGAGGGAGGAAGGCATACTTACCGGCCGTTGGGCCCGGGGGCCGTGGAGATGGTGGCGGCCGGAGGGGACAGAGTTTTCGGAAACAGCACGATCTCGATCCGGCGGTTCGCCTTTCGTCCGGCCTTGGTGTCGTTGGGCGCCACGGGCCGCGTGTCCGCGTAGCCGACCGCGGTGATATTCTCGCGGCCGAGTCCGCCTTCCTGCACCAGATAGCGCACGACGCTGGCGGCGCGGGCGGTGGACAGCTCCCAGTTCGTCGGATACCGGTCGCGGAGCTTGGGGCCGATGCCCTTGCTGTCGGTGTGGCCCTCGATGCGAATGTGCTTGTCCGAGACCGTTTTCAGGGTTTCGGCCAGCTGCTTGAGCAGCTTCTGCCCGTCCGGACTCAGCGTCGTCTGGCCGGAGTTGAACACGACCTGCTCGGACATCGTCACGGCCAACTGGTCGCGGATCAAGCGAATCGTGGCGTCTTGTTTCGCGATCTCCGACTCCAGGGACTTCGCAAGGTCGGTCCTGGCTCTCGTGAGTTCCTGAATCTGGGCGTCACGGGCCGCCCGCTCCCGTTCGGCCGCTTCCAGGTCCTTCTGCAGGCCGGCTATCTTCTCGTCGCGCGTCCTGAGCTGAGCGGCCGTCCCCTCCAGATCGGCCAGCCGTTGCTTGAGGTCTTCGGTTGCCTTCGCCAAGCGCGCTCGCTCGTCTTTGAGGGACTTGATCTCATCCCCGGCCTGGGTCAGCACCTTGCGGGCTTTTTCGAGCTGGGCGACCGTCTCGTCGTGCGTTTCGAGGCTGACGCAGGCCGTCAGGACGACGCTGCAGGTGAAAATGAGTGCGCGGCGTGGGATGGACGTCAGGTCATGCATGGGGCCCCTCATACATACTGGAGGTGATGGACCAAGGTAGCATACTAGCGCGGCCGGCCCTGCGATGCAAACCCTAAGGCCAATCCGCCCCGGGACCCTTCGGACCCCGGCGTCAGGCCGGCTTGTCCTGTTTCACCTGCGACACCCAGAATTCGCGACGGCCCAGAAACTCCTGGTCCGCGGCGAGCACGACCTCATACCGGCCGGGTGTGGGAAACGGCACGACGGGCAGGTTCAGCCCGAAGTCCGTGATGGACAGCCGGTCGAGGATGCGCACGGAGAAGCCCGCTTCGGCCAGAACCTGGTCTGTGTCGGCGTGGACCAGCCGGAGGGTCAGTTCGTAGTCACCTTCCGCATCGGTGAGGCAGCAATAGATTCCCATCTTGGGGTGATGGCAGGGGAATGCGTGCGCCCAGATGTGCGTGAAGGCGCCGATGATGCTCTTCTTGTTGGTGGCCTTGTCCTCGATGACCTGATCGCAGACCAGCAGCGCGGTCAGGGACGGTTTCGAGGCGCCCATCAAGGGCTTCCCGGCGGGATGACGATGATGGACGGCTGGGAGTCGCCCGCGTCCCGGCCCATGCGGCTCCAACGGTCATCCAGGTAGATGGCGATCTGAGGGATCGCCAACGCGAGCAGCGCGACGACGAGCACCACCGCCCAGTTGGCCCGGACCCAGGCGCGCATCCTCTCGCGGACGCTGCGCACGGGGTGCCGCTTCACCATGGGAACGACGAACGGCCGCGCCGGAGCTGTCGCCGCCCGGGCGTGCTCCTGGCCTGCCGCCGGGGCTGCGGCGCCGTTGGGGCCGCCGGCGATGCGGAGCGTCTGCTGGCGGATGATGTCCGTCAGCGACAGAGGACCGGCAAGATTGAGGCGCAGGATGTCATCCATCGTCAGAATGGTCGAGAGGTGGCCGGCGGTGTCCACGACGGGCAGCCGGCGGATCCCGTGCCGCTTCATGAGCTGGATGGCCTCGTCCATGCTCTCCCGCTCCGACACCGTCACGAGGGGGGACGACATCACGGTGCCGACCGGGACCCGTTGTGCATCGAGGCCCGGCGCGGTGACCCGGACCACGACATCACGGTCCGTGAGGATCCCGACCGGTGTCAGGCCGTCCACCACGACGACGGACCCGACGCCGCGTGCGGTCATCAGCCTGGCCACGTGCCGCACCGAAATGTCGGGGGGAGAGGTATGGACGGTCAATGGCAACTCTTTGGTGGCATCGAGGACCGGCATGCCCATGCGACACCTCTTGTGGGGTTCGTGATGAAGACCTCAGGGCCGGGAGGCCGGAAACGCGATCACGCTCATTTCTTGAAACAAGAGCGTGCAGCCCGCATTCCTGCGCGTGCTGTGACGCGGATAGGGATCCGTGATTCCAATCACCCAATCACGAATCACTCAATCACTGAATCACTTCTCCGATGGGAGAGGGCGGCCAGAAACTCGGCCGGGGTCGCCTGGCCGGACGGAAACAGGAGCGGGTATCGCGCCTGTAGCGAGGCGGCCCATGCCATCTGGCGTTCAGCCGGCACCCCCACGAGCCACCCCAACGACGCCAGGTGCTCGCCGGAGCCTCGGGCGATCTCCTGCTGCAGATCGTCGAGGTTGTTCGAGATGAACACGATGGGAAGATAGCCCTCCCTGCTGCTCCCCTCGCCGGTGAGCCATGGATTGCCGAAGGTGCTGGACGAGAAATCGGTGAAGACGTCCGTGGTGGCCTTGGTCGTGGCCTTGAACGTGCAGCCGGACAGCACCAATCCAAGCACGAGGGTTGCGACGCCCAACGGTGTCGAGATCGCGCGTGCAGCTCTCAGCGGGCAGGTCATGGTCCTCCTTGAGTGCACTGGGTCCATCCTGGCCAAGAGGTACTTCAAAGGACGTACAGTGTCAAGTGCCGCAGGGCTCTTCGACCAGGCTGGACATTGCCGGGCCGGTGCGGTAAGTTCTTCTCTCGTTCCGGGTTCCATCACAGCAGACTGCACGTGCAGTTGGTCCCTCACACACTCGCCATGCCGGGTTCCGGTAGTTGGGAAAGCCTCTGGGCCAGCTTGATACGCAGCCGGACGATCCTGCCGTCCCGCTACCGCGCGTCCAACCCGGAGATGCAGTCCCTGTGGCCGGTCCTGGGGATCGGCATCCTCGTCAGCATCGTCGCGCTCGCGGTCGTGTTCTACAACATTTTGAATTTCGATCCCAACCGTCCGACGATCAACCTGATCAAGATCAACCCCATCCAAGCGATCCATGCGTCCGGGACTCGACCGGCGCAGCATTTCCCCGCTCCGGAGTTTGAAGAAGGGGTCACGGTTCAGATCAGAAGATCGGGGGCTATCTTCGCGGGACCCGGCATCAATCCGCTTCCGACTTCTCCGGACATGGAATCCAGGCATGGGGTGGTGCAGGACGGGCTCTGGCAGCAGGGGCGCTGGCTCTACCAGGTCCGGCTGTCTCCCGCTCAAGTGGTGTGGGTGGCCGAAAGCGACCTGATCCGCATGCAGCCCTGACTTCCTCGCGCTGACCTTCACCTCGACGGCGCCACCTCACCTCTCCGAGTACAGCGAGTCCGGCGTCCAGGAGGAGCCATGAGCGTGCAGAGATCAGCGGACGATACGCCACCCCATGTCGTCATCGTTGGGGGCGGGTTCGGGGGGTTGTATGCCGCCAGAGCGCTGCGTCGGACGCCGGTGCGTGTGACTCTGATCGACCGGCGGAATCATCATCTCTTCCAGCCGCTCCTGTACCAGGTCGCCACCGCCGCCCTCACCCCGAGCGATATTGCCTCGCCGATCCGGAGCATCCTTCGCGGGCAGCCAAATGTCACGGTCATCCTAGCGGAGGCATCGTCCATCGACGTGGAGGGCCAGCGGGTGGTCCTGACCGACGGGGCGGTGAGCTATGACGTGCTCGTCCTGGCCACCGGCGCGACGCATTCGTATTTCGGTCACGATGAGTGGTGCCGGTATGCGCCCGGGCTGAAATCCATCGAGGACGCCCTGGAGATCCGGCGACGCGTCTTCCTGGCCTACGAGGCGGCGGAGCGGGAGCCGGATCCAGCCTGCCGCCGCGACTGGATGACCTTCGTGATCATCGGCGCCGGTCCGACCGGCGTCGAGATGGCCGGCGCCCTGGCTGAAATCTCCCGCCATGCCCTCGCGAACGACTTCCGGAACATCGATCCCACCCAGGCGCGGATTCTACTCGTGGAGGGGCTCCCGAACGTGTTGCCCTCGTATCCTCCGGACCTTGAAGAGTACGCGCGGCGCCAGCTCATGCGCCTGGGCGTCGACGTCCGGACGGGGGTGCGCGTTACGGGGATTGATGACTCAGGCGTGACGCTCGGCGAGCAGCGGGTGGGCGCCCGCACGGTCGTGTGGGCGGCCGGCGTCCAGGGGTCGCCCCTGGCGCGGTCACTCGGGGTCCCGCTGGATCATGCGGGCCGGGTCCTGGTGAACCGGGATCTGACGATCCCGGGGAGACGGGACGTGTTTGTCATCGGCGACCTCGCGGCGCTGGAGCAGGATGGCGTGTTGATTCCGGGAGTGGCGCCGGCCGCGATGCAGGAGGCCCGCCACGCCGCAGAGAACATCGCGCGGGCCGTGCAGGGCAAGCCGCTCCTTCCGTTCCGGTACAAGGATCGCGGGAGCTTTGCCACGATCGGCCGGGGGGCCGCGGTCGGGGTCATGCTCGGAGGCCTCAAGGTCAGCGGGTTCGTCGCGTGGATCACCTGGGTGGCGATCCATATCTTTTTTCTGATCGGCTTCCGGAACCGGCTGATGGTGATGGCCAACTGGGCCTACGCCTATGTGACGCTGCGACGCGGCGCCCGGCTGATCACCGGCGAGCCGACCTGCCCGTGAGGGGGAACGAGCCCGGCGGGCGTGGAGGTGACGACATGCTGCAGGTGCAGACAAGCCGCGATGCCAAGACCGGTGAAGAGGTCCTGGACATCCCCCTGACCGGCCAGGCGCTCCAGGAGCAGCCGTTCTTCAACCGGGGGCTGGCCTTCACGTTCGAGGAGCGCCGGCAGTTCGGGCTTCAAGGCCTGCTCCCGCCCCACGAAGAGACCCTGGATATCCAGCTGAAGCGGGCATACGAGGCCTACCGGCAGAAGCCCACTGACCTGGAACGACACATCTATCTCAGGGCGCTGCAGGACGAGAACGAAACGGTCTTCTACGCGCTCCTGCTGGCGCACGTGAGCGAGATGATGCCGATGATCTACACACCGGTCGTCGGCGCCGCCTGCCAGCAGTTCAGCGAAATCTACCGGCGGCCGCGCGGGCTATTCATCTCGGTCCCCGAGCAGAAGGACATCGAGACCATCCTGGACAACCGGCCGTACCGCGACGTGGACGTGATCGTGGTCACCGACGGCGAGCGGATCCTCGGCCTGGGCGATCAGGGCGCGGGCGGGATGGGCATTCCGATCGGCAAGCTCTCCTTGTACACCCTGTGCGGCGGCATCCATCCCGCGCGCACGCTGCCGATCCTGCTGGACGTCGGGACCAACAACGCCGAGCGGCTCAAGGATCCTCTCTATGTCGGATGGCGCCACGAGCGGGTCCGCGGGCGGGAATACGACGACTTCATCGAGGCGTTCGTGCAGGCGGTGCGCCGCAAGCTGCCCGACGTCCTCCTGCAGTGGGAGGACTTCGCCCAGGCCAACGCCGGACGGCTGCTGGCGCGGTACCGGGACCAGCTCTGCACCTTCAACGACGACATCCAGGGAACGGCCGCAGTGACCACCGGGACCTTGCTCGCCGCCGTCAAGGCCACGGGCTCGCAGCTCCGCGACCAACGCGTGGTCGTGTTCGGCGCCGGCTCGGCGGGCTGCGGGATCAGCGAGCAGATCTGCGCGGCCATGGTCCGGGAGGGGCTGCCGGAGGCGGAGGCCCGCTCACGGTTCTGGCTGATCGACCGCCCGGGCCTGCTGCGGGAGGGACTGACGGGGCTCCTGCCGTTCCAGCAGCGGTTTGTCCAGCCGCGCGCGGCGCTGGCCGGATGGCGACTGGCGAAGCCGGAGGCGGTCGGATTCGCCGACGTCGTGACGCACGTGCATCCCACGATCCTGATCGGCGCGTCCGGCGTGCCCGGCGTCTTTACGGAGTCGATCGTCCGCGAGATGGCGAACTATGCACCGCGCCCGATCATCTTTCCGCTGTCGAACCCCACCTCCCGGTGCGAAGCCATGCCGGCGGACCTGCTGGCCTGGACGGACGGGCAAGCGATCGTAGCCACGGGAAGTCCCTTCCCGGATGTCGCCTACCAAGGGCGCGCGATCCGGATCGTCCAGTGCAACAACAGCTACATCTTCCCTGGCCTGGGGCTTGGGGTCCTGGCGGTGCGCGCGAGCCGGATCACCGACGGCATGTTCATGGCGGCGTCCATCGCGCTCGCGGACAGCTCGCCAGCCATCGCCGACCCGAATGGTCCACTGCTCCCGCCGCTCGAGGACATCCGCACCGTGTCGCGGTGGATTGCCATCGCGGTGGCTGCCGAAGCCCGGCGGGCCGGCGTGGCCCGCACCTCGCCCAGGGAACTGGAGCGGCTGGTGGATGAACGGATGTGGACACCGCGCTATCCGCGCCTCAGACGCACACGGCAGGGGTAGCCCGCCTCACGGCGCGCCGTGGTCCGCGGTGTCGACCTTCCCCCAAAACGCGCGGTAGGCATACGCGGAATAGAGCATGATCAGCACGAACCCCACACCGAACCAGACGAGCGCGAGCCGCAGGGCATGGGGGGGCGCGGCGGCGTTGGCGACCGTCACACTGTACGCCGGGTCGATCGTGGAGATCAGAAGGTTCGGGAACATGCCCCACGCCGTGCTTCCAAGCAGGGCCCCGATGAAGAGGCTCGAGGCCGCGAAGGCCGCCACATCGCGCTGCCGCCGCAGGAAGTAGAACAAGCCGACCAGCGCGATGCCCGCGAGCACCGGCAGGAGATACCCGGCCGGATGCGCCGCGTAATTGCGCCGGAGCCCCGGCTGCACCACGGGGATGGCCAGGATCGCGAGCAGGGTGAGCGCCGCCACGACCCAGAAGCCCGCGCGGGCGATCCGCCTGGCGCGCTGCTGTACCTCCTCGGCCGTCTTCATCGCCAGGTAGGTCGCGCCGTGCACCGTGAGCACGGCCGCGCCCTCGACTCCCATCAGCGCGGTGTACCAGTCCAGGATGCCGGGGGTGCGCCCCGGTAGAAAGTCCGTCCAGAAGGCCGTGAAGAAATAGCCGTCCGCATCCAGGGGCACGCCGCGGACCAGGTTCCCCAGCGCGGTGCCGAACACGACCGCCAGCAGCACGCTGGCCGCCGCGAAGCCCCAGTCCCAGAAGTCCCGCCAGAGAGGGTTGCTCAGCTGCGAGCGCAGGGCGAGCGAGACGCCGCGCAGGATCAGCAGCCAGAGCACCATGATGAGCGCCAGGTAGAAGCCGCTGAACCCCGCCGCGTAGGCCCGCGGAAAGGAGAAGAACAGCAGGCCGGCCGAGGCGATCAGCCACACCTCATTGCCGTGCAGGACCGGTTCGATCGCATGGAGCACCGTGCGCCGCTCGGCCTCCGAGCGGCCGACGAAGAGATAGATGATCCCCGTGCCGAAATCGAACCCGTCCAGCAGGACGTAGCCGGCCAGCATCACCGTCACGATCGCGTACCAGAGGGTTTCCATCATGCCCCGCCCGCCGGGTGGCGCAGCGCCGCGGCGACCGGCGAGAGGGGCGGCTCCGGCCCCTTGTTGATGGTGTGGAACACCATCAGGAGGTACAGCAGCCCCAGCAGCGCGTACACGCCCAGGAAGCCGAGCAGCGTGAACAGGGCGTTCCCCGAGCTCACGAGCGGGGAGGCCCCGGCCGAGGTGCGCAACACCCCGTAGACCAGCCACGGCTGGCGGCCGAGCTCCGCGGTCATCCAGCCGGCCGTGTTCGCGATGTAGGGGAACGGGGCGCTCAGCAGCACGAGCCACAGGAGCCAGGTGCTGCGGAGGAGCCGCCCCCGCCACAGCATGAAGGCCGCCGCCAGCGAGACCGCCAGGAAGATCGTCCCGAGCCCGACCATGATGTGATAGGCGTAGTAGAGCAGCGGGACGTTGTCCGGCCAGACCTCCCGCGGGAAGGCGTCCAGCCCCTTCACTTCGGCCTTGGCGTGCTCATAGACGAGCAGGCTGAGGACCCGCGGGACGACCAGCGCATTGTCGATCGTCATGGTCTCCATGTTGGGCTGGCCGACGATGACCATCCCGGCTCCGTCCTCCGTGTGAAACACGCCCTCGAAGGCGGCGCCGGTGACCGGCTGGTAGGCAAACACCTGTCGGCCGGAGCCGTGTCCCGTCGGGAAGACGAGGAGCAGGCTGGAGACGGCGGCGGCGACCACCCCCGCGCGGAGAAACGTCTCGGCATACGGGAGGTGCCTCCCCGATAGCCGGTAGTACGCGCCCACCGCGGCGACGACGAACGCGCCGGTCGCGACCGCCGCGACCATCGTGTGGGTGTATTGCCACAGGACCCAGTCGTTCGTGAGGAGGCCCCAGAGACTGGTGACGTGCAGCGTGCCGTCGGCGGCGGTCGTGTAGGCCACGGGGTGCTGCATCCAGGCGTTCGTGACGATGATGAAGTAGCCCGAGAGCCACGCGCCGGTGAACAGCAGCACCGCGGCCAGCCAGTGCACCCGCGGGCCCAGCTTCCGCTCGCCGTAGAGGAGGATGCCGAGAAACGAGGATTCGAGAAAGAAGGCGAACAGGCCCTCCATGGCGAGGGTCTGGCCGATGACGCCGCCGGCGAGATTGGAGAACCTGGCCCAGTTCGTGCCGAACTGGAACTCCAGGGGGATGCCGGTCACGACCCCGAAGGCGAAGGTGATCGCGAACATCCTGATCCAGAAGCGGGCGACCCGGTCGTGGTGGTCATCGCCCCACAGCCCCCGGGTCTTGAAGTAGACGATCAGCAGGGCGAGGCCCATCGTGAGCTGCGGAAAAAGGTAGTGAAAGCTGGCGGTGAGCGCGAATTGGAGGCGGTCGTAGAGGAGGGCGCTCGCCATAAAGGCTACGGGCGGGTCATGGCCTCTGGGCGGACGATGGCGTCGAATTCCTCGGCGGTCAGGTACCCCAGCTTCAGACAGGCGTCGCGCAGGGTCGTGTTGGACTCGTGGGCGGTCTGGGCGATTTTCGCGGCCTTGTCGTAGCCGATCTTGGGGCTCAAGGCGGTCACCAGCATGAGCGAGTTCTTCACGTACTGGTCGATCGTTGCGCGGTTCAGCTCCATGCCGGCCACGCAGTACGCTTCAAACCCGTGGCAGGCGTCGGCGATCAGCCGGACGGAATGGAGGAAATTGTGGATGATGACCGGCTTGAAGACGTTCAGCTCGAAGTTCCCCTGAGACCCCGCGAGGCCGATCGCCGCGTCGTTGCCCAGCACCTGGACGGCGACCATCGTCATCGCCTCGCACTGGGTCGGGTTGACCTTTCCCGGCATGATCGAGGAGCCCGGCTCGTTTTCCGGGAGCACCAGCTCGCCGAGCCCGCAGCGGGGGCCGGAGGCCAGCCAGCGGATGTCGTTGGCGATCTTCATCAGCGACCCTGCCAAAGTCCGGAGCGCGCCGCTGGCGAACACCAGCTCGTCATGGGCCGACAGCGCCGCGAACTTGTTCGGATGTGACCGGAACGGCAGGCCCGTGAGGTCGGCGATCTTGGCCGCGACGCGCTGGGCGAACTCGGGATGTGCATTCAGGCCCGTGCCCACGGCGGTGCCGCCGATGGCCAGTTCGTACAACCCCGGCAGCACGGCCCGCAGGCGGTCGATGTCGCGCGCCAGCAGGCTGGCCCATCCGGACATTTCCTGGCCGACGGTGAGCGGGGTGGCGTCCTGGAGATGCGTGCGGCCGATCTTCACGACCGAGGCGAAGGCCTCAGCCTTGGCCTCGATGGCCCGGTGGACCCGCGCGACGGCCGGGATGAGCACGTGCTCCACTTGCAAGGCGGCCGCGACGTGCATGGCGGTCGGGAAGGCGTCGTTGGACGACTGCCCCATGTTCACGTCGTCGTTGGGATGGACCGGTTTCTTGCTGCCCATCACACCGCCGGCCAGCTCGATCGCGCGGTTGGCGATCACCTCATTGGCGTTCATGTTGGTCTGGGTCCCGCTGCCGGTCTGCCAGATGTGGAGCGGGAAGTGGTCGTCGAGCGTGCCGGCGATGACCTCGTCTGCGGCGCGGACGATAAGGCCGGCTTTGTCCGCCGGCAGGGCGCCGAGCTCCCGGTTCACGAGCGCGGCGGCCTTCTTGAGGATCCCCAGCGCACGGATCAGCTCCGCCGGCATCGTGTCGTGGCCGATGTTGAAATGGATCAATGAGCGGGCGGTCTGCGCGCCCCAATACCGGTCGGCGGGCACCTCGATCGAGCCCATGCTGTCGGTCTCGGTGCGGGTGGCTTTCTTGGAGGCCTTGGGCTGGTCCTTCATCGAGGATCCTCGCTCAGGATGGTCAGCATACACAAGGTTGTCAGGCACTTCAATTCCGGCCTTGGAAGTCCTAGGGCGGAATGCTAACCTTCCCATCCCTGGCTCGTCCAAGGGACGGTGGCAGTTCTGGACACATAAGACACGGCCGCCTCGTGCTGAGCGGAACGTTCAGCCAGTGGGTCGAGCAGGGTCTTCGGTGGCATGACCGCCTGGAGCCCGTGCTGCACCGCCTCGCCGAACGCAAGAAAGGCGTGGAGGTGGTCAAGCCGGTGCGCGGGAAGGGGAGGGACGTACGGTTCCGGGAATACGCGCCGCTGCCGGATTTTCTGATCCGGACGGCAGGCATGTCCGTGACCGTCCCCGCGGGCGCGGGCGCCGGCGCCGTGTCGGCTATCCGGTCGCTCCACATCAGGGCCGATGTCTCCGGCACGCGGGCCGCTCCCGATATCACGCTGACGTCAAACCTGGATCAGGCGTTGAAGGAGGTCGTCGGCCGGCAGATTCAGGCGCAAACCGCACGGGGGGAATCGCAGCTGCGCGCGGCCATCGAAGCGACGGTCGGCGTCCCGCTGGCCGAGCTGACGACCTCCTGCGGCGGGTTGGATGAGATCAGCAAGGAATTGTCGTCCCGGTTGAGCCTTGGCGCCGAAGCGACCAAGTCCAAGGGCGGTCTGGGAGGCTTCAAGCTTCCCTTCTAGAAGTCATCAGTCATCAGTTTTGGCAAGCCACGCCATTTTTCTCTTTGTTGATTGTACGTAGAGTGGAAAGCCGGGGCCGAGCGACGTGCCAAGTTTTCCGTAGGCTATCGGAGGGTCCCGGCAGCGGCGCGGAGCGGCTCGAGCAGTTTCTGCGGCACCGACAAGGTGCCGCGCCCGGTGCCGACTTGAATGTCGGGCTTGGTCAGGCCGTGGAAATCGCTCCCGCCGGTCACGAGCAGGTCCAGCCGGCGGGCCGTTTCCAGATATTGGGCGGTCTGCTCCGGCCGGTGGGTACTGTAGTGGACTTCCACTCCGCGTAACCCCTCGCCCTTCATCCGCTCGCAGATTTTGTAGATGCTCTGGTCTGCGCGCTCCAGCCAGGAGGGATGCGCCAGCACCGGCACCCCGCCGGCGGCCCGGATGACGGCGATCGCGTCGGCCGGCTCTGGAAGCTCCCGGGGGACGTACGCCGCCGCGCCTGCGGACAGGTAGCGATCGAAGGCCTCCTTCGCGGATGTGACGTATTCCTTCTCCATGAGGACGCGGGCGATGTGCGGACGCCCGACCGATTCGGTCCCGGCGAGCGCTTTGACTTCCTCGTACGTGATGTCCAGGCCCAGCGCATTGAGCTTCTCGATGATGCGGGGATTGCGGGCATGACGCGTGGCGCGGAAGCGGCCGAGGGCCGCATGCAGCCCCGCGTCCTTCCAGTCCAGAAAATATCCCAGGATATGGATTTCCCCCTGGGGGCCGCCGGGGCCGTACCGTGCGCTGAGTTCGATGCCGGGGATCACCTCGATGCCGGCGTTGGCGCCGACCTCGATGGCCCGCGGGAGGCCTTCGACGGTGTCATGGTCGGTGATGGCGAGCGCGGAGACCCCGGCCGCCTGGGCGAGCACGATGACTTGTTCCGGGGGCAGACTTCCGTCCGAGGCGGTTGTGTGGAGATGGAGGTCGATGCGGGCGGAGGCCGTCATCATCGGCGGCCGCCCTTCCGGCCGGCCGGCCGGCCGCGGAGTTGCTCCGGACGTTCGGCGAGCAGCCGGGCGGTGATGGCGTGCCCCCCGTGATCGGTGTGCCGTTCGCCCTCGTCGTAGTGCAGCACGCGCAGGGGGGAGACGAGCTGCAGCAGCTCGTTATGGCCGAGGCAGAATTCCTTGCGGCGCGGGTGCTGGTAGCGCACGTGGTTGTCGATCAGGAACGTTTCATAGAGGAGCATGCCCCCGGGCTTCAGCGCCTTGATGATCGCCGGAAAGAGCGTGCGCTGGAGGTAGAAACACGCGACGATGACGTCGTAGCGCGCGGCCGGCAGGACGGGATCGGTTTCCAGGTCAACGCGCCGGACGGTCAGATCGGCCAGATGCCGGGCTTTCGCGGCGTCCGCGAGCGCAGCCAGGGCGTCTTCGTCGCGGTCGAAGGCCTCGACGGCCCATCCCCCGGCGGCGAGCCATAGCGCGTTCCGGCCACGGCCGGCGGCAAGATCGAGTGCCCGCCCTTTGGGGAGACGGAACAGCTGAGCGGCGAGAAATTCCGCAGGCCGATCGGCTCCATGCAGGTCGGAGGGCACCGGCCCGAGCCGCTCCAGGCGGACACCGACCGAACCGGCCACATCGGGCACCGGCGGGTCGGTCTTCCGCAACCAGAGCCTGACCTGGGTGACGGGGAATTGCTCCAGAATGAGGTCCATCAGACGGGAGGCGAAGGTCTCCACCAGCACGAATGACCCGGCCGCGGCAACCTGGCCGATCTGCCTGGTCACCTGGGCATAGTCCACGGCCCGGGCGATGTCGCCCGAGGCCGCGGCCGGCCCAGCGTCGTACTCCAGCTCCAGGTCCACCGCCATGGGTTGGGGCCGGGCGCGCTCCGCCTCTGTGACGCCGCACCGGGCCTGGAGCACGAGACGCTCAATGATGAGAGTCGAACGCATGAGGCGCATTGTGGGTGAGGCTTCCGGAGGGTGTCAAGGCGCGCCAGCGCGCCCCTTTTGGCTTGACTCCGTTTCTCGGCGACTTCTATAATTCGTTGGGCACGGTTGTCTGAACGCCGGAAATTCATCAGAAAAATGGCCGACTTCACCCATTTCAACGAGTCCGGGCGCGCCCGCATGGTCGACGTGAGCGGCAAGGGGTCCACCGACCGGGTTGCCACTGCGCAAGGCCGTGTCCTGATGCAGCCGGCCACGTTGGAGCAGATCCAGCGCGGGCGCATTGCGAAGGGGGACGTGCTGGCGGTCGCTCAGGTCGCCGGCGTGATGGGAGCGAAGCGGACCCCGGACCTGATTCCGATGTGCCATCCCCTCCTGATCACGAGCGTGGACATCACCTTCAAAGAGGACCCCCAGCCTGACGCCGACGGGCGCTGCTCCATCCTGATCACAGCCACCGCCAAGACCACCGGCCAGACGGGCGTCGAGATGGAGGCGATGACCGCTGTGTCCGTCGCGGCCCTGACGATCTACGACATGTGCAAGGCCGTGGACAAGGGGATGATCCTCGGTGAGATCTGCCTGCTGTCGAAGGACGGCGGCAAATCCGGACGCTATACGCGGACGTCAAGGCAGTAATTGGTGATTGAAACCCCGGCCGCACGATGACCGTCACGCTCAAATTGTTCGGTCTGCTGAAGAACCTGGCTCAGAACCAGTCTGCCGTGTCCGTCGCCCTGAACGGGCGGCAACTGGTGAAGGATCTCATCGCCGAGATCGAGCGGCGGCACCCGGAGGTCGGGGAGTTGATCCGCAAGAAGACGGTGCTGGTGTCGGTGAACCAGGAGATCGCGCATGAGGAGACCGAGCTCAAGGAGGGGGACGAAGTGGCGCTCCTGCCGCCGTTCGCCGGCGGCGCCGCGCCCGGCCCGGACTCTTCGTCTGATGCGATGCTCGTGCGCGTGCAGCGGGAGAACTTCTCGGTGGACGCGGAGCTGGACCGGGTCCGCCGACGCTCGCGGCGCATCGGAGGCATCGCGATCTTCCTCGGCACGGCGCGGGATCGGAGCCGCGGGCGTGACGTCAGCGCCATCACGTTCGAGCACTATGAGGGGATGGCACAGAAGAAGCTGCGAGAGATCCGTGAGCGGGCCCTCAAGGACTTCGACGTCATCGAGGTCCTGATCCTCCATCGGTACGGTGAGATCGAAGTGGGGGACAACATCGTGCTGATCGTCGTCGGCGCCGAGCATCGCGCGGAGGCGTTCCGCGCCTGCAAGTGGTGCATCGACGAGCTGAAGCAGATCACGCCGATCTGGAAACTCGAGCGGACGCCCGAAGGGGAGGTCTGGGTGGAGGAGCATCCATGAGCCCGGAGCCTGCCGGCGCCGGCAGCCCGTCCGTCGTCGACACCCTGGGCCGCCCCCTGCGGAGCCTGCGTCTCTCGGTGACCGACCGGTGCAATCTCCGGTGCAAATACTGCATGCCGGAGGAGGACTATGCCTGGCTGCCCAAGGAGACCATCCTCTCGTTCGAGGAGCTGTGCGCGCTGACCGCCCGCTTCACGGACCTGGGCGTGGACAAGGTGCGGCTCACGGGCGGGGAGCCGCTGCTGCGACGCGACGTCACGACGCTGGTCCGGATGCTCCTGGAGAACCCGCGCATCCAGGACCTGGCCCTGACCACGAACGGCATCCTGCTGGCCGAGCACGCGGACGGCCTGCGCGCCGCCGGGCTGCACCGCATCACGGTCAGCCTGGATACGCTGCGGCCGGAACGGTTCAAGGCGCTGACGCGACGCGACGGGCATGAGAAGGTGCTCGAGGGGATCGAGGCGGTCATGCGCGCGGGGTTCACGGGGCTGAAGCTGGACACGGTCGCGATGCGCGGGTTCAACGACGACGAGCTTGTCGACCTGATCGAATACGGGAAGCGCATCGGCGCCGAAGCCCGCTTCATCGAGTACATGGACGTCGGAGGAGCGACGGGCTGGTCCATGGAGCAGGTCCTGCCGCGCGCCGCCATCCTCGAGACGCTGGGCCGTCACTACGGGCGCGTCGAGCCGATCGTGGAGCCGCAGAGCCGCGCGCCGGCTCAGCGCTTCCGGCTGCCGGACGGGACGTCGTTCGGGATCATTCCTTCGACGACCACCCCGTTCTGCTCCACGTGCGACCGGAGCCGTCTGACCGCGGACGGGCTCTGGTACCTGTGCCTGTACGCGAAAGACGGCGTCGATCTCCGACGTCCCTTGCGCCGCGGAGCGTCCGAGGACGAGATCCGCGCGCTCATCACGTCCGTCTGGCGTGGCCGCAGGGATCGCGGCGCGGAGGAACGCAAGGAGCTGGAGCTCACCGGCGTGCGCGCACGATTCGTCGAGATTGAACGGCTCCGGCAGGACCCCCACCTTGAAATGCACGCCAGGGGCGGATGACCCCTCGCGCCTTCTCCGACGGACGCGGCCTCAGCCGTCTTTCCGGCGCCAGTGACGCTGGCATGACCGCAACGAGCTCAGGATGCCTGAGATGCAGCTCATGACCCTGCTGGGCCTCGGTTTTCTTCTGGGCGCCCGGCACGCGCTGGACGCCGACCACGTCGCGGCGGTGTCCACCATCGTGTCGGTGCGGCCCGATCTGCGCACGTCGGGGCTGATCGGCGCCTGCTGGGGGTTCGGGCACACCGTCATTCTGCTGCTGGTCGGGGTGGCGATCATCGTCCTGAAAGTCACCATTCCGGAGGCGGTAGCTCAGGCGTTCGAGCTCGGCGTCGGGCTCATGCTGATCGCCTTGGGCGGTTCCCTGGCGGTGACGCTCATCCGCGAACGGTGGCACCTGCATGCCCACCGGCACGACTCGAGCCTGCACCTGCATCTGCACGCCCACCGCCGTGGCGAGGATCACCTGCACACCCACTCGCTGTTCGCCCAACTGCCGGTCAAGCCGTTCCTCGTGGGCATGGTCCACGGGCTGGCCGGGTCCGCAGCCCTGACCCTGATGGTGCTCTCGACCGTCCGCACGGCCTGGGAGGGGGCGCTGTATATCGTCGTGTTCGGTCTCGGGTCAATCCTCGGCATGATGGTCCTGGGTACCCTGATCGCCATCCCGCTGGTGCTGTCCGCCTCGACCTGGCCCCGGGCCCAGGTCGCGGTCCAGGGGCTGGCGAGCATCGGCAGTCTGACCTTGGGGTTTCTCATCATCTACCGCATCGGTTTCGGCGACGGCCTCTTCTAGTCAAGGTCTGTTGACAGCCGTCTCCGCCCTGGGTAGAGTGGCGGCCGTACCGCAGGCGTCCCACCTTCATCACCTACTCGAAGCAGGCGAGCACCGAGAGCAGGACCGGTATGGCCTGGTTCAAAAAAGACAAAGCCGAGGAGGCCGAGAGCCGCAAGCGGCCGAAGATCGCCGAGGGCATGTGGCTGAAATGCAACCACTGCCGGGAAATCGTCTATCGCAAGGAGGTGGACCGGAACAACAACGTCTGCCCCAAATGCGATTACCACTTTCCGATCTCGGTGACCGACCGGATCGAGATGCTCGTCGATCTGGGGACCTTCAAGGAATGGGACGCGGCCCTGGAGCCGGAAGACCGGCTGAGCTTCCACGACACGCGGTCGTACCGGGACCGGTTGAAGAGCCACCAGGCCAAGACCGGACGGAAGGACGCCATCGTGATCGGCGAGGGGACGATCAACGGGCGCCGGCTCGCGATGGGGATCTTCGACTTCCGCTTCATGGGCGGCAGCATGGGGTCCGTGGTCGGGGAGAAGATCTGCCGGGCGGTGGACCGCGCGGTGGCCGGGCGCACCCCGTTCCTCCTGGTCACCACGTCCGGGGGGGCGCGGATGCAGGAGGGCATGCTCTCGTTGATGCAGATGGCCAAGACCGCGGCTGCCGTGGCCAAGCTCGGCGAAGCCCGGGTGCCGTTCATCTCGCTGCTGACCGATCCGACCTTCGGCGGGGTGACGGCGAGCGTGGCCATGCTCGGGGACGTGATCATCGCCGAGCCCAAGGCCTTGATCGGGTTTGCGGGTCCGAGGGTGATCGAGCAGACGATCAAGCAGCAGCTCCCCGATGAGTTCCAACGAGCGGAATTTCTGCTGGAGCACGGGATGATCGACATGATCGTCGAACGCAAACAGCTCAAGGAGACCCTGAGCACCCTCCTGTCGCATTTCTAGGGCCGTCAGGCGTGAGGCGTCAGGTGTGAGGAGCCAGGCCGTGCGCTTCACGCCTCACGCTTCACGGGTTGAGGATGACCTATTCGGAATCCATCACGTTCCTGTACGGTCTGCAACGGCACGGGATTCGGCTCGGCCTGGACCCGGTCAGGGAGGTCCTGTCCGCGCTGGGTCATCCCGAGACGCGCTATCCGTCCTTGCACATCGGCGGGACGAACGGAAAGGGGTCGACCGCCGCCATGGCCGCGGCCGTGCTCCAGGCCGCCGGGCATCGCGTGGGTCTGTACACGTCGCCGCACCTGATCGATTTCCGAGAGCGCATCCGGATCAACGGAGTGCCGATCGCCGAGGCGGCCGTCTCGGCCCTGACGGACCGGCTGAGACGCGCGACGGCAGCCGACACCACCCTGACCTTCTTCGAGTTCACCACGGCGATGGCGTTCGCCCATTTTGCGGACTGTGCCGTCGACGTCGCCGTCGTGGAGGTCGGGATGGGCGGGCGGTT
This sequence comes from uncultured Nitrospirales bacterium, assembly GCA_964373355.1. GTDB lineage: Bacteria > Nitrospirota > Nitrospiria > Nitrospirales > Nitrospiraceae > CAYJUM01. The sequence goes on along the minus strand of CAYJUM010000022.1, from coordinate 6,894 downwards.
TGATGCGACGAACGTCGTGACGCCGCTCGCCTCCGCCATCACGAACGTGGCCCTGGATCATCAGGAGTTCCTGGGCGACACGGTCGAGGCGATCGCTTTCGAGAAGGCCGGCATCATCAAGCCGGGCATCCCCGTCGTGGCGGGTCGTCTGGCGCCGGAGGCCGCTCGCGTGATCGAAACGGCGGCCCGCGGGTGGTCCGCCCCGCTGTCCCGTCTCGGCGGGGAGTTCCGCACGCAGGGCGATCCCCAGGCGTTCGAGTTCCAAGGGACGCATGGAAGCTATCGCGGGTTGGTGTGTGGCCTGGCCGGGCGGCATCAATTGGAGAATGCGGCCTGCGCGCTGGCGCTGCTCGAGCTCGGGCGTGCGCAGGTCCCGTACTCCGATGCCGCGGTCCGCACGGGGCTGCGGGACGTCCAGTGGCCGGGGCGTCTTGAGATCGTGGAACAGGACCCCTTGATCGTGCTCGATGGCGCGCACAATCCTGCGGCCGCGGAGGTCGTCGCGGCATACCTGCACGAGTTCCGGCAGGCGCACCCGTCGGCGCGGGTGGTGCTGGCCGTCGGCATGTTGCGCGACAAGGATCGGCGCTCGGTCTTGAGGACGTTGCTGCCGCTGGCCGACGAGGTGGTGCTGACGCAGGCGCAGCACCCGCGGGCCGCCACGGTCCAGGAACTCCGGGCGGCGCTCCCTGCGGCGGGGCCGTGCGTGCACGACACGTCCACGGGGGCGGAGGCGCTGACGGTCGCACGGCGCCTCGCGGCGCCGGGCGATCTGATCTGCGCGACAGGCTCCTTGATGCTGGTGGGGGAATTGAAGGCCTCACTGGGTCGGTGTGAACTCTCCCCACTCAGGGGTTGAGATGGGCCATCGCCCCCGGTCGGTTCTGCGCTGGAAGCCCGCGTGGCTTGCCGCCATCGGCCTCCTCGTCAGTCTCATCCTGTGGGTCTGTCCGCCGGAGTCCCCGGCCGCCCCGGCCATGCAAAAGACCGTCACCCCGCAGTCCGGCATCGCGGCCCCGATCCACATCACCGCCGACCGCATCGAGTATTTCCGGAACACCGAGGTCTACGAGGCCGTGGGCAATGTGGTGGCCCAGCAGGGCTCGCTGCGGCTCACGGCGGATCACCTCACGGTCTTCATGCTGACGGGGCTGGCCGTCGCCGAAGGCCATGCGTACCTGACGGACCGCCTCTCGGACATGTGGGCGGAGCGGCTGGAATTCAACTTGAATACCGACACCGGCGTCATCACCGACGGAAAACTCTTCATCCGCGACAGCAACACGTTCATCACGGGGCGGCTCCTGCAACGATTCTCCGAGGACCACTACCGGGCGAAGGACGGGTCCTTCACGAACTGCGATGCGAAAGACGGGCAGGTGCCCGCGTGGCGCTTCAAGTTTGACGACGTGGACATCAACGCCGGCGACAGCTTTTACGGCAAGAAGGTGATCTTCTGCGTCAATGACCGCCCGCTCATCAAGCTTCCCCTCCTCATGTTTCCGATGCAGACGGCGCGGAAGAGCGGTCTGCTCGTGCCCACGGTCGGCTACGACAACCGGTTCGGGTTCCATTACCGGCAGGGGATCTACTGGGCGATCAACCCCAGCCAGGACGCGACGATCACGCCCGACTACTTGAGCAACCGGGGGTACGGCGGCGACCTCGAGTACCGCTACATCTGGGACAAGACGTCCCGCGGGCAGTGGCTGGTGACCTTCATCGAGGATACGAAGATCGGCCGGGGGCGGGCCGTGCTGACCGGATCGCACCTGCAACAGTTCGCGCCCGATCTGCAGCTCCGCGCCCGGGCCAATCTCTTGTCCGACCCGAACTATTACCAGGACCTCAGCAACTCCGGGGTCCTACGCGCCTTGCCCAGCCAGGAATCCAACCTCGACCTCGTGAAGCGGTTCCGGACCGGCAACAGCTACCTGCTCGGTCAGTACCTGCAGCCCCTCGGCGCCGGGGGCAAGGACACCTTCCAGCGGCTGCCCGAGATCGGGCACCGGCTCATCAATTACTCGCCGCTGAACGCGCCGATCCTCCTGAACATGGATTCGACGTACGTCAATTTCTACCGGGACGTGGGGTTCAAGAATAACCGGGTGGACCTCGTGCCGGGCATCTCGAGCGATCTGCTGAACGTCGGGCATGTCGTCGGGTTCACCCCGCAGGTCAAATTCCGGGAGGTCTACTACACCCACGGCGCCAACAACGCCAAGCCGGCCCACCGGGAGATCTTCTGGGGCGCGTTCGAGGGCTCCTCCCGTCTGGCCCGGCGCTACCGGTTCGGGGAGAGCCGAAGCCTGCTGCACACGATCGAGCCCCACTTCATCTATGAGTACGTCCCGCCCACCGATCAGTCCGATATCCCGCAGGTGGACGACGTGGACGATCTGCCCAAGAAGAACCTGCTCACCTACAAGATCCGTAACCGCTTGCTCGGCAGGGATGACTCCACCGGCCAGGCGTTCAACTGGCTCGATCTGACACTGGCGCAGAGCTATCACCTTGGGACCCCCCCGACCCAGGTCCGTCAGTTCGTCTTCGCCGGCAATCCCCTCTACCAGCAACAGACCCAGCCCATCCAGCCGACGATGATTCCGGTGAACACCAGAAAATTCTCGGACATCTGGGCGCGGGCGGTCATGGGCTGGCCGAGCGGGCTGATGCCGGGCCTCTCCCAGGCCTCCGCGCTCACGGTCGACGCCTTCTTCGACCCGTACGAGCGGGAGTTCAGCCAGTTCAACACCGACCTCCGATTCCAGAACGAGCAGGCCTGGTTCGTCGAGGTCGGGCAGCGGTACACGCGGGGCGGGAACCGCCCTCGCCGGGGCGACATCTGGAACCCGATCTCGTTCAACGAAGTCTTTGCGCCGACCGACAGCGTCCGATTCGCGACGGCGGCGGTGGGCACCAAGACGCCCTGGGGGTGGACGATCGGCGCGAAGACCTACTATGACTTGAAGAGCGGCATCAGATCGGAGACCGATACGGTGGCGGTCTATCAGAATCCCTGCAGGTGCTGGTCCCTGGGCCTGTTCTACATCCAGTTCCCGGACCGCACCCAGTACAACTTTCTCCTGAGCTTGACGGGTCTGGGGGCCACGGAGAGCTTCGGCACCCTGGTCATCAAGAGCATTCTCGGCCCACTGCTGGCGGGGGAGCGCGGCTTGCCCTGGCCGACCCCCTACGTGAAGCGACCGGCCACCGCCGTCGCGACGCAAGAGGCGCCGCCCGGTGTGCTGAGCCGGTAGGAACCTATGAGCGTGATCCGTCTCAGCGCGATCCTAGTCGCGGTCGTCGTACTCTCCTCCTGCGGCTGGGCCGACCGGACATCGCGCGGCGATTCCCCGCAGGACCATTTGAGGCTGGCCAAGATCTACCTCGCAGCCGGCGACTACAGACGCGCGATCGAATCGTGCCAGCGCCAGATCGACGACCATCCATCCGCGGAGAGCTATGTGTACCTCACCTACGTCTACCAGGCGATCGATGGCTATCTGGAGCATCTGGCGAAGACGGATCAGTGGCTGAAGGTGGAGCAGGTCTACCTGAACCTGGCGAGCAACAAGACCGAGGACTTGGCAGACCCGCCCTCCGTCATGGCCCGGATCGCCAAGGAGATGATTCAAGGCAGCGTGCGTGATCAGGCGGATGTCGCGGCGGCGATGGCCGTGCGGTTGGACAAGGAGACGGTCAACCGGCGCTGGCAGGAGCAGACTGCCTGGCGCACGGCCAACCCGGACAGCTGGTGGTTTGGCGTGCCCGGTGCCTGGGGCTGGTAAGCCAAAGAGTGATTCGTGATCGGTGATTGCGTGAGTGCCGGAAAACTTTTTTGCAATCACGAATCACCAATCACTGCCCTGAGGGACGTTGACAGTGAAAAGCGCCGTGAGTTACGATGGCGCGCATTGCACGGACGATCGAGTCCGTCGATTCGAGAAGGAGGCATCGGTGGCGGGACAAGTGGCAAAAGCAGAACAGGCCAACTGGGACCAGGAAGTCATGAAGGCATCGGGGCTTGTGATGGTCGATTTCTGGGCGGTGTGGTGCGGGCCGTGTCAGATGGTGGCCCCGATCGTCGACGAGCTGGCCACCGAATACGCCGGCAAGCTGAAGGTCATGAAGCTGAATACCGATGAGAACCCGGAAGTCGCCGGGCGGTATCAGGTGATGAGCATCCCCACGATCGTGTTTTTCAAGAACGGCCAGCCGGTCGAGAAATTGATCGGCGCGCGTCCGAAGCGGCAATTCAAGGAAGTGATCGATTCCCTGCTCGCGCAACACTCGCCGGCCGCCTGACAGGCAGTGAGGAGTAAGGAGTGAGGGGTAAGGGGTGAACCCAAGAACTCCGACCGGCCTTCTCACCTCACGCTTCACCCCTCACTCCGCACTTGGCTCGCAGCGATGCTGACCGAGCTCCGGATCACCAATTTTGCGGTCATTGAGCAGGCCAGCCTTCAATTGACAGCCGGGTTTCAAGTCCTGACCGGCGAGACCGGCGCGGGAAAATCCATTCTCGTGGACGCCGTGGCCTTGTTGATGGGCGGTCGGGCCTCCGGCGACCACATCCGGGCCGGCGCCGACGAAGCTGTGCTCGAAGCCGCCTGGACGTTTCCTGTCCTGGGCCCGGCGACGGATCGCATCCGGCAGGCCGGCCTGCTCGGCGCGCAGGAGACCGAAGTGATCATCCGCCGGGTGCTCTCCCGCTCCGGACGCCACCGGGCTTACGTGAACGGCAATCTTGCCCCGCTGACACTCATCCAGTCCCTCGCCGGCCTGCTCATCGACATCCACGGCCAGCACGAGCAGCAGTCGCTCCTCTCGCTGCAGGTCCAGCTCGATGCGCTGGACGCCTTCGGGCGCCTGGGAGACCTTCGCAAGGCCTATGCGTTCCAGTTCAGCCAGTGGCGCGAGCGGCAGCGTGAACTCGAGGAGGCCAGGCGCGTGGCGGCGCAGCGCCGGGACCGGGAAGACTTGCTCCGGTTCCAGGTGCGGGAGCTGGATGAGGCGGCGGTCCAGCCGGGCGAGGAAGAGACGCTCGGGAACGAGCGCCGGCGTCTGGCGCATGCGCAACGCTTGCGGGAGCTGGCCGAGACCGCTTACGCCGTGCTGTACGAAGGCGACGGGGCGATCCTGACCTCGTTGGGCGCCGTGATGCAGCAGCTCCGGGAACTCGGCGACATCGACGCGGAGGCTGCCGAATGGCTCTCACTCGCCGACGGCGCGGCGGTCCAGCTTCGCGAAGTCGCGCACCGCCTCGGGACGTACCGCGGCGCGCTCGAGCAGGACCCCGAGCGGCTGATGCAGATCGAGGAGCGGCTGGACCGCCTGCACCGCCTGAAGCACAAATACGGCGGTGATGCGGACGCCTTGGCGGCGCGCTGTCGCGAGCTGACGCGCCAGCTGGAGGAGCTGGAATCCTCCGAGGCGCGGTCGGCCGCACTGGAGAAGGAGGTGGCCGGCGCGCAGCGGAGCACGGAGTCCCTGGCGATGCAACTCTCCGAGCGTCGGACCAACGCCGCCGCCAAGATGGAGAAACGGATCAAGGAGGAGCTCGCCTCGCTCCGCATGGCGCAGACGCGCTTCGCGATCCAGCTCGGCCAGAGCGCGGGGGCGGAGGGGCTGGGGCCCACCGGGCGCGACCGCGTCGAATTCCTGCTCTCCGCCAACCCCGGGGAGCCGCTCTTGCCGCTGGCGCGGGTGGCGTCGGGCGGAGAGCTCTCCCGGATCATGCTGGCCATCAAGAGCGTGCTCGCGGAGACGGACGGCGTGCCGGTGCTGATCTTCGATGAAGTCGACACGGGGATCGGGGGCGCCGTGGCGACCGTCATGGGCCAGCGGCTCAGGAGCCTCGGGCAGTACCACCAAGTCCTGTGCCTGACCCATCTCCCGCAGATCGCCTCCCAGGCCGATGCGCACTTTCTGGTCGAAAAGAGCGTCGTCAAGAAGCGCACCGTGACGCGCGTCAGACGGCTGGATGAGACGGGCCGCCGCGAGGAGATCGCGCGCATGCTGGCCGGGTTGGCCGTCACCACGGCGGCGCGCCAGACGGCGGCCGAGATGATCGGGGAGCATTCGACATGATCACGTACCCGCGCGTGGAGGAGGCGGTCGCGGAGGCGCTCTCCGCCCTGGATGCCGGAGCCAGCGCCCGGCGCTATCGAGAGCAGAACGAGTTCTTCCACGCCGCGCGTTTCCTGGACGCGGCCACGGTGGACGCGTTGCTCGAGGACGTGGAGCAGGTGCGCGGCGCGCTGAACCGGAATTACATCCCCGGACACAAGCAGGGGGGAAGCGTCAGCTCATATACCCTCATCCAGAAGGCGCCCTCGATCGCGGCCCTGTACCGCTCCCCGGCGCTGATCGAATTCCTCAGCAGCCTGGCCGGCGTCCGGCTGCTGCTCTGCCCGGAGGAGGATCCCCACGCCTGCGCGCTGTACTTCTACACCGAGCCGGGCGACCACATCGGCTTCCACTACGACACCTCGTATTATCGCGGCGCGCGCTATACCGTCCTGATCGGGCTGGTGGAGCGGTCCACCAGCCGCCTGGTGTGTCAGCTCTACAAGGACGATCCCGCACGCGAGACGCAGGAGGTCTCGATCGCGACGGACCCCGGCTCCCTCATCTTCTTCAACGGCGACAAGCTGTACCACGCTGTGACGCCGCTCGGAGCAGGGGAGGAGCGGGTCGTGCTGACGCTGCAATACGTCACCGATCCCGAGATGGGCCGGTTCAAGCGTCTGTTCTCGGACCTGAAGGATGCTTTCGCCTATTTCGGGGTGGGGACGCTGCTGCGGCGAAAACTGCTCGGCCGGTAGCTATGTCGGCGCGTTCCAGAAGAACACCACGGCCATGCGCTTGGAAGCCAGCTCGTGGCCCCAG
>CAYJUM010000021.1:0-33896 GCA_964373355.1 uncultured Nitrospirales bacterium | reverse complement strand
TACGAGCGGGCGGTCGAGCTTGATCCGAGTTTGACCAAGGCGCTGGAGGGGATTACCGCGATCGCCCAGCAGCAACGCGCCGCCAAGGTCGTCGGGCTCAGCGGCCAGCCCATTACCCTGCGCTTTCAAAACGCCCGCCTGAAGGAAGTCTTCGAGATTTTCACCCGGGCCGGCAACATCAATGTGATCTTTGACAAAGAGGTCAAGGACGATCCCATTACCATTTTCATCAAGGATACCCCGTTCGATGAGGCGCTGAATCTCATCCTGAACAGCAATGGCATGTTCGCGCGTCGCATCGGCCCGGACACGCTGCTGATCATCCCCAACACCAAGCCGAAGCAGGACCAGTACCAGGACCTGATGATCCGGACGTTCTACCTGTCCAATGCCAGGGCCAAGGAGACGGTGAATCTCCTCAGGACCATGCTTGAGAGCAAGCGCGTGTACGTCAACGAACAGCTCAATGCGGTGGTGATTCGTGACACGCCTACCAAGCTGCAGCTCGCCGAGCGGATCATCCTGGCGAACGACCGCCGCGAGGCTGAAGTGGAGTTCGACGTGGAGGTGCTGGAGGTCAATCGCACGAAGAGCCAACAGTACGGGGTGAACTTCGCGAAGGCGGCCGGCTTCGGCGTGGTGCCGCCGAACTTCACAGGCCCCTTCACGTCCGCGAATGTGACGGCCCAGCAGTCGTATAACCTCGACAAGCTTGAGACCCTCGGGAAGGCCGCCACCTCGCAATATCTGTTCTCCTTCCCGGCGACCATGCTCCTGGACTTTTTCAAGTCGGAAACCGACGCCAAGACCCTGGCCAATCCGAAGCTGCGGGTGGTCAACAACAAGCAAGCGTCAGTCAACATCGGGGACAAGCAGCCGATTCTGCTGTCCACCACCAATGTCCTGCCCGGGCAGGCTGCGACCGGCGCCGTGCCGACCACCTCCACGGTCACGTCGATTGAATTCAAGGACGTCGGTCTCAAGCTCACCGTGGAGCCGACGATCCATCTCGTCGATGAGATTACGCTCAAGCTCAAGATCGAAGTCACGACGGTCGGCGAGCCGGTCATCCTTCAGGCGAATCCTGAGATCAGGCAGTTCAAATTCGGGACGCGAACCGCCGAGACGACGCTCAATATGAAAGACGACGAGACCGTCGTCCTGGCCGGCCTTATCCAGGACGTGGAACGCAAAACGCGGGTTTCGGTGCCGGGGCTGGGCGACATCCCGATTCTGGGCCACCTGTTTGCCACAAATGACATCAGAACGGAAACCACCGAGATCGTCCTCACGATCACGCCGCACATGATCCGGAACCTGACCACGCCCGGCATCGAGAACCAGGCCTTCTGGTCCGGGACCGAGGCGACCTATGCGACGGCGCCGCTGTTCGCGCAGCAGGTGACTCCCGTGTCCCAGCCGCCGAGCGCACCCGTGAAGCCGCCTGCCGTGGCGCCTAGTCCTGCGGTTCCCCCTTCGCTCTCTCCACCGGCGCCGCCGCCGGCCGCGCCGCCGGCTCCGGGACTGTCCCAGCCTGTGCCGCCAGGTCCCCCGGACGTCGTAGCCCGTGGCCCTGCGGTGCTGGGCTTCCGTCCGGGGGAAGCCGCGGTCGCCGCCGGCGAAGAGGTCAAGCTGGACCTCACCGCGAACAACCTCGAGAGCCTGGCGGATTCCGTGCTGACGATTGCCTTCGACCCGCAGGTCATGGAGTTCAAAGAGGTCCTGGAGGGCGAATTTCTGAAACGCGACGGCGTCACGTCCGCCGCCACGGTTTCGGCCACGCCGGCACCGGGGCAGGTCGAGCTGCGGTTGCGCCGGCAGGGACCGCCGGCCTCGGGCAGCGGGGTGCTCGCCACGCTGGTCTTTCAGGCCAAGAAGGCCGGGGCCTCACCCATCGTGATCCAGCGGTCCACCATCACCGGCACCGCGGGGAAGAGCGTGCCGGTCAAGCCCGAGATCGGGCTCGTGCGGGTCAAATGAGCGTATCTCGTAAAGCGTTAGGCGTGAAGCGTGAGGCGAAACTGTCCCCTCACGCCTTACGCCTTACGCCTCACGGTGTCACGTTGCTGGAGCTGATGATGACGATGGCCATCATCATGGTGCTGGCGTCAGTGGCGATGCCCTTGACGAAATACACCGGCAAGCGAAGCCAGGAGCTGGAGTTCCGTCACAAGCTTCGTGAGATGCGGACCGCAATCGACGACTTCAGGCGGGATTGGGCCCGCGACGGGGAGACCTTGACCGGCCAGCTCTGTGTGAAGAACAAGACAGCGTGCAAAGAGAATACGGGCGTGACCGGCTACCCCAAGACTCTCAAGACATTGCTCGAGGTTGAGCTGACCGGAGCGGAGGCGACCATCAAGGAGACCAAGCCCGTCCGGCGGTATCTTCGGCGCATCCCTATAGACCCTATGACCGGCTCGACGGAGTGGGGACTGCGCTGCTACCAGGATCCCCCGGATGCCAAGGATTGGTGCAAAGAGGACGTGTTCGACGTCTATACGAAAAGCGAGGACGTGGCGATTGATACATCGAAGTACCGAGACTGGTGAAATCGTGAAGCGTCAGGCGTTAGGCGTTAGGCGCGAAACAGACTCTCATTTACCCCTTACGCCTGACACCTCACGCCTCACGTCCGAACGGGGCTTTACCCTCGTCGAGCTGATGATCGTGGTGACCATCGCCGGCATTCTGGTCACGCTCGCGGAGCCTTCCTTTCAAGGGTCGGTCATCAAAGCCAAAGAGGTCGCGCTGAAACAGAACCTGTTCACGATGCGAGAGGTCATCGATCAGTACAAGGCCGACCGCGGGGCCTATCCGCCAAGCCTCGCCGATCTCAAGGCCGCCGGCTACCTGAAGAGGACACCGATCGATCCGTTTACCAAATCAGATGCGACCTGGCAGGAAATCATGGACCCTGCCGAAGGTGGCGTGTTCGACGTCCATAGCGGAAGCGACTTGGTGGCGGTGGACGGCAGCGCCTACAACGTCTGGTAATGAGTATGCGATCACGACTCACGAATCATGTCCGTCTCATCGGGCTGCTCGGGGCGGTCCTCTTGCTGGCGGCCGGGCCGGGCTGTTCGCACAAGCAGCCGGTGCCGGACCGAAGCTTCGAGATCGCCGAGGCGCAGCGGCGGGCCGACGCGCAGGCGAGGGTGGCCCGGCTCGAGGCGGAAGCCATCCGCTCCGAGATGGCCGCCACACGGATCGCGGCGGCCAAGCAGCAAGCCGAACTGCAAGAGCTACGTCGGGAGACCGAGGAGCTCCGTCAGAGCGAAGCGCGCCTGCGGGCCGCCAATGCCGAGCTTGCACGCGTGAATGCGGAGCGGGAAGAGGCCCTGCAGCACGGGATGCGACCGGCCCAGGCGATGCCCCCGGGACCGGCTCAGGTCCAGCCGGGCCAGGCGCCTCCCGACCTCAGCGCCAAACCATCGCTCGCCCGGGGGGCACCGGAAGGGATCGTGATGCACGCCACGTTCCATGAGCTGCAAACGAGCGTCGGCCAGCTCAGCGCCGAGCTGGCGGAGTTGAAGAAAGCCCTTGGAGGCAACAAAGGACTGCGGCCGGCCGCTGCTCCCGCGGTGCCGCGCGAGCACGAGACCGCGAAGGCCTTGATACTCAACGCCGACGGCGCGCAACACATCGTGGTCAAGCCGGGCGACTCCCTGACGACACTCGCGCGCAAGCACGGTGTCTCGGTCACGGCTCTCAAGCATGCGAACCGGTTGCAGAGCGACCGGATCAGGATCGGCCAGCATCTCATCATTCCCGCGCCGTCAGGCGTGAGGCGTTAGGCGTGAGGCGACAATGAACGGACCCGATCCGAGCCTCAAAGTCTCTGTGTCGCGCCTGACGCTTTACGCCTGACGCCTCACGAGCCCCGGAGATGCCGCTGTTTCGTTACAAGGCCGCACGATCGGACGGAACGATCCTCGAGGACCGCGTGGAAGGGGAGAGCGAGATGGCAGTGCGGGTCCAACTGGAAAGCCGCGGCCTGCTGATCTTCAGCCTGGACGGGCCGCGGGCCGGCGGCGTCCGTGTCAGCCTCCGGAGGAAGGGCGGGCATCTCTCGCTCCGGGAGTTTCTGATCTTCAATCAGGAATTCGTCGCCCTGGTCAAGGCCGGCCTGCCGATCTTGAAGACGGTCGACCTCCTGGCGGAGCGGGCGGCGCATCCCGGCTTTCAAGCGGCGTTGCAGGGGGTCCGCACGGAGATTCGCGGCGGGGCATCCATCTCGGAGGCGATGGCCCGGTACCCGGACCACTTTCCGGATCTCTATCGCGCCTCCATCCGGTCCGGCGAGCAGACCGGCAATCTCGTGCAGGTGCTCCAGCGCTACACCGCGTACCTCAAACTGGTGATCGGCGTCCGGGAGAAAGTCGTGAAGGCGTTGGCCTACCCGGTCTTTTTGATCGTGGTCGGCATCGCGGTGGTGGCGTTTCTTCTGATGTACGTCATGCCGACGTTCTCGGAGATCTACGGGCAGAGCGCCGCGCAATTGCCCCTGGCCACCCAGCTCCTGCTGCGCGCCGTCGCGGAGTTCAGAAACTGGCTTCCGTGGCTCCTGGCCGCCATGGCGGGCACCGCGCTGCTGGCGTATCAATTCATCAGGACGGAACGCGGAAGGGAGCAGATCGACCGGATGAGCCTGCGGCTGCCGATCGTCGGGGACGTACTGCTCAAGGGGGAGATCATCCGCCTGGCGCGCACGCTCTCCACGGTGCTGGCCGGCGGCATTCCGTTGATGACGGCCCTCCAGATCACGGCCGGCGCGATCACCAATCGGGTCCTCTCGAAGTCCCTGGGGAGAGCCACGGACCGGGTGCGCGACGGGGTGGGCCTGGCGGCGTCGCTCAAACAGGAGGGCTTCCTGCCGCAAATGACCCTGGAGATGATCGAAGTCGGGGAGACCACGGGGTCGTTGGAGGCGATGCTGCAGGACGTCGCGGAGTTTCACGAAGGAGAGCTGGATCTTCGGCTGAACCAATTGACGACCTGGATTGAGCCGGTCCTGCTGCTGGTGATGGGCTTTCTGGTGGGCGGCATCGTCATCATCATGTATCTCCCCGTCTTCCAAATCGCCGGCACTGTGTGATGCTGAACGTGAGTCCTAAAGTTCAAAGCCGTCAAGTCGTCAAGTCTAGGGACTTGAAGACTTTTAGACGTGAGGACTTTTGACGCGATAATCATGGCCACTCCCGTCAAACGCGTTGCGCTCGAAGACATTCTGGTCAAGCGGGGAGTCCTGTCCAGCCAGGAGCTGGAGGCGTTTGCGCGCCAGGCCGAAGAGACAAATCGCACGCTGCGGTCGTTCCTCGTCGACGAGGCCATCGTGCCCGAGACCACCATGGGCGAGGTGCTCGCGGCGCAGTATGGGCTGCGCTTTGCGCCTTTGAAGGACTTCCGGGTGGACCAGGAATTCTTCAAGACCATCCCCATGGAATGGATGCACCGCCATCCCTTCGTGCCCCTCGACGAGGATGCCGACGGCATCCTGACGATCGCCATCGCCGACCCGCAAAACCTGCGGGCGCTGGACGAGCTGGAGCTGCTCATCGCCCGGGAGTTCCGCTTGGTCGTCGCGACGCGCTCGGCGATCCTGGAGTCGTTGAGCCAGAGCGAGGGCAACAGCCAGGTCATCACCCGCATCCAGGCCGAGTTCCGGCCGGTCCTGATCCGGGAGGACGAGCAGGGCGACGAGGTGCTCTCGATCGAGAAGATCGCCAAGGACCAGAGCCCGGTCGTCAAGCTCGTGGACACCATCATCCTCAGCGCCCTGCAGAAGCGCGCGAGCGACATCCACATCGAGGCTAGCGAGCGGTCGGTGGAGATCAAGTACCGGATCGACGGCATTCTCTACACGGCCATGGAGCCCCTGGACGTCAAATTTCACGCGCCGCTGATCTCGCGGCTCAAGGTCATGTCGGAGCTGGACATCGCCGAGCGGCGGATTCCCCAGGACGGCCGGTTCAAGATGCGGCTGGACCAGCGGACGGTGGATTTCCGGGTGTCCGTGCTCCCCAGCGCCTTCGGCGAATCGGTGGTGATCCGGATTCTGGAGAAGGAGGACATCTCTTCCGGGCTGAAGGACCTCCGTCTGGAGCGCCTGGGCTTCAACCCCGACGATCTCCGGCGCTTCCGCCGCTCGATCACGGAGCCCTACGGCATGGTGCTGGTCACCGGCCCGACCGGCAGCGGCAAGACGACGACGCTCTACGCGGCCATCAACGAGATCAACAACCAGGAAGACAAGATCATCACGATCGAGGACCCGGTCGAATACCAGCTCCGCGGCATCGTGCAGATCCCGGTCAACGAGAAGAAGGGTCTCACGTTCGCCCGCGGGCTGCGCTCCATCCTGCGCCACGATCCGGACAAGATCATGGTCGGCGAGATCCGCGATGCCGAGACCGCCCAGATCGCGATCCAGTCGGCGCTGACCGGACACCTGGTCTTCACGACGGTCCACGCCAACAACGCGTTCGACGTCATCGGGCGGTTCGTCAATATGGGGATCGAGCCCTACAACTTCGTGGCCTCGCTGAATTGCATCCTGGCCCAGCGCCTCGTGCGGTCCATCTGCCCGGCCTGCAAATACTCCTATGCCGTCGATCAGGCCCAGTGCGAGGAGTCCGGCCTCGACTACGAGGCCGTGAAAGACCGGCCCTTCTACCAGGGGAAGGGCTGCACGGAGTGCAACGGCCTGGGGTACCGCGGCCGCCGGGCCATCACGGAGTTCCTGGACCTCACCGATCAGATCAAGGAGATGATCCTCGACCGCAAGCCGCCGTCCGAGATCCGGAAGGCGGCAATCGCGGAAGGGATGACGAGCCTCCGGGAATCGGCCCTCGACAAGGTGTTCCGCGGCGAGACGACCCTGCGGGAAGTGAACCGCGTGACCTTCACCCAGGTCAACAAGTGACCCTCTTCCCCGTCACCAAGCCGTGCATCGGCCTCAGCATCGGCCATCGGACCCTTTCGGCCGTGGAGGTCCGCCGCGACTGGCGCGCCGGCGGGCGGGCCCTGCGGCTGTGCGGCTGCCGGAGCCGGGAGCTGCCGGCCGGGCTCGTCCGGCCGTCGGCGACCGAGCCCAATGTCGCGGACGGCCGGGCGCTGAGCGACCAGATCCAAGGCTTGCTGGACGGCCGGCAGCCGCTGTCGGTGGCCCTCACGCTCCCGGACCTCTGCGGCCGCGCGGCGCTGTTTGAATTTGAGGCGCTGCCGCCGAAGGCGGCCGAGCGGGAGGCCCTGTTGCGATGGCGCTTCCAGCAGGACCTCAACGCGCCCATGGCCACGGCGCGGCTGGCCTACCGGATCTTTCCGGCCGCCTCCGGGCTCTCTCGGGTGCTGGCGGTCGCCGTCCGGCCGGACATCCTCGATCAGTACGAACAGGCCTGCGAACAGGCGGGCCTGTGGCCGGTTTCCGTGGGCCTGGCCGGGTTCCGACTGTTCGATCTCTGCCGGGCGGCGATGTCGGTTCCGCAAGGGTCCCGGGAAATATTTTTTGTGTACAGCACAGACGGCTGCTTCGCGTTCATGGCGGTCCGGGGCGGGACTCCGTGCTTCTTGAGGGTCAAGCCGGTCCGCGCGGGCGCTGCGGGCGACGCGATGGCTGCCGCCGGGCAATTGGCCGATGAGCTCGTGGCAACGCTCCAGTTCTACCAAGACCAGTATCCCGAGCGAAACGGTGAGGACGCTCCGGCACCGGTCCGCTCCCTGTTCGTAGTCGGTGACGGGGCGCAGTTGCCGGCGATGGACCTGGAATTCCTGAACGTCCGGGTGATGCCGCTGGGCTCGGATGGCTCGGACATTCTGAAGACTATGGACCTCGGGGGGGCTGTGCCGGGCTGCGCGTTGCCCGCGCTCGCCGGGGTGGTTGAGACGTGACGATGAATGCCTGGCGCCGGATCGCATCCCTGGCCTCGGCGTATCGGCCTGGCACAGCGATGCCCCGCGGCGGCCGCCGGAGCGTGACGGATCTTCCGTCGCTCGACCTGTCCCTCACGTCCCGGGGATTCGAGCTGGTCCGCGCGGTCGAGTGGGGCATGGCCCTGGTGATCGCCGGAGCCCTGGCGTCCGCCGGCTGGTTCTGGTGGGACACCCGGGCGGTGGAGCGCGACGCGCTTCGCTATGAGCAGGCGAAAGTGCGGGTGCTCGAGAACAGCCGTCACTTTGTGGAGCAGGCCCGGCTCGCCGGCCTCAATGTGTCCGAGGCCCGCATCAACGCGCTGCCGCGGGAAGTGGCCTTTGCCAACCAGTTGCTCGCCAAGCGGGCATTTTCCTGGACGCGATTCCTGAGCGACCTGGAAGAGGCCGTCCCGGCGCGCGTCTCGATCAGCTCGGTGACCCTGAACTTCAAGGACAATACCATCACGCTGAATGGCGCCGCGGTGACGCTGAAGGACTTGACGGCGTTGGTCGCGAGCCTGGAGCACCACCCGGCCTTCAAGGAAGTCGTCCTGTCGCAGCACCGGCTCCAGGAGGACGGGACCGACCACGGGACCATGGTCGTCCGGAAGGAACGAGCCAGAACGATCGACTTCAGCCTGTCGGTCGCCTACCGGCCACCGGCGTGACGTCCATGGACCGCCTCTCCGCCATACTCTCCCCGATCGCCCGGCGTGCGTTCCGAGGGCTACTGCCGCTCGGGCTGGTCATGGTGCTGTCGATCGGGGCCGCCGTCGCGGTCTCGACGCTGTTTCAGACCCCGGCGAGGGACCGTCTGGCCGCGGCCCACGCGGAGTATGAAACGGCCCGGCAGGGACAGCTCCGCCAGGAAGCCGCGCGCAACACACAGGAACAACTGGCGTCGGTCTGGTCGGTGCTGCCGGCCCGCACGGATTTCGGCAAGCTGATCCTGGAGATCTCGGACCTGGCTCAGCGCGACGGGGTCCAGATTCCGGGGATCACCTATACCCTGCAGAAGATGGAAGACGGCCTGGCGCTCAAGGCCACCATGACCTTCCGGGCGAGCGGGCAGTATGGCGCGATCCGGGAGTTCATCCATCGCCTGGAGACTACGGGACCCTACCTGTTCATTGAAAGTCTGGATGCCAGCCGCGCCACGCGGGAGGGATCAGCCAACTCTCCGGTCGTGTTCAATGTCCGTGTCGGCACGTTCCTGAGACCCAACCCGGCACGCGCGGAAGACAAGAAGGCATGATCGAGCAGAACAAATGGGCCGTCCTGGCCGTCCTGGCCGTGGCTTGGATGGCCCTGATTGCGTTCCGGGTTCTGAACGCGCCGGAGCCCCAGCGCGTCCCCCTGGTCTACAAGTCGGGACAGACGGCCGGACCGGGCGCCGCCCGGGCCGGCACGGGCGTGCCCGCCGTCGTCCGCCCGGCGCCCGCAACATTGGACGAGGCGTCGTTCAAGACGCCGAAGAATATCTTTGCGCCGCTGTCGGCGAGGTCTGGGGAACAGGAGGGACGGCCTCGGCGTGCCAAGAAGCCCCGGGCCGGCGCAGACGCTCAACCGGCGCGGACTGCGCCGCCTCTCACCCCGGAAGAGTTGGCGGCCGAAGAGGCCCACCGCCAGGGGGAGCTGGCCCGCCAACAGCAGGCGCTCGCGGCCCAGCAGTTGCGCCAGCAGCAGGAGCTGGCCCGGCAACAGGCCCAGCAGCAGATGGCCCAGTACCGCTTCCTCGGGTACCTCACGCAAGGCGGGCAGCAGCAGGCGTTCCTCGGCAAGGGACGCGAGATTTTCATCGTGCGCGCCGGCGAGACGCTGGAGGGCCGGATCCGGGTCCTGGCCATCGAAACGTCCTCGATCAAGATGCGGGATGCCTCGACCAGCGTTGAGACGACCATCCCGCTCTCCAAAGACTCCGGCTCGATACCGGCGCCATGAATCTCGTGCGTCAGTGTTCCATCATGGGGCTGAGCGCCGCGCTGTCCACCGTCGGGCTGTGGACCGATTCCGCCGTCGGGGTGATGTATCAATGCCTGGACACATCGGGCGCGAGCATCTACACCGACAGCCCCGCCCAATTGAGCGGCTGTTCGGCCGTAGCGACGACGCCGGGCCGGCCGCCGGTGATGCCGGGCCCGCCGGGGCAGTCACCTCCGACGGAGGCCGATGCGAGTACGCCACCGCCGAGTCCGGGACCCCTCCCGGCGCTTCCGACCGGCGAGGTGACGATCCCCTTGCAGAAGGCCGGCAATCTTCTGGTCGTGCAGGCCAATTTAAACGGCAGCCGTGACGCGCGCCTGATCCTCGATACCGGCGCCTCGCACACGATCCTGTCGTACGCGGTGGCGCGCGACCTGGGAATCTACTCGGAGCAACGCGGCACGTCGGTGACGCTGAAGACTGCCGGCGGGCAGGTGCAGGCCGACGTCGTGCGGGTGAATTCCATCCGGCTGGGGGAGGCGGAGGTGCGCAACAGCCAGGCGGCGATCTACGACGTGCCGGATGTGCCGGCCGGTGTGGAAGGGCTCCTGGGCCTGACGTTTCTCCATCAGTTTGCCGTCACGCTCGATGTCGCCAAAGGGCAGCTCCACCTCCGGCGCAGGGATTGAACCAATGAAGCTATCAGCCAGCACCAATCAGCTCTCAGCTCTCTTTTGCCTTTTAGCTTTGGCCTTCTCGGCTCCAGCGGCAGCCACGCTGTATCAATGCGATGCGCCGATGGGGGGGCGCATCTATACCGACAGCCCCGCGCAGCTCCAGCGGTGCACTCCTCTGGCGGCGAGTCCGGCCGGCCCGGCAGCCTCCAAGCTATCCACCACGACGGCTCCTCCATCGCCGGTCCCGGAAGCCCCGCCGATGCCGACCGAGCCGGATCCAATGCCGAATCCCGTGCTGGGACAACCTATGCCTCCCGATATGCCGCTACCGGGCTCGCCCATGATTCCGGATGCGCCCATGATGCCGCCTGGGACACCGCCAATGCCGGTGCCGCCGCCGGCTGTCGCAACGCCGCTGTCGCCGGGACCGGCGCCTTCGCAGCCCTGTATCCCGGGACTCAATCCCTTCAATCCATTCGGCATGGCCAATTGCCCGCCCGGCGGCGCGCCCGTCGCGGCTCCTCCGAATCTCAGCCCCTGAAAGACGTCAGGCGTGAGGCGTTAAGCATGACGCGCGAAATACCAAGATGAGAAGGTCCCGTCTTCAAAGGGGTTCCGCCTTACACCTGACGCCTGACGCCTCACGGTTGTTCAACCAATGCGGGGTGACGTATCTCGCCGTGATGTGCTCCATTGCCCTGATGGGTGTGGCCATGACGGTGGTGAGCAAACAATGGACCGTGGTGGTGAAGCGGGATCGCGAGGCGGAGCTGGTCTTCCGGGGCAACCGCATCAAAGCGGCGATCGAGGCCTATGCGGCCGATTACGAAGTGTCCAAGGCGACACGGCCGAACCGGTATCCTCTCAAGCTCGAACAACTGACCCAGAAGCACCCCAAGCGCTATCTGGCCCGTCTCTATAAGGACCCGATCACCGGGGAGGATTTCGAGTTGATCAAGGTCGGGGCGGAGATCCGGGGCGTCAAAAGCAAGAGCAAGGGTGTGCCCTTGAACCAGGTCGCCTTCAAGAAGGCCGCGACCTACAACGACGTGCTCTTCCAGGCGCAACCGCCTTCGGGCGGAGGGCCGGCTTGCGCCCCTGGCGCCGCCCCGATCAATCCGCTCAATCCACTGGCCGGATGTATTCCGGCTGCGCCAGCCGCTCAGCCGGGATCGGCCCCGGCGGGGCAACCGGCGCCCCCGCCTCCAGCCAGTCCATGAAGTCTGAAAGTCATAAAGTCTTCAAGTCCTTAGGACGCGACCTTATGACTTTCAGACTTTCGACTTTTGAACTTTCAGACTAAAAAAAGAGAGTAGTTTTCAGGAAGGGCAGTCCGTTATGATGGAAACAGGGCAGCGGGTATCCGGAACACCGAAGCGTTCACGACCAGGACAAGGCATTTACTGTGGAACGGCGGGTGTTACTCGGTATCAGCGTCGCGCTTCTGCTTTCCGTGCTGGCAGCCTGCCAGTCTGCGCCTGCTCCGCGAGCTCAGTCTCACGTCTGGAAGTCCGTCCCGTCCTCCATCCAGGTGCCGGCCTCGGTCGAGCGGCTGGCCATCCTCTATCCCCGCACGTACATCCGGGAGCTGTTGGAGGCGTACACACGGCTGGAGGGAGCTGCGTTTCAACTGAAGGAGCAGCGGCCGTTGTTGCGGATCGTCGAGCGCTCCTCGCTCCAGCACGTCCTGGACGAGCAGCGATTCCAGTTCGCGGGCCATGTGACCGAGGAAACCGCGATCCGCTTGGGCCGCCTGCTTGGCGTGGACAGCATTCTTCTCTATCGTATCGAGAGCCCGACGGGACGGGACCGGCTGGTGGCCCGTCTGCGCCGGGAGCTCCCGCCGGTGCTGGTCACGAGCAAGGTCATCCTGGTGGAGACGGCCGAGGTGGTGTTCTACAATGTGGTCAGCAGCCCGATCGACCCCGATGACGGAGACGTCTTCGAGCCGAGGATTCGCGCCGCCCTTGAACGCGGAGTCTCGCAGACCATCGCCGATCTCTGGCACGCCTTCCGGTAAGCTTCCTCTGTCGCTCATCTGTGCGGTGGCGCTCAGCTTCCTCGCGCCCGGTTCCGGCGCGGCTGCGGACGTCGCGGTTGATCAGCTCAAGGATCTGTCGGGCCGGGCCAGCGCCATCGTGACGTTGAAGGGCCGGGATAATTTTGCCAATGAGTTCCGGTATGAGGTCCGTGTCAGGAACCAGAGCAACGAAGCGTTCGAGGCCGACTCCCTGATCGTCGTGCTCAGCCACATCACGGACCTTGCGGGGCACGATTTCCTGGGCCCTCAGGATTTCGTCGGCCACATGGAAGTCGTGGGCTACGACGGCCAGACTCCCGACGGGAAGCTGTTCTTCCGCATCCCGCACGGCCAGACGAAGGAACTTCCGCCCTACAGCGACAGCGAGCCGGCCATCATCCGGCTGCGCAACGTCGACTACACGATCGTCTTCACCCCGTCCTTCCGCGTCTTCGGCCGCCGGCCGCCCAAGCCCGACCCGCAGAAATCGGTCGAGGAGTTGATCCAGACTCTGCGGCAGAAAGGCGTCCTCTCGGAAGACGATCTGCCGAAGCTCGCGCCGGCCGCCCCGGAGCCCCAGCCGTAACGCCGCGGGGATTCCCGCCGGAGCCCGATTCCCCACGGGCTTCCTCTCATCATTGACGATGCCGTCACGCCCGCTGTATAAGAGACGCGGAGCCGGCGTAGCTCAGTGGCAGAGCAGCGGTTTCGTAAACCGCAGGCCGGTGGTTCGACCCCACTCGCCGGCTCCAGTTTTTCCGCTCCTGTCTTCCGCCACCCCGCTCTCGACGCTCCAGCGCCGAAGAGGCTTGCCAATTTACGCAGAACACGCTATGACAGCGCCTGGATCATCCGCAGTGGTTGCCAGACGGAGGCCTCTATGAAAGCGCTGTTCCAGACCAATGATGCCGCATCACTCTTGATCCTGCGCCTGACCCTGGGCGCCGTGATGTTTCCGCACGGGGCCCAAAAACTGCTGGGCTGGTTCGGGGGCTACGGGTTTGGCGGCACGATGAGTTTGTTCACCGACAAGATGGGGATCCCGGCTGTCTTGGCCTTCCTGGTCATCCTGGCCGAGTCGTTCGGCAGCCTGGGGTTGATCGTGGGGTTTCTCACGCGGATTGCAGCCTTCGGCATCGCCTGGGTCATGGTCGGCGCGATCTTTCTCGTGCACGTCCGGCACGGCTTTTTCATGAACTGGTTCGGACAACAGGCGGGGGAAGGGTTCGAATACCATCTGCTCGTGATCGGCATCAGCCTCGCTCTGCTCCTGAGCGGGGGCGGGAAGTGGTCCGTCGATGGGATCATCAGCAGGAGGGTGCGCTGACATGAGCCGGCAGCGGGGCTTCACACTGATCGAGCTGATGATCGTCGTGACGATCGTCGGGCTGCTCGCCGCGATCGCCATCCCCAACTTCCTCCGGTACCAGGCCAAGTCCCGGCAGGCCGAGGTCAAGACGAATCTGGGCGCCATGTTCGTGGCGGAAACGGCCTACTTCGGCGAGCACCAGCGCTATGGCGCGTTCAGCGAGATCGGCTTTTCCCTGGCCGGCACGTCCAACCGGTACAGCTATCGCAGCGGCGCGGCGGGCGTGGCCGGCGGCACGTCCACCAACACCGTGAATGTGGACTTCTTGCCGGCCGGGGCGGGGACTGTCGTCAACGAGGGGACCCCCGCGGCGGCCAACAGCGCGACGGGCTTCACCGGCACGGGCGCGGCCAACCTCGACAACGACGCGACGTTGGACCAGTGGAGCGTCAACGACGTCAAGCGCGATCTGCAGACGGCCGACAGCAATGACGTCGCCGGGTAGCGCCGCCTGCCAACTCCTCACCCTGGTCGCGGTGCTGCTGTTCGCGGGCTGCAGTGCAGAGCGATCCCGCTTGATGAAGGAGCAGTACCCGTCCTATCCGGACGCGGTCAAACGCGCCATCGAGCAGGGCTACCTGCTGCGCGGGATGACGCACGAGCAGGTCTTCCTCACGCTCGGCGAGCCGATGTGCAAGAAGGAGATCACGGCCGGCAGCCGCAAGCTGGAGGTCTGGCTGTATCCGCCGAGCGGCCGTGAGCCGTGCGCCACGGGGCAGTACCGCGTGTATTTCGACAAGGGCTTGGTGGAGAGCTGGCGCATGATGGAAGCGCCGCGAGGCGGGGGCGGATGACGATCAGGCGGTCGTTCGGGGGACTGGGCGTCTTGCTCTGGATGCTGGCATGGCAGGGATGCGAGGACTACCGGGCGGACCGCTCCTACCGCCATGGCGACTATCCCGCCGCCATCACGCGCCTGCGGTACCTCGCGGAGGAAGGGGAGCCGCGGGCGCAGTTCGATCTCGGCTACCTGTATGACAAGGGCCAGGGGGTCCCGCAGAGCGACCGCGAAGCGCTCCGCTGGTACCGGCAGGCCGCAGAGCAGGGCGAGCCCCGGGCACAGTACAACCTTGGGCTGATGTATGCGAATGGTCAGGGCGTGACCAAGGACCTGGTGGAGGCCTATGTCTGGGTCACGCTGGCCGCCGAGCGGGGCGATAAGCGGGCCGTGGACGCCAGGGAGTGGCTGGCCGGACAGATGACTCCCGAGCAGATCACCGAGGCGAGGGAGCGCACGCGGGTCTACGAGCGGCAACCGATGAAGAAGTGATCAGTGATTCGTGATTGAGTGATTATAATCTCTTGCCCTGAATCACGAATCACCAATCACGCAATCACTCTGCGTGCTGCCGTTTCTCGTCCCGGTACTCCTGCTGGATCGTGACGACTTCCTCCAGGTTCTTGATGAACAGCTCCACCAGCGGCGGGTCGAAGTGCTTGCCGATCCCATCCTTGAGGATCTCCACCGCCTTCTCGTTCGGGAACGCCGGCTTGTAGGGCCGCCGGCTCGTCAGAGCGTCGAACACGTCGGCGACCGCGCAGATCCGTCCCCAGAGCGGAATGGCGTCGCCCGCCAGTCCCTTCGGGTACCCCGACCCGTCCCATTTTTCGTGATGGCACATCGCGATGATCTCGCCGGCCTTGAGCAGCTCGGATGGCGAGCCGCCGAGGATGCGGGCTCCGATCGCCGAGTGTGACTGCATGACCTTCCATTCCTCGGGCTCCAGCTTTCCCGGCTTGAGCAGGATGGCGTCGGGGATGCCGATCTTGCCGACGTCGTGCATGGGGCTGGCCAGGAGGATCAGCTCCACTTCGCCGGGCGGGAGCTTGAGGTATTTGGCCAGCATGCCGGAGTACCGGCTCATGCGCTCGATGTGCGCCGCGGTATCCTCGTCCTTGTACTCCGCCGCCACCGCCAGGCGGTGGATGGTGTCCAGATGCGCCTGATGTTCCCGCCGCTGCGAATCGGCCGTCTCGGCGAGCGCCTGTCGTAAGGCCGCGGTCCGCTTCTGGACCGTCTCTTCGAGCTCCTTTTGGTGGCGTTTCACCGTGTCCTGCGCGGCCTTCATGCGAAGCAGGGAGGTGGCCCGCACGCGGAGCTCCGTCTTGTCCACGGGCTTCGCGATGAAATCCGTCGCCCCGGCCTCCACGGCCCGTAGCCGGTCCTCCTTGCTCGTGAGCGCCGTCTGCATGATGATCGGCACGTCGGCCGCCTCCGGGTCCTGCCGGATGCGCCGCGCCACTTCGAAGCCGTCCATGCCGGGCATCATCACGTCCAGGAGGATGAGGTCCATCCCGAGCTTGATCTTGGCGAGGGCCTCGACCCCGTCGCAGGCCGTCTCCGGGATGTGGCCCAGGGCCTCCACCATGGCCTCCAGGAGCTCACGATTGGCCTGCTCGTCGTCCACGATGAGGATGTGTTTCGGTTGCTCGTTCATGACACCGGCCTCCTCGTGCCGTCCTGCTGCTCGCCGGTTGGGTCGAGGAACCGGGCGATCACCTGGGGAAATGTGCGCGTGTCGATCGGCTTCGTGATGTACGCGATGCATCCGGCCGCGAAGGCTTTTTCCTCGTCGCCCTTCATGGCATGGGCGGTCAGCGCGACGATCGGGACCACCCGGGTGGCCGGGTCGGACTTGAGGACCGCCGTGGCGCTCAGGCCGTCCATACCCGGGAGGCTGAAGTCCATCAGGATGAGGTGGGGCCGTTCCGCCCGCACCAGGCAAATCCCGTCTTCCGCCGACGTCGCCTGCCGCACCTGGTAGCCCGCGGACTCCAGCAGGTCGGTCACCAACTCCATGTTCAGCGGATTGTCCTCGATCACCACCACCAGTTCCCCCGCCATCGTGTCTCTCCCTCAGGTTGAAAGCTGCCCCGGCCGGCTCGCCAGCTTCGTCAAGGCCTCGAGGAGGCCTTCCTTCCCCGATTTGAAGACGATGGCGTTGGCGTTCCGCAGGAGTTGCTGGCGCTCATCTTCCGACAGGTCTTTGGACGTGAAGATCAGGATCGGGATGTCGCGCGTCTCGGGGTGGCGGCGGATCTCCTGCACGACGTCGAACCCGGACACCTCGGGCATCAACAGATCCACGATCATGACTTCCGGGCGCCGGCTGAGCGCGAGCTCGATGCCCTGCCGCCCGCCGGAGGCCTGCAGCACCTCGTACCCCTGGGTCTCCAGCAGCCTCGTGAGGAACTCGCGGGCCTGGGGCTCGTCGTCCACGATCAGGACGCGCCGGGCTCCGGTCGGCTTCGCGCCGGTCGCGTGCTGCAGGGCGTGAAGCAGCCGCTCGCGGTCCACGGGCTTGATCAGGTAGTCCGCCGCTCCCAGCGCGATGCCGATCTGGCGGTCGTCGGTCATCGAGACGATGATCGTGGGAATCTCCCGGGTTTCCGGCGCCGACTTCAGCTCGGCCAGGACCCGCAGGCCGTCTTTCTGGGGCAACACGACGTCCAGCGTGATGGCGGTGGGCCGGAGGCTTCGGGCGAGCTGGACGGCCTGCTGCCCATCGAAGGCCTGGGCGACGTCATACCCCGCGGCCGTGAGGTGATGCCGCAGCAGCTCACTGGCCTGGCGGTCGTCCTCGACGACCAGCACCAGCGGCTTGCCAGCTTTCATGCCGGGAGGCTCCGGGGTCACGGCCGCGGCGGCTGCGGCGTGTGCGTCTCGAGAAGACCCTTCAGCGGCCGATGCCGGGACGGGGACACCGACGGGGATGAGAAAGAGAAATGTGCTGCCCTTGCCTTCCCCGGCGCTTTCCACCCAGATCCGTCCCCCGTGCAGCTCGACCAGGCTCTGGGTCAGCGCCAGCCCGAGCCCCGTGCCTTGTTGCTGCCGGGCGTAGGACGAGTCCACCTGCTCGAACGCGCGGAAAATCCGCTTTTGATCCTCGGGTTTCAACCCGATGCCGGTGTCGCTGACCGAGACGCGCAGCATGCGGCCCGTCGGTGCGTCCTGATCCACGACGTCGGCCACGATGACCAGCCCGACCGTCACGGTTCCGGAGGCCGGCGTGAACTTGATGGCGTTGCTGAGGAGATTGTACAGAATCTGCTTGAACTTCTTCTGATCGGCGTTGATGAAGGGAATGTCGGCGTCGCCCTGGAGTACCACGGTGATGTTCTTCTTGTTGGCCAGCGTCTTGACGATCGTCAGGATGTCGCGGACCGCCTGCGCCGGGTCGAAGGGGCTGGTCTGCAGCTCCATCCGTCCGGCCTCGACCTTCGACAGGTCCAGGATGTCGTTGATCAACTGCAGGAGATGGCGGCCGCTGGTCAGGATGTTGGTGACGTACTTGTCCTGTTTCGGGTTCAGGTCGCCGAAGGCCTTGTCGGACAGCAGCTCCGAAAACCCGATGATCGCGTTCAGCGGGGTGCGCAACTCGTGGCTCATGTTGGCGAGGAATTCGGACTTGGCCTTGTTGGCGCTCTCGGCCGCGTCCTTGGCGCCGAGCAGGCTCTTCCGCTGCATTTCGATCACACCCTGCATGCGCTCGAAGGTTTCCGTGAGGTAGGCGGCCTCGTCCGCCGGAGGCGGGAGATACGGCCGTGGGATCAAGGCGGACTCGGAGCCCGCGAACGACTTCATGCGCGACCCCAGGGCGGACAGGGGACGCGTCACGGTCCAGCTCGTTCCGACGGCGACCGTGGCCAGCAGCAGCAGGCAGATCCCGGCGCCGCCCGCCATCGTGAAGAGGAGATCGTGGCGGTTCTCCTCGAGATAGGCTGCCATCGGGAGCTGAATCTCGAGCCCGCCCATGAGGTCGTTGATCTGAAAATCATGGCGGGGGCTCTGGTGGTGCGCGTTATGGCAATCCACGCAGGATTTGGCCGCCGCCATGTCCGCCATGAGGACGCGCAGGACCGGCTGTCCGGCCACCGTGTCGGTACGGACGAATTGCCCGGTCTTGTGCGCGATCAGGTATTCAAAACCATCCCGCTGGAACTCGTCTTTGATCCCCTTGTCCTTGTTGATGGGCCAGGGGCTGATGAGGTTGGCGGTAAAGCCCTCGCGGGACGCGGCGGTCATCTCGGAGACTTCGCGGACAAAGGTGGCGGGGAGAGGGAACCGGCCGTGCACCTGGGCGTAGTCGGGGCCCAGAGTTCCGCCGAGCTCCGCGATCCTCGGCACGATCTTGGAGGCATAGTAGGCGCGGTCGGCCATGATCTGAGTGTGAAGACTCCGCGCTCGCTGGACCAACCGCTCCTCGAGCTTCGTGCTGTTCCGGGCCTGCACCGCCCAGGCTGCCGCCAGCGTCGCCAGCACGAAGAGCGGAATGACCAATGCCATCAGCTTGGAAGCGATCGGCCAGTTGCGGAATCGCACCGCGCTGTATGGAAGCTCCGTGGCCATTCGATCTCGTGGGATGGGTGTCCGTCCGGACCCGGACGTCGCCGATTGTACGTGATCTGGCGGGACAAGCCAAGCGTGACGACCGTGAGGCGTTAAGTGTGAGGCGTCAGGCGATACGGGGCACGAAGAATCGTGAGGCGTGAAACGTGAGGCGTGAAACGTAAGGCGTGTAACAGAGCTAACCGGAATGTGTCTCAACTATTCGCTACTCGCGCCGCCCGCCTTACACCTCACCTCTCACGTCTTCGACGGGTTTTCGCCTGACGCTCCACGCTTCACGCCTCACGATTCTTCGTGAACCTCCTTCGCAAGAATTCTCGTGACGAGCTGTTCATCTCAGTTTATGATCTGAGCCCTCCACTCAACTAGAGTCATGGCTGGACATTTTCCCGTGCTCAACTCCCGATTTGTCGAACATCCGCGTGTCATGCCCGTTGCCGCACACACCGTGGCGTGAAGAGAGGGGCGCACATCGTGGGCATGCGATGGAGTTGAGCGGTCACCTGATCGGCCTGCTCAAGGGATACATGCGGGACCTGGTCGATCAGGCCGTCCAGGAGGCGGAGGCGCACCGGCTGTTCGGCTTTCGCCCGCCCGTCTACGGGCCGGACCATGCGATCTCTGACCTGCTGGCGATCCTCGACGATCGCATCGAATCGGAGGGAATGCAGGTGGGGCTGCCGCCGGCCGTGCTGCACGCCCTCTGGATGATCTGCAATGAGGCGAAGATGCACCTGGCGGACCGTGTCTGGTTGGAGTCGAATATCGGGGATGAGACCGTTTCGAAGGCGCGCGTGCGGGAGCTGACCTATCGCGCGCTCATCGAGTATCTGGAGGGCATGAAAGGGTCCGCGGCCCCGTCCTAGTCGTCAGCACGGCGCGAGGCCGTCGAGCGTCGCGGAAATCTGCCCAAGGAGCTGGCCAACATCTCCAGCTCCACCCGTTCGCCGGCCGGATCGCCACGGATGTTCGTGAGCCGATGCTCCAGCCGGTCGCGTTCCTGCTCCAGGTCGTGGACGTGCGGAGCTCCTCCCGCGCGGCCACCGGCTCTGGGCGCGCGTGGTTCTCCTGCATGGGCGGCTGCGCCCATCGGTGATACTCGAGCAGAACCGCCGCACAGTGCCGCAGAAGGGCATCTCATCCGACGCGCGGGTGCACTTTGTGACGAGGCTGTTCCCCCGCAGCCGGATCGATCGCTCATGCACGCCGGCATCTCCGGAGATGACAAGCCGAATCTGTTCGTCGGCGGTCTGTCGCTGCATTTTTGACCGGGACCCCGGTCCTCTCGGACGCCCGCCGCGGGCCGCTCCTTCTCCTGGCCGCTCCCATTTGCTATCCTACAGCGCGATCTGGAGCAGTCGGATGCCACCTCCTCGTCACATGATCGGCCTCGCGGCGTTGCTCTGCGGCCTTGTGCTCCTCTCGGCGTGCGGGCGGAGCGACGCGATCGTCGTCATCGCGCTGCATCCGACCAACCCCAAGATCCTCTATCTCGCCACGAACGACTACATCTATAAGACCCGCGACGGCGGCCGGACGTGGGAGAATCTGTCCCGCGGCATGAGCCACTCGCGCGTCATCTCCCTGGCGATCGATCCCGTCTATCCCGCGACGGTCTACGCCGGCACGAAGGGAGACGCCGTCTACAAGAGCTACGATGGCGGCCAGCGATGGGTCTCGCTCCGGCAGGGGCTCGACAGCGTGGACGTGAGCTCGGTCGTCACCCAGTTCGTCTTCGACCCCGTGGACAGCAGCCGGATGTTCGCCGCCACGACGATGGGCGTCTTTGAGACGGGGAACGGCGGCGAGTCCTGGGAGAAGCGGATGGATGGGATGAAGGAAGTGCTGATGGTCCTCACCCTCGCGATGGACCCGCGGCAGCCCATGACGCTCTACGCTGGCACCAGCGGAGGCGTCTACAAGTCGCTCACGCGGGGATCGCGCTGGGAACGCGTCAACACCGGGCTGGTCTCGCCCGAGATCCGGAGCTCCTCACGTGCTTTGGGCATGACCGTGGTTCAGGCCGATCCGCACGCGGCGAACACGGTCTACGCAGCCAGCCTGGACGGGCTCTACAAGTCCACGGACGGCGCCGCCACGTGGACGCGCATCGGGCGCGAGCTGCCCGACCAGATGATCAGCGCCATGGTGCTCGACCGCGCGCATCCCGACGTCCTGTTCGTGGCGAGCCGACAGGGCGTCCACTGCAGCCGGGACGGCGGAGCCACCTGGGCGGCGCTCAACCGGGGCCTCGCCACCACGAACGTGCGGTCCCTGGTCCAGAGCCCCGTCGATCCCCGGGTGCTCTATCTCGGCACGAACGGCAGCGGGTTGTACCGGAGCGCCGACGGCGGAGAAACCTGGGCACCCATACCGTTCGACCCATAGCACGATGCAGCCTAGCGGGCCTGCGTCAATTTAGGGGGCATCGACCATTTTCGGGCAGGAATCGAGTTTGCCTGTGAACTCGGTGGCGAGTATGAGTGGTCGGAACTGCCGTTTCGCCTAAACGAGCCACGAAGGCGCCCCCCTTCTTTCGGGGGCGTCTCTTCGGCTCAGCCTGTCCAGTATTGTGGCAGCACCAAGGTGGATGCCCGAGGCGGTCCGCTATTATGCGCGATCGCAGCCGGTGCCGTCGGTCGCGGAGCTGCCCGCGGTCGGCTCGGTCTCGATGCAGCTCCCGGTCGGATAGCCTCGGTCGCTCCTCCGGAACGGCCCTCTCCAGAAAATCTGCGCTATGATAGACTCCTGGCGGGAGCATTTCCCGGGGCGGTGAAAACGCGATGGCACTGCGGAGCAGGCGGGATGTGATCACAGGACTGGCCGCGGCGGGGCTGGCCGGTCTCTTCGGGGCCCTGCCGGGAAGAGCCCAGCTGCCGGAGGCCAGCGTCGCGGTGCCGACACGGGTGCTCGGGAAGACCGGGGTGCGGGTTCCGATCATGGGATTCGGCACGGCTCCCACGGGCCTGAGGGTTCCCTTGCGGGAGGCGGTGGCCTTCTATCACGAAGCGATCGACGCGGGAGTCACCTATCTGGATACCGCGCCGGCCTTCGCCGGCTATGGAGCGGCCCAGCAGCAACTCGGCTACGTCCTTCGGGAACGCCGGCACGAGGTGTTTCTCGTCACGAAATGCTTTGAGCCGTACGGCGATGCGGCCCTGCGGCTCTTGGAGCGCAGCCTGAAGGAGTTGCAGACCGATCATGCCGACCTGGTCTTCGTCCACAGCCTTGGTGACGACAAGATGGACCCGCGGATCGTGTTTTCCCCGGGCGGATGCTACGCGGCTGTCGCGAAAGCCAAGGCGCAAGGGCTGACCCGCTTCATCGGCCTCTCCGGGCACAACCGACCCGGTCGCTTCGAGGCGGCCATCCGCGACGTGGAGGTCGACGTCCTCTTGAACGCCACGAACTTCGTGGATTACCACACGTACAACTTCGAAGAGAGGGTCTGGCCGCTCGCGGCGGAGCGGGGGATCGGGTTGGTCGGCATGAAGGTGTACGGCGGGGCGGGGCCCTTACCGCGACAGATGAGCACCCGCATGCTGCCGACGGATCAGTTGGACCTTGCGTTTCGCTACGCCTTGAGTCTGCCGGGCGTCGCCTGTGCGGTGATCGGGATGGCCACGCGGGAGGAATTCAGGGAGAATCTGCGCCGGGCGAAGGAATTCAGGGCGCTGACGGCGGCGGACATGCAGAGCCTCCGGTCCGCCGGGAAGCCGTTGGCGCAGCAGTGGGGCCCGCACTTCGGCGCGGCCGTCTGACACGCGTCAGGGACGTGAAGAATCGTGAGGCGTGAAGCGCAAGGCGTGTAACGGAGATAACCGGAATGTGTCTCACCTATTCGCTACCCGCGCCTTACGCCTGACGCCTCACGGTATCTTCGGAGGGGACGGGCTTCACGCCTCACGGGCTTCACGGTGACGATCAGGCAGCAGATCATGGAGTTGATCACCGCCCGGCCGCGCTCATGTCGCGAGTTGGCCGCCGCGATTCGCATACCCGAGCGGGAGGTCGAGGATCATCTGGCCCATATTGCGCGCACGACCGCGCGGGACCGGCAATTCCGGTTCATGCTGGAGCCGGCCGCGTGTGGGCACTGCGGGTTCATCTTTCGCACCAGAACGCGGTTGACCCGTCCGAGCCGGTGCCCGTCCTGCCGCAGCGAAGACATCTCCGCGCCGAAATACCACCGGCAAGCCAGGCGGTGACGGTCCGGGCGGGTTCCTTACGCCTCAGAGGTACTCAGCCAGGATCGCCGCGGCTGCCTGCGCTCCCGTCGGCTCGGGAGCCGGCGGCGGCTCGGGGAGGGCGGTGACGCGCTCGAGCGCTGCGCGCCAGTTTCCCGTGGAGAAGTCCCCCGCCGACAGTTCCGCCGCGCGGCCGTACCGGTGCAGATAGTCCACAAGGCTCGGCTCATCGGCGAAATTGTAGCGCCGGACGTACACCACCGGCTTCCGCAGGGCCACCGCCTCGACGACCGTGCTGTATCCCGGTTTCGTGACCAACAGGTCAGCGGAGGCCAGGACCGTGCCGAACGACACGCCGAACGATTCGGCGGCCGACACGCGCTGCAAGCCCTGCGGGACCTGTCCGAACACGAGGAACCGGTACCCCTTCAGGGTCTCCAGGCGTTCGAACGGCAGAGTCTTGAGAGCGATCCCGCCGAACCCGACCACCACCAGCCGCTCCCCGGGTCCCGCCCCGACGCGCGCGCGTAGGGAGGGATCGGCCGGCAGCATGCGGGCGATCGCTGGCAGGTCCACCACCTTGCGGAAGGCCGTCAGGGCCAGGCCCGGCGCCGGCCTCAAGATCAGCTCGGCCTGCTGGTAAGCTGTCCGGATCTGCTGGAGCACCTGGGTCTCTTCCGGTCGGACCGGCTGCCGGAGCTGTGCCAGCACGAGGTCCCAGGAGAGGTTCCCCAGGCCGATGGCAGGCACTCCCGCCTTCGCCCCGGATTCGATCGCAAGAGAGGGGATATCCGAGAGCACCAGTCGCGGCGACGCCGCGCGGATGGCGTCGGTTTCTTCCCTGACGCGGGCATTCCACGCCTCGTGGAATCGGACATGGGCCTCCCAGGTCGCCGCCACGTCGATCGTGACGGGATCGGCCTGCATGCAGCCGATGTCCTGCACGGCCGGCTGGATGACGGTGGGCAGGGAGAGGCGGCGTTCAAACAACCGGGCGGGGACCGCCGTGCGCAACACCACACGGAGATCCGGCACGCGTTGCGCCAGCGCATGGAGCACCGGCAGCACCTGCGCGGCATGGCCGAAGCCATGACTGGAGATGGCGCACCAGATCACGGCCATGGCGGCAGGCGATGGCGCACGAAACGGCCGTCTCGGTCAGCGGGGAAAGAAATACGACACGCCGGCATACGGCAGGACGCCGTTCAGGCCGATGTTCCGGACACCGATGCCGGCGTTCGAGATGTGATGAAATCGGGCGCCCAGGGTCAGGGCGACACGCTGGGTGGCGAAATATTGGACGCCGGGTCCGGCCTGGAGCACGAAATTGAAGGGCGTGCTCTGCTCCGCGATCCGGGGCGCCAGATCGGTCCAGAGCATGCCGGCCCCGACATCAAAAAACGGCATCCACCGGCCGAAGGCCAGAAAGTTATACTTCGCGACGAGGCTGGCTCCGGCGGCTGTGGCGGGAAATGGTTGATAATACCGGGCGTACAGCGGTTCGACCACCACTTCCACATTGCCGGCCAGTCGCCCTGCCCCCACTTCGTCCGTCACGACCATCCCGAGCCTCGGCAGCACGTACACGGCGTTTCGGTTGGAGGAGGTCGACCGCAAGACATCTTCACCCTGCAGGAAGCCCACGGCCAACCCGCCCTCGATCGTTCCCTTCTTGACGATGTTCCTGACGTTGATCTCGCCCGGTGCGTCTTGAGCGTGGCCGAGCGCGGGCCACAAGGCCAGGAGCAGGGCGACCATCGGACGGCACAGACCTCTCACCCTCAAGGGAGACCTCCTCTGCGTTTCGGTTAGAACTTCCTGCCGAGAGCGAGGCCTGCCCCCAGCCCTTGGTCCATCGCCATAGGACGAATCGACCAGTCGGTGGACCCGACCGGATGGCGCTTGTTCAGGAAATGACCGATGCCCCAGCCGATGAGCGCTCCCGCGACCACATCCGATGTGAAGTGCTCATCCGAGTACACCCGGGAGGCGGACACCGCGGCCGCGAGGCTGTAGGCGAGAAGACCGACCGGCCAATCGTAGCGCTCCGCGAAGACCGTCGCGACCGCAAAACTCGACGTGGCATGCGTGGACGGAAACGATCCCTGCCCGCCGAACGGTCGAAATTTCCCGGTGCTTTTTTCCCGCACAGGACTGGTGATCTCCTGAAGGACGCCGGTTCCCGACGTCGAGCCGGGGCTGGAGCCCGGGCTAAAGCTGCTGCTGCCCTGTTCCAGTCCCGGACGGGACCGTCCGGTGACCTCCTTCAAGGCCACCGAGAGCACGATGGCAAAGCCTTGAGCCTCAAGGCTGATGAGCCCGGCCTCCTTCAGTTTCTGGCTGCCGCCGTATGATTCACCGAGATAGCCGACCGCCATCGCGCCTGCGTTGACCGCGAGCAGACCGCCGGTGCTCCCGAGCCTGTTGAAGCCGTCGGCCAGGTCCTGGCCGGTGGACGTCGTATTGTGCCGGACGGTCGTGCGGAGCCCGCGGTCCACGGCAAACGTGCCGCCGACGAGCGCGAGGGCCCCGGCGGCCATGAGCGCATCCTGCCGGTCCATCCGAGCGGGTGCGGTGAGGAGGCTGCCGATATCGTTGAGGACCCCCTTGGTGGCTCTGAGGATGATCCCCGGCTTCTCGGGCTCCGGCGGCTGCTCCTCTCCGGCCCCCCAGGCCGGAGCATGCGCCAACGCTGAGACCGAGAGCGCCACCAGAAGGACCGAAGGAATGCCCCACGCATGGGACCTCATTCGGGAACGGAGCCCAGGGGGAGACGACGCAGCGAGGCTGTCATTCCGGCTCCGGCATGAAGAGCATTCCGTCAGATGAATTGGCTCCCCGGGCAGGACTCGAACCTGCGACCAATCGGTTAACAGCCGATCGCTCTACCAACTGAGCTACCGGGGAACGCGTTGTCTCGTGTGGCGTGAAAAACCGCGGGCGGATTCTATCAAAGGCAACGGGCGGGTGGGAAGCTATTTTACTGGCTCAAAATCTCGGAGCAGACCACCTCCGAGGGGTCGGTGATTTCCTCCAGGCAGGTCAGGCACGTCAGCGAGAAGGCCTCCTCCGTCAGAAATCCGGGGGGATGGTCTGGGTGGATGTCGTCGTCCTCCACGGCGGGGCCCCCGCACTGCTTGTGGATCACGTGGATGCGACTCATCGTGCCTCCTTGCCCCGGGCCTACTGCACGGCCCCCTCGTCGAGAAACTCCTCCAGGTCCGAGTCGGACCCCGGGGGAACCCCGGCCGCCCGGGCGTAGTGCTTCGCCCAGGTCAGATAGATATTGCCGCTGTCACGCATGGCGTAGGTGGCTTTCATCCAGTCCTGCAGCTCCTTCGAATCGCCGTCCAGGCGAAGCTGATCGGCGTGCTTTTCGAAGGCCTGATTCAGGCGCTCGATGGCTTCGGCCACATGGGCGATGGACCGCTGAATGTCGTCGTGCATGTAGTCAGGCCTTTGGGGCGCCACCGGCGAGCAGGAGAGAATCCACCACGGAGCCGAAGAAGGACGTTTCAAAATTCTGGTGCTGCTGCAGCAGACGCTCCAGGGCGAAACGTCCCCGTTTGACGGGATCCCGCTGATCCTTGGCATCGCTCAACCCGAGGAATTCCCGGGCGGCCGCCTGATAGCGAGCCAGGCCGTCTTTCGTCAGACAGTCGATGCGCGTGCCGTTCAAGGTCTGATGATCCTCCACCGAGACGGTGTCTCCCGCCAGGGTGATCGTCAGGTGCTTCTTGGCGATGTACTTCCCCTCAATCTGAATGTAATTCGGCTGGGTGGCTTGCCGTTCGCTGCCGATCACATAGGTCCCGTCCGGGAGGCGGCGGAGCAGACTGTAGTCCTTCCCGATCGTGGTGTCCCTGACGGTCACTCTCCACGTGCCGGCCGTCATGTCCTTCGTGAAATAGAGAGACAGCACCCCGATGTTCAGTCGAAAGATTGGGGACTGGAAGCGGAATTGCGTGTTCCCCATGCCGCCCACGAAGGCGTGCTCGATGTTCTGCTCTTTGTCGAAGAACAGCCTGGACTTGAACAAGCCGTCGGCGATCTCGGCGAGACGGCCCCCCTCGACCATTTTTCTGAGGCCGGACGCCATGTCCCCGACGGCCTGATCCTTCTTTTGCGCGTCTTTCACCAGTTGAGGCGTGAGGGCTTTCACCACGTCCTCGGCCGTGTACGCGCGGTGCGGCTCGGCCTGGAAGAACTTGATGATCGGGTCGTCCGTGCTCGGCTTGGGATCTGCGGGGGTCTGCGCCTGGGCTGTACTCATGGGTTCCTTCGAGGGGGTTATGAAAAAAAACCCCCATGAGGAGCATGGGGGGTCGGGTCAACCGGGTCTGGTTATCCTTGATAGGCCTGGCCCAGTGCCGCCGCCTCCGCTTTCTTCTTGTCCAGCATGATCTCGCCGGTGGCGCCGTTCACGGGGGCCATCTGAATCGCCTCATGCTTGGCCGCGTTGCAGACGACCACGCACAATTCGCACCCTTTGCATTTGTCCGTGACCACGAAGGCCTTCATCTTTCTGGTATCGAGGCGGATACAGTCGGCCTCCGGGCAGAACATGATGCACAGTCTGCAGCCCTTCTGGGCCACGCACTTGTCGTCTTCCACGAACGCGACGTTGTACATGCAGCCGATTCCTTGGGTTAGACCGCGACCGCGAGTTTCTCGTTCTCCGCCCAAGCTGATGCCAGCTCGTACGATTTCTTGATCGTGGCCATATTCTTCGCGAGCAATTGTTCCTTCTTGGCGAATTTCTTCTTGATGGCCTCGTCCAAAGACGCCGTCCCGCCGGAGGCCACGAATTTCTTCCCGAACCGTTCCTGAAGCGCCAGGTCCAAACTCTCGAGGGAGACCACCTTGGAGATTCCCGTCACCGCCCCGATCATGGCCATGTTGGAGGACAGCTCGGTGCCGGCGATCTCGAGCGCCAGGTGGGTGCCGTCGAAGGTATAGACCGACACATTGAGGTCAGCCAGGTATTCCTTGTCTTCCTTTGACAGCAGCTCCGAATTCGAGTTGATGATCACGATGCCGCCCTTCTTGATGCCCGAATAGAAGGGCGCGGTGTAGCTCTTCTGCAGGGTGATCACCTGGGGGTGAAAGACCATGATGATGTCCGGGTACACCAGCTCGCCGCGGTCGTAGATGCGCTCCGTGCCGATGCGGCAATAACTCTCGGCCGGCGCCATGCGTTTTTCGGCGCCAAAAAACGGGTTCGAGATCGAGAACTTGCCGTCCCTGTTGGCCGCCATGGCCATGACGTGGGCCGAGGTGACGACTCCCTGGCCGCCGAGCCCGGACATGCGGATGTTGGTGCGCTTTCTCATCTGATCTCCCCCGTCCTCTGAGTGAGAAACACTCGAGCCGTTAGGCCTGCGCCACCGCGGCAGGCTGCGGCTTCTTCTTCGCGTCCTGATCGGCCAGGAACTGCTTGGCCGCATCGGTCACGTACTCATAGTAGGCGAACCGCTCGCCCGGTTTTTCGGAATCCCGCATCTCCTGCAGGCCTTCCATGCTGTTCTTGCCGATCTCCAGGATGCAGGGCGTGTAGAGCTGGATGTACGTGGGGCCGATCTCGCGCGCCACGAGCACCGCGTTGCGGATCACCTTCTCCACGAGCGAGGGCTTGCTGACGGTGCAGTTGACCACGTAGGCGCAGCCCGATTCCCTGGCGATCTCCGGCAGCCGGACTTTCTCGAAGGTCTTACCCACCGGCGCCATCTTCGCGACGAATCCCTTCCGCATCAGGCCCGATTCCTGTCCGCCGGTGTTGGCGTACAGCTCGTTGTCGAAGCAGATCGTGGTGAATTTCTCCTGCCGGAACCACGCCTGGAGGGTCATGTCCAGCCCGATGTCCACCGTCGCGCCGTCGCCGGCCAACACCACGACGTCTTTGACCTTGCCGGGGAACCGCACGCTCAGGGCGCGTTTCAGTCCGCTGGCGATCGCGTTCTGGTTCCCGAACAGCGAGTGAATGTTGTGGACCGCCACGTGCGGAAAGACCAGACTGGTGCACCCCGTGGAGCCCACCATCACGGTGTCCTCAGGGTTCGGCAGCGAGGCCAGGATGTACCGGAATGCCATGGACTCCGGGCACCCTGCGCACAAGGAGTGATCTTCGATGAGTTCCTTGCTCTGCCCGATGTCCTTCCAGCCACGCCCTTCCTTGCCGTAGGTGGCCTGCTCCACCAGGTCGCGATACTCGGGCGGCATGATGTCGTAGAACTCCGGGCAGATTTGAATTTTCTCTTTACTCATGCGTGCTCTCCTTTTTGCTTTCGGAGTTGGCGATCAACTCCCCCGCCCGGCCAGCGTGGTCACGCGTCGGCCCAAGGCCTTCTGGATCTCTTCGACGATCACTTCGGCAGGCATGGTCATTCCCCCGGCCACATGCGGGCCGGCAATCACCCGGTGATTATCGGGGATGGTGGCCCGGACTTCCTGGGCCAGCCATCCGATCACGTTGAACTCGGGCACGAAGATGTACTTGGCGTTCTTGGTGGCTTCGCGGAGCTCCTCGCCCGGCCAGGGCCGAAGCGTCTTGACCTTGACCAGCCCGACGCGCAGACCCTCGTCCTCCAGCAATCTGATCGCTTCCCGGCCCTGTGAGACCGCGGTCCCTGAAGCGACGATCAGGATTTCCGCATCGGTGTTCTCGGTCTCGATCAGCCCGCCGATGAGCGGAATGGTGTGTTTTCTGGAGCGCTCGCAGGCTCCCCGGGTCTCTTCCTGCCAGGAGGCGTGGGTCATGTAGCTGATGTAATTCGATTTCATCACGAAGGGATCCCGCATCATCCGAACCGGCGGGGTCTCCATGTCCATACACGGCACCGGCGACCGGTACGGGTCATAGGGCGGCAGGCACATATCCGGCGGCGTGAGCATCACGGTGTCCTTGGTGTGCGTGACGAAAAAGCCGTCGCAGCACACCGCGATGGGCAGATGCACATCCGGCTGCTCGGCCACGATGTAGCCCATGAGGATCCAGTCGTAGAAGTCCTGAGCCGTTTCCGCATGCCACACGAGCATCCCCGTGCCGAGCAGGAAGTACGCCTCGAGCGTGTCGGGCTGGATGCTCAGCGGCGAATTGATGCCCCGCATCGTCACGATGACCTGGATGGGCAGCCGGGACCCGACCCACATCGGGAAATTCTCGAAGGCCCGCATCGTGCCCGGCCCGGCCGTCGTGGTGAACACCCGCGCTCCGCCGAAGGCCGCGCCGGCGCACTGCGACATCACGGCAAACTCGCTTTCACCCCGCATGTAGTCCGCGACATAGCCCTCGGCGTACAGCTCGCCGATGAGCGCCGCCGCCTCGCTCTGGGGGGTGATGGGGTAGGCCACCATGACGTCGACGCTGGCCCGCCGGACCGCCTCTTTGATCACTTCGCTGCCCGTGAAAAACGCCGGTGTGCGGGGAGCCTCGAAGAACAGCTGCTGGGGGGCAGTGTACACCTGCCCCTTCTTGTTCTTTGTGCCAAGCAGGCTGCGCTGGACCTCGGAGAGTTCGTTCGCCATGGTTAGCCTCCTTCGGCTAATTT
Organism: uncultured Nitrospirales bacterium; assembly: GCA_964373355.1. Lineage (GTDB taxonomy): Bacteria > Nitrospirota > Nitrospiria > Nitrospirales > Nitrospiraceae > CAYJUM01. Next base: position 2,912 of record CAYJUM010000021.1, on the reverse strand, counting down.
TGCGAAGATGTTGTCGCTGTGCTGGGGACTGCCTGTCGCCGTGTCCTTCGGCCTGCTGAACGGCGTCCCCTTGAGCTTGCTGACCCACTCCGCGAGCCTGAGGATTTTTTCGGCGGTCGCGTCCCGGAACGAGAGCATGGCGTCCTCATGGCCGGCCTGGGCGCACATCGCGATCGTGTAGCAGGACGTGCCGCCACGGATGATTTTGAGGGACAGATTGGCCTGGTGGCAGTGCACGCCCACGAACAGGCACACGTCTTCCTTGTTATGCCAGATGGTCAGGTTGGGATGGTTGGGGTTGATCTCGACGTCGGGGTTGATCTTCGGGTACTTCGGGCGGTAGTCCGGCATGGGGATGATGCGGGCCGGAATACACTCGGCCAGAATTTTGATCGCCTTGGCTTTCTTGGCGGCTTTTTCGTTCCAGTTCCACAGGACGAGGGGGCCGGGGTGCAGGGTGGGGTTTTTGGCCTCCAGCAGCTTGCGCGCCGCCGTCTCCATGGCTTCCTCTTCCGGGACGATTCTGCCCTCGATATGCGCCTGGCCGGGCTCCGGAAGCACGATCCCCATCCTGGCGGCGGCCGTCACGAAGTAGGCTTCCGGCCCTGGGAGTACCCGATAACGTTCCATGCGCTAGCGACCTCTGATGCCGTTACAGAAAAAGCCTACAGACGGGATTCCACATCCAAATTACTGTAAGTGGAATTGTCACCGGAATGCAAGCCGACAGAAGGCCTAAACCTCGGAAATTATGGCCTATCGGAGGATGGCCGTGTCGGCCTATTTCGGCACTTTTCTCGAATGCAGAACGCAGCGCAGTATAGTGAGTTGGCCGGAGCATTGTCAACACGCCTCCGGTGCGGTTCAGCAAGGCGCAACGCGCTTAACATGCCGGAACCCCGTGGCTTTCCCCGGCGGGCGATTCTCAGCGCCGAAAATGCGGAGTGCCGGGCTTTCGAGGCAGGAGCCGTGCTCACGTTTTCGGGAAGACCTGCTGGGCGGGATGAACTTCAACCCGTTCGAAGACCCCGCCCGCGCAGTACGGATCCTCGCGGGCGAAGGCTTCGGCCTCGGCCAGCGAATCGGCCTCGATGACCATCACGCTGCCGGCATGGTCCGTCGTGGGGCCGGCGAGCACGACGCGGCCTTGGGCATCCAGGTCCTCCATGCTCGCCAGGTGGGGGGGACGATGGATCCGGCGTCTCTGTTGGCCGTCAGGGCCGTCAAAGCCCAGGATGATGTATGGCTTGCCATGGAGGAGCCGGTCGGAGGATTACTCGTCTTTTCCCTGCAAGGGTTGTCGCCCGGCGTATCCGCCATTGATCTCATGCCACCACGCGATCTCGGGCTCGCCGAGTTTCCAGCAGAGGTACACGACCCGGCCTTCGAGGAGGTAGGGAAAATCGCACAGGCCGATGTCCAGATCCTTGATCAGGACGCCCATCTCCTGCACGGCCTGCAGATTGTCGCTGATTTCTTCGAGAGCGACGATGTAGCGGGGGCCCGCAAAGCTTCCACCCCCGAGGGTCGCTTTGGCGCTGGCCTTCTTGATCTCATCCTTGGTCCGGACCAGCACCTCTTTGTTGCGCTTGACGGCGAGCAGGTGTTCCTCGAGCCGGGGAATCAACCGCTTTGCTTCCGTCAGCGTGAAAATCCGTTCCTGGTTCTGTCCGTCTTCGCGGTGCGCCATGGGCGAGCTGGGGCTGTGTGGGACTGTGTGTATCACAAAAACCCGGCACACGGCAACGGCCCCTGTGGCGCCGTTTCGGGACGGTCGGAGCCGGTCGGGAAGCGGTCATCTATGGAAAATATCTATTGACAAGGACGGGCTCTGTGAATAGGATATGCCTAACTTTCCATATCGAATTCTTCCACACCCGTGCACTAGCCGGGGCTGATCTCGATATCAAACTACATGTCTCTTTCGCCAGGCAGTCAGGCGGTATTATGACGCGTTCCCGAAGCGGGGCGTTCGGCTGAACGAGAGCATGGAGACTCAGGGGGCCAACAACTCATCCTTCGCGGGCTGCTCTCTCCGTCACAGCTAACCACCGTTGACAATTCAGGATAGACGCATCCGTCAGTGCGGCTTCTTACTAGTCCACTGGTTTCTTGAGGCATCAAACTCCGAGCTCAGGCCAGTCTTATGTTAAGGGAGAAGACCATGTATCTTGCTGAGTTGAAGCAGAAGACGATCGCCGACCTCAACGACCTCGCCCGCGATCTCAAGATCGAGGGCGCTCCGAACCTCAGGAAGCAGGAGTTGATCTTCGCCATTCTCCAGGCTCAAACGGAGAAGAACGGGGTCATCTTCGGCGAAGGGGTGCTGGAGACACTGCCCGATGGGTTCGGGTTCCTTCGGGCGCCCGACTCGAACTACCTGCCGGGGCCGGACGATATCTACATTTCCCCGTCTCAAATACGCCGGTTCAATCTCAGGACCGGGGACATCGTCTCGGGGCAGATTCGACCGCCCAAGGAGAGCGAGCGGTACTTCGCCCTGCTCAAGGTCGAGAAGGTGAACTTTGAGGACCCCGAGGTCGCCCGGGACAAGATCCTGTTCGACAACCTCACGCCGCTCTACCCGGAGGAGCGCATCCAATTGGAGTATGACCCCGAGGAGTATTGCACCCGGGTCATGGAGTTGATCACCCCGATCGGCAAGGGCCAGCGCGGGCTGATCGTCGCCGCGCCGCGCACCGGCAAGACGATGCTGCTCCAGGCCATCGCACGGGCCATTCTCAAGAACCACAACGAGATCATGCTGATCGTGCTCTTGATCGACGAGCGGCCGGAGGAAGTGACGGATTGGCAGCGGCAGGTCAAGGCGGCCGAGGTCATCAGCTCGACCTTCGACGAGCCGGCCCAGCGGCACGCCCAGTGCGCCGAGATGGTCCTCGAGAAAGCCAAGC
>CAYJUM010000020.1:0-36544 GCA_964373355.1 uncultured Nitrospirales bacterium | reverse complement strand
TGTGACATCCAAGGTCACTCGCTCGTTGACATGTTTTGTACAACGTTGTACATTCTTGCGTGATCGATGGGGGGCCATCATGAAACTCTCGATCAGCGAAGCGCGCAAGCGGCTGCCCGCGCTGGTCCGCCAGGTCCAACAAGATGCTGGCACGAGCGTGCAGATCATGGTGCACGACGCGGTGGTGGCGGAGCTGCGCGCGGCGCAGCCTGAGCCCGAGCCCGGCGCCGCCGCCAAGAAACTCCTGCAGTTGATGAGGCGGTTGCCGACACATCGCGGCCGGAAGACTCGCCTTTCTTCTCATGTCAAAGCATACCTGTACGGACCTCGCCGCGCGAGTCGGTAATGGCGCTTCCGCCCCGCCTGTTTTGCGACACGTCGTTCTTCTCCGCCTGTTTTGACCCGAAGGACGCGAACCACGCCCACGCCCGAGTCGTGATGACTGAAGCGGCTGCGTCGGAAACGGTTCTTTGCGTAACCTGGGACATCGTCAGCGAGACGGTCACCCTCCTCCGCTACCGACGAAACTTCCACGCCGCCCGGTCGTTTCTGGCCGAGGTGAAGCCGGGGCTCCGGATCGTGGCCTACGGCGACCGTGTTCGGGACGAGGCCGAGCAGGTCTTCAGGCAATACGGACGGGATCACCGTCTCTCGTTCTGTGATGCGATCTCCTTCGTTGTGGTCACCTCCCTGCTCGATCACGTGCCGTGCCTCGCCTATGATGAGGATTTCCGCAATCTGGGTCTGACCGTCGTCAGGTGATCGCTGGGTGACTGTTCGGTCAGAATCTTTCGGGCTTCTTCTTCAACGGCTTTGCGGAGGGAGTCAGGTCGGATCACCTGCACGCCGCCCCCGAAGCTCAAGACCCAGCCCACCAACTCGCGCGTATCCGCAACGGTCAGGGTCATCCTGAGCCGGCCGTCCTTCTGGCGGGCGAGCTTCTGGCTCGGATGCCAGAGTCGGTCCTTCGCCCAGGCGGCGGTGGGCTTGTCGAAGAGCAGCTCCACCTCGATCCGCTTCCCACGCATGACGACCAATGCGTCCTCCACGTAGGCGCCGACGTCGAAGTGGAGCGGCATCTGGTAGGGATGGTCGGTGGGCGTAAGGGACTTGATGCGCTCGACGGCGAACATGCGGACGTCCTTCCGCCAGTGGCAATAGCCGATCAGGTACAGGGCCCCGTCCACGTATCGGAGCCGATAGGGATCCACCTCCCGACGAGAGGTCACGTTTCTGGAGGCCGAGTAATACCGCATCTGCACCGTATGCCCTTGCGTGATTGCGCGCGTCAGGGCATCAATGGTGGCACGGTGCTGCTTGTAGTGCTTGTGTGGGCCCAGGCCGACCGAGAAGGAATTCTGGAGTTGCTGGACGTAGGCCATGGCCGGCGGTGGGATGATGGCGGCGGCCTTGCTGAACGCTGAGTCCAAGGAAGAGTGAATTGCCGTACCGTCCAGCGGCGTGAGAAGGCGGCGGCTAAAGGCCAAGGCCATGAGCTCGGTCGGGGAGAGGCCCAGCGCAGGAATGTTCCGAAACCCGTTCAGCAGGCGCCAACGCACCAGGCCGTCCACGCGATCAGTGACCAGCGGAAAATCGGCGGCTTCGAGCGCGGCCAGGTCTCGACGCAGGGTCCGGTGATGTTTCAGCAGATCAGCGGGGAGCGAATCCGCCAGTTCCTGAAGAGTCAGGCCTCGGCGTGCGGATTCAAGCCGACGCAGAATATGCCACTGGCGCGTGACCTGATCGTTGCGTGGCATGGACGGTCCCAGAAAAAGTTGGGGCAAGGATACCGGTTTGTCCTACAAGTGACAAGCTGTGGCTGACGGGTTGCCGACGGCGGGCCGGAGGCGCTGCGGCTGGTGGAAGACGAGATGCCGGAGCCGCGGGCAGGGGTACGGCCCCGGATTTCGCGGAGGAAGCGTGAAATGATCTTACGGGTGCAGCTCAACGCCAACGCGGGCGAGCGAAAACGAGTCCAGCATCGAAGGTCCTTGGACTGTGGGGAGGGGAGCACGGCTAGCAGTAACGCGTAAGGCCGTCAAGGCGGGTTTCTGGGCGCGGTAGAGTATCTGTTTCGCTGAACTTGCCGGAGGAGCTCTTGGAGACGAGCAGGCGGGGTGCGGAAACCCTGCACCGCTCCCGGGCTACGTACATTCGTCGCGCCATCGAGCGGATGAACCGGGAGACCCGGGCCCGCCTCCGAGCCACACGACGGGCTGAGGTCTCCAGGAAGGTCCGGAAAGAAAGTATGCGGGTCAATGCCGACGTTGCCGCTATCGAGCATGGGCCAGACGCCTGATCGGGGAGAGATCTGGCTGGCGACTCTTGATCCCAAGCGCGGCACCGAGCCGGGCAAAACCCGCCCGGTGCTGGTGGTCCAGGCTCAAGCACTTCTTGACGCAAGCCATCCGTCCACGCTCGTGGTTCCGCTGACCACGAATCTCGTGGATGATGCCGACCCGCTTCGCATCCGCGTGCTCGCGTCCGGTCACCTGCGGCGCAATGCAGATCTCTTGATCGATCAACTCCGCGCCATTGATAATCGGCGTCTCGTTCAGGGCCCGATGACGCGCCTGTCCCAGCCACTCATGGCCCGAATCGGAGAGGCCATCCGGGAGGTCCTTGCCCTCGATGAGGGTGAAAGCTGAACCTCTCCCGCGGCGAAGCTTTGGTTTTCCTTGAGATTCCTGTCAGATTGATTAGGGCCTTGGACCCCAAGAACCCGCCGATCTGGCTGCGCAAGCTGCACGCGAGCGCGCAGCAGATCAGCCCCACGGATTACGCCCCCACGCCGGAAGCAGGCCTTCGCCTGGGCTGTCCGTGGTCGGACGAGATGCATGAATTCTCGAAGGGATCGTCAGCGCATCGTGGCCGCTGAGCAAGGCCGCCTGGGCGGTTCTCCCCGGCCTTCCGGTCCCACACTGCTACAGAAGCGGGAGTGCGGGGTCCCCCGATTTGCCAGCCGCGGCGGCGTTTGGTATAAGAACGCGGGCTCGTTCCGCCGTTCACGGGCTTCCCGCTGTTCTCAGCAGGAGCCGCATGTCGATCCCATTCCGCATATCCGCAGTCTGCCTGGCGGCCTGGCTCGCCGTGGCGGTCTCGGCGGAGCTCCCGGCCCCGGTCGCGGCCGAGGAGCCCGGGCCCCGCGCGGTCCCGCTGAAAGCCGGCCTCTTTCTCATCGCCACTCCCGCCCTTGGAGATCCCAACTTCAGGGAAACCGTCGTCCTGCTCTGCATCTATGAGGCCGAAGGGACGCTGGGGGTCGTCGTCAACCGGCCGACGGACCTGCTCCTCTCCGAGGCGTTGCCGGCCGTTCCCGCGCTCCAGGGCAAGCCCGACGTCTTATACGCCGGAGGCCCAGTGCAGCCGGGGGGACTCGTGCTGTTGTTCCGCGTCGAGCAGGCCCCCGCCGACACGCGCAAGATCCTCGACGGGGTGTACATGGGGGGCAACGTCGACACGCTGGCGCGCATCGTCTCCCAACCGAAACCCTCCGAGGCCTTTCGCGCGTACGCCGGCTACGCCGGGTGGGCGCCCGGCCAGCTGGAGTTTGAAATGGCGATGGGGTCCTGGTCGGTCCTTCCGGCGGACGCCGCGAGCATTTTCGACAAGGACCCCGCCCGGCTCTGGGATGAATTGAGCGACGCCGTGAAGAAGCCGCAGGTCATCTCCTTTCCGCCCCGCTAGCACCGCCCAGGGCCGTTGACACCCCCGGAGCCCCGGCCTAGAATCAGCACTCTTTTTTGAACCTGAAGGAGACATTCGATGGCCGAACTCACGGGAGACGCGCTCAGAAATGTCGCGGTGGTCGGCTCGACGGGGGCCGGCAAGACCTCGCTGGTGGAGGCGCTGTTGTACACGGCCGGCGCCGTCCCCGCCATGGGCACGGTGGCCGCCGGGACCACGGTGTGCGACTTCGAGCCGGAGGAGGTCCATCACAAGGCGTCGCTCAGCACGGCGGTCGCGCACTTCCGCTGGAAGGATACGACGATCAACCTGATCGACACGCCCGGCGCCCTGAGCTTTCAGGCCGAGGCGAACGCGGCGCTGCGCGCCGCCGATGCCGTGCTCGTCGTGATCGGCGCGTCCTCCGGCATCCGGACCGAGCTGGAAAAACTGTGGGCGACGATCGCGGAGCTGGAGCTGCCGGCGCTGCTGTTCGTGAACGAGCTCGACAAGGAGCGCACGACCGTCCAGGGAGTCCTCGAAGAATGCGCGCAGGTCCTCGAGATGAAGCCGATTCCCATCACCATCCCGGTCGGCAGCGGTCCCGATCTCTCAGGCGTGGCGGACCTCGTCGCACGGGGAGTGGTCCGGCCGGTCAAGGACAGCCCCAAGCTGCAGCGCGCGGACATCCCGTCTGATCTGGCGGGGCAGGAAGAGGACGCCCGCAAGAAGCTGATCGAAGCGGCGGCCGAAACGGACGATCAATTGCTGGAGCAATACCTGTCGGAAGGGAATCTGTCCGCCGAGGAGATCTGCAACGGATTGAAGAGCGGCACGCAAGCCCGGACGGTCGTGCCGGCCGCGTGCGGCTCCGCCACCCGGAATATCGGGACATCGGTGCTCCTGGACGCCGTGGTCGCCTACCTTCCGACGCCCGCCGAGCGGGCGGCCCGCCGGGCGTTGGCCGGCGTGCATCCGCACACGAACGAGCCCGTGACCCGTCAGGCGAGCCCCTCCGATCCCTTGTCCGGCTACGTCTTCAAGACCATCATCGATCCGTTCCTGGGCCGGTTGACGTACGTGCGGGTCCTGTCGGGGTCGCTCGGAGCCGATGCGGGATTCTTCAACGCGAACCGCACCGCCCGCGAGAAGGGCGGGCACCTGTTTCATATCCTCGGGAAGAAATACAACCCGACGGCCGTCCTCGGCGCGGGCGAGATCGGGGCCATCGGCAAGCTGAAGGACACCCAGACCGGCGACACGATCTGCGATGAGCACCATCCCATCCAGTACCCGGGGCTCTCGCTCGGCCGGCCCGTCATGTCCTACGCCCTGGAGCCGAAGTCCAAGGCCGATATCGACAAGGTCAGCCTGGGCCTGCACAAACTGGTCGAGGAGGATCCGTCCCTCGAATTCGTCCGCAACGCCGAGACCAAGGAGATGATCCTCAGCGGGATGGGGCAGCTACACGTGGACGTCACCTTCGAGAAGCTCCGGCGCAAATACGGGGTGGAGGTCAATATCCACACGCCGAAGGTGCCGTATAAGGAAACCATCCGGAAGATGGCGCAGGCTCAGGGGAAATACAAAAAGCAGACCGGCGGCCACGGCCAGTACGGCGACTGCTGGCTGCAGCTCGACCCGCTTCCGCGGGGAAAGGGCTTCGAGTTCGAGAACAAGATCGTCGGCGGGGCGATCCCGCGCAATTTCATCCCCGCGGTGGAGAAGGGGGTGATCGAGGCCATGCACGAGGGTATCCTGGCGGGGTTCCCGGTCGTGGACATCCGGGTCTCGGTCTATGACGGGTCCTACCACACCGTGGACTCGTCGGAGATGGCCTTCAAGATCGCCGCCTCGATGGGGTTCAAAAAAGCCATGGAGTCGGCCCATCCCGTGCTGCTGGAGCCGATCATGACCGTGGAGGTCGGCGCGCCGGAAGACTGCCTGGGCGCCGTGATCGGAGACTTGAACTCCCGGCGGGGACGGATCCTGGGGATCACGACCAAGGGGCACAACCAACTGGTGAAGGCGCACGTCCCGCTGGCCGAGATGCTCAAGTACACGCCGTCCCTGAATTCCATCACCGGCGGGCGCGGCAGCTACATGATGGATTTTTTTGCCTACGAGGAGATGCCGAAGGAGCAGGCGACCCGCGTGATCGAGGAGCAGAAGAGCGCGAAGCAGGCTGTCCCTTCCTAGCTCGTTTGTATCGCGCCGGCATTTCCACGACCCGTGGAGGGCCAACCGTCGTCGTCCCTCGTCAATCGTCTCTCGTATCTCGCAGGCCGCGCTTCACGAACGGCGCTTCACGCTTCACGATTATTTGGAGTCGGTGGGCTTCAGAACGACGTAGAACGCCCGGCTTTCCCGCAGGACCCGCAGCAGGATCGTCTCGCCGCGCTTGACCCGCCCGACCGCCGCCGTGAACTCGTTGACGGTCGAGACCTCGCTGCGGTTCACCTCTTTGATGAGATCGCCCTCGCGCAGCCCTTCCACGTGCGCCATGCTGCCTTGCTCCACCTTGGCGATCAGCACCCCTTTGGTGTCCTTGAGCTTGAATTTGTCAGCCAGCTCGGCGGTCAGATCCTGCACATCGATGCCCAGCTTGATCTCCGTCCGCGACGGAGGCACCGAGGCGACGATGGCTTCATCCCGCCGTTCGCTGAGCGCGACCGAGAGCGTCGTGCGCTTGCCGTCGCGCATGAGCTCGATGGCAGCCGAGGCGCCGGGCTCGGTGGAGGCGATCAGGCGGGACAGCGTGTTGGGCGTATCCACGGTCCGGCCGTCCACCTTGATGATGACGTCGCCCGGCTTGATCCCGGCCCGGGCCGCCGGCTCATTCTCGAACACCTCATTGACGAGGACACCCTCACCCTCGGCGACCCCGAACTTCCCGGCCAGCTCGGCGGTGACGGGCTGAATTCCGACCCCCAGCCAGCCGCGGACGACCTTTCCTTTCGTCAGCAATTGCTGGATGACCTGTTTGGCCATGTTGGAGGGGATCGCAAAGCCGATCCCCTGCGCGAAGTTGATGATGGCTGTGTTGATGCCGATCACCTCGCCGTGCATGTTGAACAGCGGCCCGCCCGAGTTGCCCGGGTTGATCGAGGCGTCGGTCTGGATGAAATTCTCGTACCGGGACAGGTTCATGTTCTCCCGGCCGATCCCGCTGACGACCCCCAGCGTGACGGTCCGGTCCAGCCCGAACGGATTGCCCACCGCCAGCACCCACTGGCCGACCTTGACCTTGGTCGAATCCCCGAAATTCACGCTCGGCAGATTCCGGTCGGTGTTGATCTGGAGCACCGCGAGATCGGTGTCCGGGTCCTTCCCAATGACGCGCGCGGTGAACTTGGTCTTATCGGACAGCCGTACCTCCACTTCCACGGCGTCGCCGACCACGTGGTTGTTCGTGACGATGTGGCCTTTCTGATCGATGATGACCCCGGACCCCGAGCCGGGAGAATTCGGGAGCCGCTCACGCGGCGATTCCTTGGAGCGGCCCGGTCCCTGCAAAGGAAAGATGTTGACCACAGCGGGCTTGACCCGGTCGGCGAGGTCCGTGATGACATTCTGCATTTCCTCCAAGAGCTGCAGGCCGCCGACGTCGGCGTCGGCGGGCGGGACCCCGCTCCAGGTCAGCGCACACAGCACGACGGGAAGACACGTCCGACGAACACCGCTGAAAACCGGCTGAATCCTGCACACCATGAGTGCCTCCACAAAAGACGTCTAGAGAATCGTCAGGCCGGCCGCCGCCGCCGCCCGGACATCCGCCGCGCTGGGTCTGGCGAACAACCGCGGCAGCACCGGGGCCAGGTCCTGCTCCAGCCCCACCATCACTACCACATCACCGGCCTGCAGCACTACTCCATCCAACGCCGTGAGCACGGCCGCGCCCCGGAGCACGGCGGCGATGCGCCCGGAGGGCAGGGGAAGGGCGCCGGCCGGCTGCCCGCTGGCCGGGGATCCGGGCTCCACCACCGCCCGGCGGAGCGCCGCCGACCGCATGGCGAGGTCCGAGTGAATCTGCGACAATTCCTCGCGCACCGTCTCCAATTCCATGAGCCCGATCCGTCCGTCGATCTGCGCCAGCTCCTTCTTCAGCGCGCGAAGGCGACCGGCCGACTCGATCAGCAACGGCTCCGCTTGGCTCTGCACCAACGGATCGCCCGGGCGGGCGGCGTCGGCGAGGAGGGTGGCAATCCGGACGCCGGCCTCCTGCTGGACGGCGCGCATCTGAGCCGCCACACAATCAGCTTGATAATGGAGCTGGAGAATCTGGACTTTTCGATTGATCCGTTCGGCCACTGCGATGACGGCCTCCCGCAGGGCGGACGCGGTGATGGTGAATTCCTTCCGGATGCGATAGAGAAATTCGACGGTCATGTGGATGTGCCCCCCGGCGGTCTGCGTCGGATAAGACCTATTATGTCAACTCGTCATTCTGGGCTCTATCCCGCGCCAGAGCCGGATCAGATTCCCCCGATGCCGCGCCACGATGAGCCCTGTCACGGCGCCGGCAAAGGCCAGGAACGCCCATCCCCGCCCCGCGATTACTCCCATCGCCGGCAACGAGACAAAGGCCGCGATCGCCGCGGCCGAGGAATAACCCCAGAGCTTCCACGTGATAAGCCACACTGCAAGCAGGGCCAGACCAATCCATGGATCGACTCCGGTGACGGCTCCCAGCGCTGTCGCCACCCCTTTGCCTCCTTCAAAGCCCAAGAACACCGAGTACAGATGGCCGAGAATGGCACTGAGCGCGATCGCGAGCACCCAGCGCTCATCGGGCACCAAGCGGGCCGCGAAGGCCCCCACGACCCAGCCTTTTCCCGCGTCACCGGCCAGCGTCAGCACGCCCGCCAGCCTGCCGGACACCCGCAGGACATTGGTGAACCCGATGTTCCCGCTGCCGGCAGTCCTCGGATCCACCGTGCCGAGCCCCCTGGAGACGACGATGCCGAACGGGATCGAGCCAAGAAGATACCCGCCGAGGATCATGAGGCCGGGGACCCAGTCAGTGCGCGTCATCGAGGAAAGGAGGCTGCTCCACAGAGGAACTGCCCGGATTCTTCAAGTTTCGCTAGAGCTTTCTCACGCCGACCTGACGCCAGAAGCTCATCAGGTACTGCCCCCCGGAGATCAGGGCCAGCGCCAGGGCCAGGTACAGGAGCCCCACGCCGAGGACATGGAGCGGCCACCGCAGGGGGTCCAGACTCCCCTCGAGGATCAACAGGACGATCGCAATCACCTGCAGGGCCATCTTCCACTTCCCGATCGTTTCCGCGGCCAGCACGATCCCCTCAGCGGCGGCGATCGCGCGGACCCCCGTCACGGCGACCTCGCGGGCAATGATGACGATCGCAATCAGCGCGGGAATCCGGTCGAACTGCACGAGGAGGATCAGGCCGGAGAGCACGAGCAATTTGTCGGCAATGGGATCGAGCAGCTTCCCGAGCTTGGTGATCTCGGAGCGCCGGCGTGCCAGATACCCGTCCACGATGTCCGTGACCGCGGCGATGACGAAGACGACCGCGGCGGCGACGGACCGCCCCGCGGTCGGCGTGATGAACAGGACCACGAAGACCGGAATCAGCAGGATCCGGGAGACGGTCAGCAGGTTCGGAAGGTTCACGTTCCGGTCTTGCACCTTCGCCCCCAGCGCCTGTTCTCGATTCAATGTGTCCGTGACCGGCATGATAGCCCTAGACGACCCCGCTCTTCAGGAGATCGTGCAGATGGATGACGCCGACGATCTCGCCCTGCTCTTCGACGACCAGCGACGTGATGGAGAACTGCTCCATCGTCTGGAGCGCCCGGGCGGCCAGCTCGTGCGGGGCGATGACTTTCGGGCGCGCCGTGGCCAGCTCGCCGGCCTTGGTTTTCGTCACATCGGAGCCTTTCTCCAGGAATCGGCGCAGATCGCCGTCGGTGATGACACCCTGCAACCGGCCCTTCGCGTCCACGACCGTCGTCATCCCCAGCGTCTTGCGGGTCATCTCGACGATGGCGTCGCGCAGGCTGGCGTGATGAGGCACGCGGGGGACGGCCTCACCCTGATGCATGAGGTCGCGGACCCGTAACAGGAGCCGCCGCCCGAGCGATCCGCCGGGATGAAACTGCGCAAAATCCTCTTCCTTGAACCCCCGCTTCTCCAGGAGCGCGACGGCGAGCGCGTCGCCCATCGCGAGCGTCGCGGTCGTGCTGGCGGTCGGCGCCAGCCCAAGCGGACAGGCCTCCTCGCCCACCGAGACATCGAGCACGACCTCGCTGTGCTTCGCCAGCGTGGATTGCGGCTTGCCGGTGAGGGCCATGACGGGAATGCTCAGCCGCTTCATGAACGGCAGGAGCTTCAGCACCTCCTCCGTCTCCCCGCTGTTCGAGATGGCGATCAGCACATCACCGCGAGTGACCATGCCCAGGTCGCCGTGAATCCCCTCGGCCGGATGGATGAAGAAGGCGGGGGTGCCGGTGCTGGCGAGCGTCGAGGCGATCTTCTGCCCGATCAGTCCGGATTTGCCCATCCCCGAGACGACCACTTTGCCCGTACAAGCATAGAGCAGCTCCACGGCCGCCGTAAACCGCTGATCCAAGCGGTCCACCAGGCTGGCGATGGCCTTGGCCTCGATCTGCAGCACACGCTTCCCATGTTGCACGCTCACAGCTCCACCCCCTCTCCTTTCCCCGCCGCCTGGCAGATCCGCACCAAGCGCTCCAGCAACGGCTTGAGCTGCCGCAGGGGCACCATGTTCGGGCCGTCGGACGGCGCCGTCTCGGGAGCGGGATGCACTTCCATGAAGAAACCGTCGCAGCCCGCGGCGGCGGCGGCCGATGCCAGGGGCGCCACGAACTCGCGCTGTCCCGCGGAACTGGTCCCGGCCCCACCCGGCAACTGCACGCTGTGCGTCGCGTCGAACACGACCGGATAGCCGAGCCGCCGCATGATCGGCAGGGCGCGCATGTCCACGACCAGATTGTTGTAGCCGAAGGTGGTGCCCCGCTCGGTCAGGAGGATGCGGGTGGCCCCGCTGCCTTCGAGCTTGTTGACCACCTGCTCCATCTCCCAGGGCGACAGGAACTGCCCTTTCTTGACGTTGACCACCCGCCCGGTCCTGGCCGCCGCCACGAGCAGGTCGGTCTGCCGGCAGAGGAACGCAGGGATCTGGAGGATATCGACGACGCCGGCGGCCTCGGTCGCCTCTTCCACGCTGTGCACGTCCGTCAGCACGGGTACGCCGATCTGCTCCTTGATCTTCCGGAGCACCGCGAGGCCCTTGGCCAGCCCCGGCCCTCGAAAGGAAGCAGCGGAGGTGCGATTGGCCTTGTCATAGGAGGATTTGAAGACATAGGGCAGGCCGAGGCTCTTGGCAACCTCGGCGATCCGAGCAGCCGTTTCGAGCATCATCTTTTCGTCCTCGATGACGCACGGTCCGGCGATCAGGAAATGGCGCTGGCTGCCACCGACCCTGAACGGACCGAGATCGACCTCATGCATTGACTCGCACCTCGTCTCTCGTGAAGCGTACCTCGTCCTGACATGCGAACGACGCTTCACGAACCACGATGGACGTCTTCAACTTTACCCTCCACACTTCCGGCGCAGGGCGGCTCCGATAAAGGCGCTGAACAACGGGTGCGGCCGGTGCGGCCGCGAATTGAACTCGGGGTGGTACTGAGTGGCCACGAACCAGGGATGCCCGTGGAGCTCCACGGCCTCGACGAGCCGGCCGTCCGGCGAGAGCCCGCTGAAGACGAGCCCCTGGGCGGCCAACGGCTCCCGGTAGGCGTTGTTGAACTCATACCGGTGGCGGTGGCGCTCCTTCACCTCCAGCACGCCGTAGGCTTTGTGCGCCAGGCTCCCCTCCAGGATCCGGCAGGGATAGGCGCCCAGCCGCATGGTGCCGCCCTTCTCCTGCACGCCGCGCTGGTCCGGCATGAGGTCGATGACCGGATGGGGCGTGTTCGCGTCGAACTCCGAGCTGTTCGCCTCCTTGAGGCCCGCGACGTTCCGTGCCAGCTCGATCACCGCGCATTGCATGCCGAGACAGAGCCCGAAAAACGGGACGCCGCGCTCGCGCGCATAGCGGATGGTCTGGATCTTTCCCTCGATGCCGCGCACGCCGAAGCCGCCCGGAATGAGAATGCCGTCGGCGTCACCCAGCAGCTTCTCGGTGCCCAGCCGCTCGATGTCCTCGGATTCCAGCCAGTGGATGTTGATGCGCGTGTCATGATCAATCCCGCCGTGGACCAGGGCCTCGGCCAGGCTCTTGTAGGATTCCTTGAGCCCGATGTATTTGCCGACCAGCGCGATCATCACGTCGTGCTTGGGCCGCTTGATCTTCTGCACCATCGCGTCCCATTCCCGGAGGTTCGGCGGCCCGGTCTCCAGCTTCAGCAGCCGGACGATCAGCTCGTCCAGGCCCTCCTTCCGGAACACGATGGGGACCTCATAGACGGTCTCGACGTCCTTGGCGGTGATCACCGCCTCCTTCTCTACGTTGCAGAACAAGGCGATCTTCCCCTTGAGGTCCGGGGGCAGGTAGCGGTCCGTGCGGCACAGGAGGATGTTCGGCTGGATACCGATCTCCCGCAGCTTGTTGACGGAATGCTGCGTCGGCTTGGTCTTCAATTCACCGGCGGCGCCGATGTACGGCACGAGGGTCAGGTGGACATAGAGCACGTTCTCCCGTCCCACGTCATAGGGCATCTGGCGGATCGCCTCGAGGAACGGGAGGCTCTCGATATCGCCGACCGTTCCCCCGATCTCGATGATCGCGACGTCGGACCCCTTGGCCACCTCCACGATCGACCGCTTGATCTCATCGGTGATGTGCGGCACGACCTGGACCGTCCCGCCCAGATAGTCGCCCCGCCGCTCCTTCATGATGACCGAATAATAGATCCGGCCGGTGGTGTAGTTATTGTCCTTGGACAGCGTCAACGACGTGTAGCGCTCGTAGTGGCCGAGGTCCAGGTCCGTTTCGGCGCCGTCCTCGGTGACGTAGACTTCCCCGTGCTGGTACGGGTTCATCGTCCCGGGGTCCACGTTGATGTACGGGTCGAGCTTGAGGAAGGTGATCTTGAGGCCGCGGCTCTCCAGGAGATTGCCGATGGAGGCCGAAGCCAGGCCCTTCCCCAATGAGGACACCACCCCGCCGGTCACGAAGATGTATTTGCTCATGTCGTCCCCTTCAACATGGTGCCTTCCGCCGAGCCTCCTGTCGTTGCAGCACCGCCGCCGCCGCGTCCACATCGGCCGGCGTATCGACCCGGAGCGAGGCGTGATCCGTCTTCCAGACCCTGATCCGGATGCCGTGCTCCAGGGCGCGCAGCTGCTCCAGCTTCTCGGCCTCCTCCAGCGGCCCTGTCGGAAGCCCGGCGAGCTGCAGGAGCGTCCGCCGGTCATAAATGTAGAGACCGAGATGCGCATAATGCGTATCGGGCGCGACCGCCCCCTCCCCGTCCCGGACGTAGGGAATCGGGGAGCGCGAAAAGAACAGGGCGTCGCCGTGGCAATCGGTCGTGACTTTGACGATCGCCGGATTGTACAGCTCCGCCGCGGTCGTGATGCTCCGCTTCAACGTCCCCATCCCGATGCCGTCCCGGCACGCGAGAAAGCCCTCGATGAGCTCGCCGAGCAGCCTGAGGTCCAGCGGGATCTCATCGCCCTGCAGGTCCAGGAAGACGTCCCCATCCATCTCGCGCACCACGGCGGCCACGCGGTCCGTCCCCGTCCGGCACTCGGGGGGCGTCATGACCGCGGCGCCGCCGAACCCCGTGACCGCATCGCAGATCCGCCGGTCATCGGTCGCCACCAGCACCCGGGCCACGCCTCTGGAGGCCACCGCGCGCTCGTACACGTGCTGGATCATCGGCTTCCCGGCCAGCGCGACCAGCGGTTTTCCCGGAAACCGCGAGGAGCCGAACCGAGCCGGAATCACGACCGTGACCGGTGAGGTCGGCTCAGGCATTGGTGAGCGCCTCCGCCAGTTGCTGCGCCGTGACCGTCGCCGTGCCGACCATGCCCACGACGATCCCGGCCGCCTGATTGGCCAGCACGGCAGCGTCGCGAATGGACGCGCCCGAGGCCAACGCCAGCGCCAGGGTCCCGACGACGGTGTCGCCCGCGCCGGTGACATCGTACACCTGACGGGCCATCGTCGGGATGTGCCAGCCGGCCCCATCGGCCTCGAAGAGGCTCATCCCCTGCTCACCCCGCGTGATCAGGACCGCCTGGCAGCCCAAGCGCTGGCGGATGAGCTCGCCGGCCTGGGTGGCGGCTTCCTCATTGTCCTCGGGGTCCACGCCGGCCCCCTGGCAGGCTTCGAGATGATTCGGGGTCAGGACCGTCACGCCCTTGTAAAAGGAGAAGTGCTCCACCTTGGGGTCCACCACCAAGGGGATGCGGCGCAGCATGGCCAGCCGGGACAATTCGGTCATCAGCGACGGGGTCACGACGCCCTTGGCATAATCCGAGACCACCAGGCAGGAGATCTCGCGCAGGCGGGACTCCACGTAGCGGATGATCCGTCGCTGCAGCGCTCCCTGGATTTCGGACCGCCGCTCCACGTCATAGCGGACCACCTGCTGATTGTGCGCGATGATCCGGGTCTTGCTCGTGGTCGGCCGGTCCGCGTCGATGATGACGCCGCCGCGGCCGCGGCGGTGCACCCCCAGCTCCTTGAGCAGCCGCCGGCCGCCTTCATCGTTCCCCACGATCCCGCAGATGTCGGCCTGCCCCCCGAGGGACACGATGTTGTTGAAGACGTTGGCGGCCCCGCCGAGATGCAGGGATTCCGAGTGCACGTGGACCACCGGCACCGGCGCTTCCGGCGAGATGCGGCTGACCTTGCCCCAGATGTAATGATCGAGAATGAGGTCGCCGACGACGAGCACCCCGGCTTCGGGAAACCGCTGGATCAGCCGCTGGAGGGCCGGGCGGGACGCACGCACCAACTGATGAGGGTCCCTGATCCGGCCGGGCCGGAGCCGTCCGCCGCGCCCCGCGGAGCCCGGAACCGTCAATGAATCGCCTTGCCCAGTCGATCCCATCGCACCCAGTGGGTCCAGTGACCCTGGCCGCTCCATGACCAATAGATACGCAGCGCCTTCCCCTTGATCTTCTCCGCCGAGACGTAGCCCCAGAACCGGCTGTCGAGGCTCTGGTCCCGGTTGTCGCCCATCACGAAATAGGCCCCGGACGGGACCGTCACCGGCCCGAAATTATCGCGCGGATTGATCGAGCCGTCTATGGTACCGGGATCGACTCGTTGCGTATAGCCGCTGTCCGCGGCGGGTGCGCCATTGACATAGACCTGCTTGTTCCGGATCTCGACGGTGTCGCCGGGGACCCCCACGATGCGCTTGATGAAGTCCTTCTCCTCGTCCTCCGGATACCGGAAGACGATGACGTCCCCGCGCGCGGGCTCCCCGGTCGGAATCAGCACTGTGGTCCGGTAACAGCTCACGGGCGGAAAGGTCATCTTGAGCTTGCAATCGGACGGCCACTGTACCCCGTAGGAGAGCTTGCTGACGAGGATGTGATCCCCGATGAGGAGCGTGGGGATCATGGAGCCGGAGGGGATCTTGAAGGCCTGCACGACGAACACCCGGATGGCAAAGGCGAGCAGCATGGCGATGACGATCGCCTCGGCATACTCCCGCAGCACCGATTTCCGCGACCGCTGCGCCGTCTCGGCCGGGACGGTCAGGCCGTCCGGCGGCGGCGCGATGTCCACCGGCGCCTCGTGGCGCTCTTCAACCCGCGGGGAATTCTGCTCCAGGCTACTCATCGGTCACCTTGAGCAGCGCGAGAAAGGCCTCCTGCGGCACCTCCACGCGCCCGACCTGCTTCATCCGTTTCTTGCCTTCCTTCTGCTTCTCCCACAGCTTCCGCTTTCTGGTGATGTCGCCGCCGTAGCACTTCGCCGTGACGTTCTTCTTCAACGCCCCGACGGTCTCCCGCGCGATGACGCGGCTGCCGATCGCCGCCTGGATCGCCACTTCGAACATCTGCCGGGGGATCAGCTCCTTCATCTTCTCGGCGAGCTGGCGCCCCCGCATCTGGGCACGGTCCTTGTGCGTGATGAACGACAGCGCGTCCACGGTCTCCCCGTTCAAGAGGATGTCGAGCTTGACGAGGTCCGCCTCGCGGTACCCGATGAACTCATAGTCCAGGGACGCGTATCCCTGCGTGCGCGACTTGAGCCGGTCGAAGAAATCCAGGATCACTTCGTTCAGCGGCAGCTCGTAGGTCAGCATGACGCGCGTCGGATCGAGATAGTGCAGCCCTTGTTGAGTGCCCCGCCGCTCCTGGCAGAGCTGCAAGACGTTCCCGACGTACCGCTCCGGCGTGATGATCGTCGCCTGGATGAACGGCTCCTCGAACTTCTCGATGGCGTTCGGCGGCGGCAGCTTGGCCGGGTTATCGATGAGCAAGGTCTCGTGCTTCGTGGTCACGATCCGGTAGACCACGGTGGGAGTGGTACTGATCAAGCTGAGCGCGTATTCCCGCTCCAGCCGCTCCCGGATGATCTCCATGTGCAGCAGCCCGAGGAAGCCGCAGCGGAAGCCGAAGCCCAGCGCCAGCGAGGTCTCCGGCTCATAGACGAAGGAGGAATCGTTCAGCCGGAGCTTGGTGAGCGCGTCCCGGAGGTCCTCGAACTTCGCAGTGTCGGTCGGATAGAGCCCGCAGAACACCAGCGGCTTGACTTCCTTGTAGCCGGGCAGCGGGGCCGCCGTCGGATTGGCGGCATCGGTCAAGGTGTCCCCGATCCTGGTGTCCGCCACCTCCCGCATGCCCGCACAGACGTACCCGACTTCGCCGGTCTCCAGCAGATCGGTCTTGGTCCGGCGTGGTGTGAACATGCCCACTTCGATCACTTCGAAGACCCGGTCGTTCGACATCGCGCGGATCTTCATGCCGGGCCGGATCACGCCGTCCACGACCCGGATCAGCACGATGACTCCCTGGTAGTTGTCGTACCAGGAGTCGACCACCAGCGCTTTCAGCGGCCGGTCCGGCTGCCCGGAAGGCGGGGGGATGCGCGCGACGACGGCCTCCAGCACCTCCTGGACTCCGCGGCCCTCTTTGGCGCTGACCAGAAGCGCGTCGGACGCGTCCAGCCCCAAGACCTCCTGGATCTGCCGCCGGACGCCCTCCGCATCGGCGCTGGCCAGGTCGATCTTATTGATCACCGGTATGATGGCCAGGCGGTTGGCCACCGCAAGCGACGCGTTGGCGATCGTCTGGGCCTCCACCCCCTGAGTCGCGTCTACCAGCAACAGGGCCCCCTCGCACGCCGCCAGACTGCGTGACACTTCGTAGGAAAAATCCACGTGGCCCGGCGTATCGATGAGATGGAAGGAATAGGTCCGGCCATCACCCGCCGGATACCGGATTCTGACCGCGTGCGCCTTGATCGTGATGCCTCGCTCACGCTCGAGGTCCATCGCATCGAGGATCTGTTCGCGGTACTCCCGGGCTGAGATGGCGCCCGTGACTTCAAGAAACCGATCAGCGAGGGTCGATTTGCCGTGGTCGATATGGGCTATAATCGAAAAATTCCGGATCAGCGTTTGCAACGTGGCCAGATTCCTACGGAAATCGGTTCATTATAATTCCCTCAACTGCAGGTTGTCAAAGAGAATTCCGGTCATTATAATCCCCGGCTCGCCGTCGCCGGAGTTCCTCCGGCACGCGCCTCCACATCCTCCGGACACACCGTGAAACCGCCCCGCCGGACCCGACAACTGATCGCGTGGGACCACCGGTACCTGTGGCATCCGTTCACCCAGATGCGGGAGTGGGAAGAGGAGACCCCGGTGATCGTGGAATCGGGCAAGGGGTCCTTCTTGATCGACACCGAGGGACGCCGGTATCTGGACGGCGTCTCCTCGCTCTGGGTCAATGTCCACGGCCACCGCCATCCCACGCTCGATGCCGCGGTCCGCCGGCAGCTCGGCCGGATCGCGCACAGCACATTCCTCGGGCTCACGAATCCTCCGGCCATCCTGCTCGCGCGGGAACTCGTCCGCCTGGCCCCCCCCGGCCTGACCCGTGTCTTCTATTCCGACGACGGGTCCACCGCCGTGGAAGTGGCCCTGAAGATGGCGGTCCAGTACTGGCGGCAGCAGCGGTCGGACGCCGGACCCAAACGGTCCTTCGTACATTTTCAACTGGCCTATCACGGCGACACGCTCGGCGCCGTCAGCGTGGGGGGGCTCCGGCTCTTTCAGCGGCCGTTCGCGCCGCTGCTCTTCCGCACTCACGCAGTGGACCCGCCCTACTGCTACCGGTGCCCGATGCGGCTGACGTTTCCGTCCTGCCGGCTGGCCTGCCTCGAGCCATTGGAGCGGCTGCTCAAGACGCGGCACCGCGAGCTCGCGGGGGTCCTGATCGAGCCGTTGGTCCAGGCGGCTGCGGGGATGCTCACGGCCCCGCCCGGCTATCTCACGCGGGTGCGCGAGCTGTGCTCGCGCTACGGCGTGCTGCTGATCGCCGACGAGGTGGCCACGGGGTTCGGCCGGACCGGACGGATGTTCGCCTGCGATCATGAGCGCGTCGCGCCCGACCTGCTGGCGCTGAGCAAGGGACTAACGGGCGGCTACATGCCCCTGGCGGCGACGCTGGCGACCGAGGAGATCTACCGGGCATTTCTGGGCACCTATGACGAACGCAAGACGTTCTTCCACGGGCACAGCTACACGGGAAATCCGTTGGGCTGCGCGCTCGCCCTGGCCAACCTGGAGGTCTTCAAGAGAGAGCGCACGCTCACGCGGCTCAAACCGCGCCTGGCCGCGCTCGCCCGGCTGCTGCGCCGCATGTCCCGCCTCCCGCACGTCGGAGAGATCAGGCGTCGTGGCTTCATGATCGGCATCGAGCTGGTCAAGGACCGGCGGACCCGGACGGCGTATACCTGGTCGGAGCGCATCGGACAGCGGGTCGCGGCGGAGGCGCAGCGCCGGGGGCTCCTGATCAGGCCGCTCGGGCACGTCATCGTGCTGATGCCGCCCCTCACCACGACCACGCCCCAGCTCGCCCGCATGGTTCGGATCCTGGAGCAGGCCATCCACGCCGCGACCGAATTTCGCACCGGGCCAGCAGCGGGTGGACAACCGTGACACCCGGCTGTATACTCTGTCCCCGTTTTTGCCACACCGTCGTTAACCCTAGCTAGGAGGACTGGGCCCATGAACAAATTCGTCGCGTTGTTTGCCTGCCTGTTGGGAGCGAGCCTGCTCGTGGTCGGGTGCGAGAAGAAAAGCGAGCCCCCCAAGACACCGCCGCCTGCCGCCGCTCCGGCCCCCGCGCAACCCGGCGCCCCTGAAGCTCCGGGCGCGCCACCTGCTGAAGCCCCTGCCGCACCGGCTCCCCCGGCCGGCAAGTAAGCTCTCGCTCAGGATGGTCCTTCGGCTCCCGGGTCCGGGAGCCGAAGGCCGCCTGCCTTGCATGCCACGAGATCTTCCGCTCGGCAACGGTTCCTTCCTCATCACCTTCGATCGCTCCTGCCAGATCCGCGATATCTATTGGCCGCATGTCGGCTTGGAGAATCATTCGGCCGGCCATCGGTTTCAATGCGGCGTCTGGGCCGGAGGACGCTTCGCCTGGCTGGGTGATGAAGCCTGGTCCCGCCGCGCCCGTTACAGCGATGAGACCCTCGTGGCGGACATCGAGTTGTCCCATCCGGAGCTCCAACTCACTCTCCGGTTCCAGGACGCCGTCGATTTTCACGAGAATCTGTATGTCCGCCGCATCGACGTCAGCAACGAGTCGGGCCAGGAACGAGAGGTGCGGCTGTTTTTTCATCAGGACTTTTTCATCTCGGGCCACGATGTCGGGGACACCGCTTATTACGAGCCGGATCGCCGGGCGGTCTACCACTATAAAGGACCGCGCTGGTTTCTGATCAACGCCGCCACGCCCGGGACGCGGCCGGAGGACGCCGTGAATACCGTCCCCGGTTGGCATATCGGGGTCCAGCAGTGGGCGTGCGGTCACAAGGGATTCGGCAATCTCTTGGGAACCTGGAAGGATGCGGAGGACGGCGTGCTGTCCGGCAACCCGATCGCGCAAGGGTCGGTCGATTCCACGGTCGCCGTCCAGCTGATCGTCCCGGGTCATGCCTCGAAGACGGCCTATTATTGGATTGCCGCCGGGGAGGACTTCGAGGAGGTGACGCGGCTTAACCGGGCGGTCCGCCGTCGCGGGCCCTGGACGTTCCTCGAGCGGACCGCGGCGTACTGGCACCTGTGGCTCGACACGCACCAGCCGGACTTCGCCGATCTCCCGGCCAAAGTCCGGCGGCTCTACTCCCTGAGCCTGCTGATCATCCGGACGCAGATCGACGACGGCGGAGCGATCATCGCCGCGAACGACTCGGACATCACCTCGGCGGTCCGGGACACCTATTCCTACATGTGGCCGCGCGACGGGGCGCTGGTCGCCTATGCGCTGGACCAGGCCGGCTACCTGGACGTGACCCGTCCGTTCTTCACCTTCTGCCGTGAGGTCATCGCCAAGGAGGGTTACCTTCTGCACAAATACAACCCCGACGGCACCTTCGCGTCGAGCTGGCATCCGTGGGTGCGCGAGGGCCGGAAGGACTTGCCGATCCAGGAGGATGAGACCGCGCTGGTCCTGTGGGCCCTCTGGGCGCACTTCGAGAAATGGAAGGACATCGAGTTCATCAAGCCCTTGTACCGTCCGTTGATCATCCGGGCCGCAGAGTTCCTGCTCGCCTACCGCGACCCTGACAGCGGACTCCCCCAGCCGTCCTACGATCTGTGGGAGGAACGGCGCGGCGTGCTGGCCTTTACCACCGCCTCGGTCTGGGCCGGCCTGCAGGCGGCTTCCAGGTTCGCGCTGGCCTTCGGCGAGACCGCGGCGAGCCGCCAGTACCGCGCGGCCGCATCACGGGTCAAAGCGGGCGCGGAGGCGGTGCTGTACCGGCCGGACCTTGGCCGGTTCGTGCGGATGGCGAATCGGCGGAATGGCGAATGGGAGGTCGATGGAACGCTGGACTCCTCGCTCTACGGTCTCTGGTATTTCGGGATGTTCCCGCCGGACGATCCGCGCATCGTCCGCACCATGGAGACGGTCCGGGATCGTCTGTGGGTCAAGACTCCAGTCGGGGGCCTGGCGCGGTACGAGGGAGACTCGTATCACCAGCAGAGCCATGATCTACAGAAAGTCCCGGGAAACCCGTGGTTCGTCTGCACGCTCTGGCTGGCGCAGTGGCTGATCGCGACCGCCCGGACCAGGGAGGACCTCACCGCCGTCGTCCCGGTCTTCGACTGGTGCGTCAGCCACGGCCTGCCGTCCGGCGTGATGGCCGAGCAGATCCATCCCGAGAGCCATGCGCCCCTGTCGGTCTCGCCGCTGACGTGGAGCCACGCCGCCTTCGTCACGGCGGTCCAGGAGTACCTCGACAAGCGGCGTGCGGTCGAGAAACCGTGAGGCGTCAGGCGGGAGGGGTCTGGGGCGAAAGCGGCAGGCGATTAGGCAATATCGACCCGCTCGCCGCGGCCGGCTTTCAGCAGGTCGGCGGCGCTCCCGTCTTTGACGAAGACCTCAAGCTGCCCGTTGCTGTTGATGAGCGCCGACGGGCCATCCGCACGGCCCTCCGCGTAGGAAGCGGCCAGCGCCTCGATCATGACGCCGGCCAGACGCACCCGGACGTCGGAGCGCCGGGTCTTCCCGCGAAGCTCCTTAAGGTGCATCGGCGTGATGTCGGTGATCAGATTGCCGAAGTGATCCACATAGGCCACGCGTCCGGACAGGACATCGCCGTGCCATTCAGGCTCGCGGATGGGCAGCGTGACATAGTCCCGGATCAGGGGCCCATAGCTGCCGGGCGGCTGTCCTTTCGTGAGCCAGGCGGCGGACGGCGCGAACAGATCCCGGCCGTCGAAGGTCGCGCCCTCCGAGTCGAGACGATACTGCCGGTTCTCGATCGCCCGCACCTCCACTCCGACTTCGTCCCGGAAGACGAACGTCAATAATCCGTTGTCCGGCGCCAGGAAGAAATACCGCGGCGAGGTGACCAGCAACGCCCGGCGCGCCGTCCCGACCCCGGGATCGACGACGGCGACGTGCACGGTGCCGTCCGGGAAGTACCGGTAGCAGGACCGCATCAGGTAGGCGGCCTCCTCGACATCCTGCGGGATCACCCGATGGGAGATATCGACGAGCCGCACGTGCGGGTTGATGTTCAGGATCACGCCCTTCATGCTGGCGACGAAATAATCGCGGTCGCCGAAGTCGGTGAGCAGCGTGACGACGGAAATCGCGGCAGGCATGGTTTTGAAGAATCTCGTGATTGAAGATTTGGTGATCTGGTGAGTGGGTCAATCGGGATGAGGGTCTCAATCGCCAAATCACCAAATCGAAGTTCTACAATTCTTTATAGCGGATCTCGCGGATCACATACTCGACCGTGCGGGCGGGAGTGACGACCTCGACCTGATCGCCGATCCGGTGCCCGATGAGCGCCTTGCCCACCGGGGACTGCACCGAGATCTTGCCGTTCTTGAGATCGGCTTCGTCCTGCCCGACCAGCGTGTATTCCTTCCGCTGCTGGGATTGGACGTCGAACAGCACGACCGTGGCCCCGAACACGACGGTCTCGCTGTTCAAACCGGCGGTGTCGATGATCCGCGCGTCGGCGAGCTTCCGCTCCAGCTCGTTCATGCGGGCTTCGATGAAGCCCTGCCGCTCCTTCGCGGCGTCGTACTCGGCGTTCTCGCTGAGGTCGCCGTGGGAGCGGGCCTCGGCGATCGCCTCGATCACCTTCGGCCGTTCCACCTTGCGAAGCCGCTCGAGCTCCGCCTTGAGCGCTTCGTATCCCTTCTTCGTGATCGGTGTCGGCATCGTCTTGCCTCTAGGACGTGATTCGTGATTCGATCAGTGCGATGCTCTTCAATCACTCAATCACGAATCACCTATGACGCTGTGGCTGTGGTACTCCTGCAGGGTGCGGATCGTCAGGCCGCTCCGGAGCGTGGCCTCGATCCCCATGGCCGCCGCCTTGGCCCCCGGCATCGTGGTGAAATACGGAAGCCCGCGCTGCAGCGCCTCGCGCCGGATGGAAGCCGAGTCCACCTGCGATGATTTGCTGCCCACGGTATTGACCACCAGGCAGATGGCGCCGTTCTTGATGTGGTCCACGATGTGCGGGCGCCCCTCCTGCACTTTGTTGACGGCCTCGACCGGGAGCCCGTGCTCGGCAAGGTAGGCGGCGGTCCCGCGGGTCGCTTCGAGGGCGAAGCCCAGGCGGTGCAACCGGCGCGCCACCTCAAGGGCGGCTGGCTTGTCGCCGTCCTTGACGCTGATGAAGACCGTCCCTCCGGTCGGCAGGGACACGCCGGCCGCGGATTGCGATTTGGCGAAGGCCCAGCCGAAGTCGGCATCAATCCCCATCACTTCACCGGTGGACCGCATTTCGGGACCGAGGATCACGTCCACGCCCGGGAACTTCGTAAAGGGAAAGACCGCCTCCTTCACGGCGACGTGCGCGATGCGTCTGGGCGCCGTGAATCCGAGGTCCGCCAGGGTCCGGCCGACCATCACCTTCATCGCGAGCTTCGCCAGCGGCACGCCGATCGCCTTGCAGACGAACGGCACCGTCCGGGACCCGCGCGGATTGACCTCCAGCACGAACACCGTCCCGTCCTGCACCGCATACTGGACGTTCATCAACCCGATGACCTTCAGCTCCTTGGCCAGGGCCATGGATTGCCGCTCGATCTCCTCCAGCACGGACGGCGGGAGCGAATACGGCGGCAGCGAACACGCCGAGTCCCCCGAATGCACCCCCGCCTCCTCGATGTGCTCCATGATCCCGGCCACCACCACGTCGCGCCCGTCGGAGATGGCGTCCACATCCACCTCGACCGCGTCCTCGAGATACTTGTCGATCAAAATGGGGTGATCGGGGGACGCCTCGAACGCCCGCGCCGCATAGGCTCGCAGGCTCGGCTCGTCGTAGATGATCTCCATGGCCCGTCCGCCCAGCACGTAGGAGGGGCGCACCATCACCGGGTACTTGATCGTCTCGGCGACCTGGATCGCCTCCGGCACGGAACGCGCTACGCCGCTCTCCGCCTGCCGCAGGCCGAGGCGCTCCAAGAGGTCCCGGAACCGTTCCCGGTCCTCGGCGCGATCAATGGCGTCCGGACTGGTCCCCAGCATGGGCACGCCGGCGCGCTCCAGGGGCAGGGCAAGCTTCAACGGGGTCTGCCCGCCGAATTGCACCACGACGCCGACGGGCTTCTCGCACTCCACGATGTTCAGCACATCCTCCTCGGTGAGGGGCTCGAAATACAGCCGGTCGGAGACGTCGTAATCAGTGCTGACGGTCTCCGGGTTGCAATTGACCATAATGGTCTCGATCCCTTCCTCCCGCAGCGCGAGGGCCGCGTGCACACAACAATAGTCGAACTCGATACCCTGCCCGATGCGGTTCGGCCCGCCCCCGAGGATGACCACCTTGCGGCGGTCCGTCGGCCGGGCCTCGCAGGTCTGCTCATAGGTCGAGTAGAGATAGGGCGTGTGGGCCTCGAACTCGGCGGCGCAGGTGTCGACGCGCTTGTACGTGGCGCGGATCGCGGCCGCGGCGCGCAGCCGGCGGACTGCGGCGGCATCCAGGCCGATGAGCCGGCCGAGGCGCGCGTCGGAGAAACCGAGCTGCTTCGCCTCCGTCAAGCACTGATGGCTGATGGCTGATGGCTGATCGCGGGCTTCGAGGAGCCGCTGCTCGAACGCCACGAGCTCCCTGAGCTGCTCCAGGAACCAGGGATCGATCCGGGTGAGCGCGACCAGCTCGGCGGTCGTCATTCCGGCCCGCATCGCATCCGCGAGATGCCAGAGCCGGTCCGGATGCGGAGCCCGCAGGGCATCCCGGATCCGGTCCACGGTCGCCTCGCGGTCGGCCCCGTGCGCGAGTCCCCGGTCCAGTCCATGCAAGGAGACCAGGCCCGGACGGTCCACCTCCAGGGAGCGGACCGCCTTCTGGAGCGCTTCCTTGAAGGTCCGGCCGATCGCCATGGCCTCCCCGACCGACTTCATCTGCGTGGTCAGGGTCGGGTCGGCGCCCGGGAATTTCTCGAAGGCGAACCGGGGAATCTTCACCACCACGTAGTCGATCGTCGGCTCGAAGGCGGCCTTGGTGACCCGCGTGATGTCGTTCGTGATCTCATCCAGCGTGTAGCCCACGGCCAGCTTGGCCGCGATCTTCGCGATGGGGAACCCGGTCGCCTTGGAGGCCAGGGCCGAGCTGCGGGACACCCGGGGGTTCATCTCGATCACCATGAGCTCGCCGGTCGCCGGATCCACCGCAAACTGGATGTTGGACCCGCCGGTGTCCACGCCGATCTCCCGGATGATCCGGATCGCGGCGTCGCGCATCTGCTGGTATTCCTTGTCGGTCAAGGTCATGGCCGGCGCCACGGTGATGCTGTCGCCGGTGTGCACCCCCATGGGGTCGAAATTCTCGATCGGACACACGATCACGACGTTATCGTGGAGATCGCGCATCACCTCGAGCTCGAACTCCTTCCAGCCGATCAACGACCGCTCGATCAGGATCTCCCCGACCGGGCTCGCGGCGAGGCCCCATTCCACGAACCGCTCGAACTCTTCCCGGTTGTACGCGATGTTCCCGCCGGTGCCGCCCAGCGTGAACGAGGGCCGGATGATGACCGGAAAATCGATGGCCAGGACCACTTCCTGCGCCTCGGGCAGGCTGCGGGCGATGCCGCTGCTCGGGACCTTCAGCCCGATGCGCCACATGGCCTGCCGGAACGCGTCGCGGTTCTCGGCCTTGTGGATCGCGTCCGCCGACGCGCCGATCAACTGCACCCCGTACTTGGCGAGCGTCCCCCGCTTCGCGAGCTCCATCGCCGTGTTCAACGCCGTCTGCCCTCCCATCGTGGGCAGGAGCGCATCGGGGCGCTCGCGCTCGATGACGCGCTCGACAACGTCCGGCGTGATCGGCTCGATGTAGGTGCGATCGGCGAATTGCGGGTCGGTCATGATGGTCGCGGGATTGCTGTTGATGAGCACGACCCGGTAGCCCTCTTCCTTCAGGGCGCGGCAGGCCTGGGTCCCGGAATAGTCGAACTCGCAGGCCTGGCCGATCACGATCGGCCCGGATCCGATCAGCAGGATACTTGTGATGTCGGTGCGTCGTGGCACGTCCGTTCCAAGCCGGCGATCAGTAGCCCAGAGGCATGGGGCCGATCTCCGGACGGTAGGGCTTGGCCGGCGCCGTCGGCGTAGCCGTCTGCGCCGGTCGGTAATACTGCAGGGCCTGCGGAATCCAATATTCAATCTGCCTGATCCGGGTCTCGTCCGACGGGTGGGTGGACAGGAATTCGGGAATCGCGGCGGCCGACCGGAAGCACAATTTGCCGATCATGTTCCGCGGACAGCCGCTCATCCGCTCCCAGAACGGCACGGCCTCGTGCGGGTCATACCCCGCCTTGGCCATCAACGTGAGCCCGATCTGGTCCGCCTCGGACTCCTGCCGGCGGTTGAAGGGCAGCGACACGCCGACGCCGTAGGCGTTCTGGATGCCCTGCACCACGCCGGGGTCCACCGCGCCGCTCGCGGCGCCGGCCATCGCGCCCAACTGCGCGATCTGCTCCAGAATGCTCCGGCTGACCCGCTCGGCGCCGTGTCGCTGCAGCGCATGCGCCACCTCATGGCCCATGACCGTCGCCAGCCCCGCCTCGTTCTGGGTGTACTTCAGCAGCCCGGTGAAGACGGCGACCTTGCCCCCCGGCAGGGCAAAAGCGTTGATCATGCGGTCGTCCTGGATCACGGCAAACTCCCAGTGGTACTCCGGCTTGTTGGCGGCCGCGGCGATCCGCTGCCCGACCCGGTTGACCAGTTCATTGATCTCGGGGTTCTCGTTCAAGCGGGAGCCCCTCAGGACTTCCCGGAAGGCCTTGACTCCCATGGCGATCTCTTTCTCCTCCGAGATGAAGATCAATTGATCGCGCGCGGTGCCCGGCGCCTTGTAGCAGCCCGCGACTCCCCCGCCCAGCGCGAGGACCAGTGCGACTCCGATCACGCGAGGCAGGAGCATCATGGCATCCACAGGTACATGAACTGCGGTGTGCCGCCGCGGATCATGTTCATGAGCGAGAAGTCGATGGGCGCGGGCAGCGTCCACCCTCCTCCGTTGAACGAGGAGTAAATGTTGTTGCGGTACTCCCCGGGCCGCCGGTAGGCCACGACGCGGCCCTCCTCCAGCTTGGCTTCGCGCTTGGCGGCCTCGATCGCGTCGTCGAGATAGCCGACCTCATCCACCAATCCAAGCGCCTTCGCCTGCTCTCCAGAATAGATCCGGCCGTCCGCGAGCTTGCGGACCTGCTCCGCGCTCAAGTTCTTGCGCCCGTCGCGGACGACGGTCAGGAACCGCTCGTAGAAAAAATCGATGACGCCCTGGAAGATCCGGCGCTCCTCCTCGGTCATCGGCCTGAAGGGCGAGCCCATGTCCTTCCTGGGGCCGGAGGTGACGGCATTGGTCTCGACGCCGATTTTCTCCAGCAGCCCGCGCGCATTGATCGTGAGCATGATGACCCCGACGCTGCCCGTGACGGTGGAGGGATGGGCCATGATCCGGTCCGCCGCCACCGCCACGTAGTAGCCGCCGGAGGCGCCCACGTCCATGATGGACGCCACCACCGGGATCTTCCGCCGCTCCTTGAACTTCATGATCTCGTGGTGAAGCACGTCGGAGGCCGTCACGGTCCCGCCCGGGCTGTTGATCCGGATCACCATGGCTTTGATGTTCGGATCCTGCGCCGCACGGGTCAGCTCCTCCTTCACGCGCGCCACCATGCTCGGGCGCTCCGTCATCATGCCGGACTCCTCGGCGGAACTGATCACGCCCGACAGCTCCAGGATCAGGATCTTGTCGTCGCCCGTGCCGCTGAGCCGTTCTTCCTTGAGCGGGCCGGGGCTGGGCACGAGCGAGATCGAGATGCAGCCCGACAACAGCGCGGCGACCCCGAGGAGGCACACTCTCCAGCAGGACTGACCGTTAGGCATGACTGCGCTCCATAAGTTCGAGGAAGCGTGGAAACAGGTAGGCCGAGTCGTGAGGGCCTGGCGACGCTTCAGGATGGTACTGGACCGACAACACCGGCTGCTCCAACGCCTGCAAGCCCTCCACGGAAAAATCGTTGAGGCTCAGGTGGCTCACCGCCACCGGACCGTACGGCGTCTGCAGGACCGCCCGGTCCTTGAGGTCGGCCTGATTGGGCTGGGGAGCCTCCACGGCGAAATTGTGATTTTGCGACGTGATTTGGACCGAGCCTGTGCGAAGGTCCATCACCGGATGGTTCGCGGCATGGTGACCGAATTTCAATTTGTAGGTCCGCAAGCCCATCGCCAGGCCCAGGATCTGATGGCCCAGGCAGATGCCCAGGATCGGCCGGTACCCGATCAGCCGACGCACCGCCTCGATCGCGTAGGGCACGCCCTCCGGGTCGCCGGGACCATTCGACAGCAGAATGCCGTCCGGCTCGAGCGCCTTGACCGTCTCGGCCGGCGTCCGGGCCGGCACCACCGTTACCTCGCAGCCGGTGTCCACCAGCCGCCGGAGAATATTGCGCTTGATGCCGAAATCATACGCGACGACGCGGAACTGTTTCCCGGCCGCCTGCCGGTCGGCGGCCCACCGGTCCGGCGCCCAGCTTCCGGACCCTTCCGTCCAGTCGTACCGGTCCTGGCAGGTGACCTCGGCCACGAGATCCCGGCCGATGATGCTCGGGGCCGTTCGGGCCTTCTCCACGGCGCGAGCAGGGTCGAGGTCGATATGGGAGATCACGCCCTGCTGCGAGCCGGCCTCCCGCAGATGCCTGGTCAGCGCGCGGGTGTCAATCGCTTCGATCCCCACCGTGCGGTGGTGGACGAGATAGTCGTTCAGGGACCGCTCGGCCCGCCAGTTGCTGGGCGTCCGGCTCGATTCCTTGACGACGAAGCCCTCCGCCCAGACCTGCCGCGATTCGACATCCTCCGCGCTCACCCCGTAATTGCCGATGTGGGGACAGGTCATCAACACGATCTGCCCTTTATAGGACGGGTCGGTCAGGATCTCCTGATACCCGGTCATCGCCGTGTTGAATACGACCTCTCCCACGGTCTCCCCCTCCAGCCCGAGGGCGCGGCCGTGAAAGACGGTGCCGTCAGCTAATGCCAGGATGGCTTGTTTCATGAGCGTGTTTCGGTCGTGATTTCATCAAATTCTTGAGCTTTATGGCTGTCAGCGCGATCCCCAGACCGAGATTCAGGATGTAGAAACCGCGGACCAGCGAATGGGTTCTGAAAAAGGCCTCCAGGGCCTCCTTCTTCTCCACCTCGCGCTGCGCCGCAAAGGCGCGCTCCTGTAACACGACGGTTTCGGGTCCCCAGATGAACCCGATGCCCGCGGCAATCACGATCATCGTGCCCAGCACGAGCAGCTCGACGCCGGGAATCGGGACCCCGTCCTCCCGGAGCCACAGGCGCAGCATCGCGATGAGGACGAGCACGGCGATGGCGGCCATGACCACCCGATCATACCCCTTGAAGAGGCGGGTCAGGAACCGGCCGCCGGGTTCCATCCCCAGCGAGTTGAACACTGCAGGAATCACGACCGCGATGATCACGATCAAGCCGCCCGTCCAGACCGCCAACGCCAGCAGCTCGAGTGTCGCGAAGACCACCGGGGCCATGCCGTCTTTAGGCGGCCGATTCATAGACCAGACGGCCGGACACGATCGTCTGCGTCACGCGGCCTTTGACCTTCCATCCGGCGAACGGCGTGTTGCGGCCCATCGTCCGGAACCGCGCGGGCTCCACGACCCAGGCGGCATCCAGGTCCACGATGACCACGTCGGCGTCCGCGCCGACGGCCAGTGTGCCCTTGGCTAGGCCGAACGCGCGGGCCGGCGCGGCGGTCAACTTCTCCACCGCGGCCTCCAGGGACAATACGCCCTCTTCGACCAAGGCCAGGGTCAATGCCCAGGCGGTTTCCAACCCGACGACTCCGAAGGGCGCGGCGTCGAACTCCAGCTGCTTCTCCTGCGTCGCGTGCGGCGCATGGTCCGTGGCGATGACGTCGATCGTGCCGTCTCGGAGCCCGTCCTTTACCGCCTGCACATCCTTCCACGTCCGCAGCGGGGGATTCATCTTGGCGTGAGTGTTGTAGTCCTGCACCGCCTCTTCGGTCAGCGAGAAGTGATGCGGGCAGGCCTCCGCCGTGACCTTCAGCCCCCGGGACTTCGCCTCGCGGACCAGCCGCACCGAGCCCGCCGTGCTGATATGCGCGAGATGCAGCCGCGCGCCGGTGAGCTCGGCCAACGCGAGGTTGCGGGCCACCATCACCTCTTCCGCCGCGGCCGGAATACCGGGCAGGCCCAGCTCGGTGGAGATGAGCCCCTCATTCATGCACCCGCCCTCGGACAGATGCAGGTCCTCGCAGTGATCGATGACGGGCAGATCGAAGGCCCGCGCATACTCCATGGCGCGCCGCATCACCAGGCTGTTCATCACTGGCCGGCCGTCATCGGAAATGGCCACGCACCCGGCCCGCCGGAGATCGCCGATCTCGGCCAGCTCTTTCCCCTCCGAGCCCTTCGTGATCGCGCCGACCGGAAAGACATGGCAATTGCCGGCCGCCCGCGCCTGCTCCAGGATGAACTCGGTGACCGACTGGTTGTCGTTGACCGGGCTGGTGTTCGGCATACAGCAGACCGACGTAAACCCGCCGGCTACCGCCGAGGCGGTCCCGGTCTTGATCGTCTCCTTGTGCTCGAAACCGGGCTCGCGCAGGTGCACGTGCAGGTCCACAAAGCCCGGGAGGACGAGCTTTCCCTTCGCGTCGATGACCGTGGAGGTCTTCCCCTGCCCGGCCGGATTCTTGCCGACCGCTGCGATCTGTCCGTCCTCGATGAGCACGTCCCCCGGACCGTTGAATCGGCCCGGGTCGAGGACGCGGCCGCCCGTAATCAGAATTTGATGAGTGGGTGATTGATTCATTCTGTGATTGCTTCCTTCAATCCCTCAATCAACAAATCAGCAAATCAGTACATAATTCAATTCCCTGCTCCAGAGAGCAGGTACAGGATCGCCATCCGCACGGCCACGCCATTGGCGACCTGGTCCAGGATCACGGATGAGAAGCTGTCCGCCACTTCCGGCGCGATCTCCACGCCGCGGTTGATGGGACCCGGATGCATAACCAGCACGCCGGGGTCTGCCAGCTTCACCCGCTCCGCCGTCAATCCATAGAGCCGCGCATATTCCCGGATCGTCGGGAAGAGGGCCTTGCCCTGCCGCTCGAGCTGCAGCCGCAGCATCATGATGACGTCCACGCCCCGGACCGCCTCGTCGAAGTCGTAATAGATGCGCACGCCGCAGCGCTCCAGTTGCGCCGGAATCATCGTGGGCGGGCCCACCACGCGCACCTCGGCCCCGAGCTTCGTCAGCGCGAAAATGTTGGAGCGGGCCACCCGGCTGTGGGCGATGTCGCCCACGATCGCCACGCGCAGGCCTTTGAACGCCAGTTTTTTCTCGCGCAGCGTATACAGGTCCAGGAGCGCCTGCGAGGGATGTTCGTGCCAGCCGTCCCCCGCGTTGATGACGGACGATTTCACGCCCTTGGCGAGCGTGGCGGCCGCGCCCGCCGCCGGATGGCGCAGCACGATGATGTCGGCCTGCATGGCCTCGATGTTCCGTGCGGTATCGAGGAGCGTCTCCCCCTTGACCACGCTGCTGGACGACGGCGAAAAGTTGATCACGTCGGCGCTCAACCGTTTGGCCGCCAGCTCAAACGAGGTGCGAGTCCGCGTGCTGGGCTCGAAGAAGAAATTCACCACGGTCTTGCCGCGCAGGGCCGGCACCTTCTTGATCTCGCGCCCGCTCACTTCCTTGAACGAGTCCGCGGTCTCGAGGATGAGCCCGATCTCGTCAGGCGCCAGGGACGTGATGCTGACCAGGTCCTTGCGTTTGAGGCTCATGGGCACCTCCGCCTCATGCCTTCACGAGGACCACCCGGTCCTCCTCCCCTTCCTCTTCCAGACAGACCCGCACGATCTCTTCCCGGGACGTGGGGATATTCTTGCCGATGTAATTGGCCTTGATCGGCAGCTGCCGGTGCCCGCGGTCCACGAGCACGGCGAGCTCGATTTCGGCCGGCCGGCCGAAATCGATCAATCCATCCATGGCCGCCCGGATCGTCCGCCCCGTAAAGAGCACGTCGTCCACCAGCACCACGCTGAGGCCCGAGATATTGAACGGGATCTGGGTCTTCTTGAGCACGGGCTGCTCTTTCCGCAGCGACAGGTCGTCACGGTACAAGGTAATGTCCAGCTCGCCGATCGGAACGTCCGCCCCTTCGATGTCCCGGATGCGCCGCGCGAGCCGGTGCGCCAGGTAGACCCCGCCGGTCCTGATGCCGACCAGGGCAAGCTCTTTGGCGCCCTTGTGCCGCTCCAAGATCTCATGGGCGATGCGACTCAGGGCCCGGCCCACCTCACTTGCATCCATCACCAGCTTTTCTTGTTTCTCAGCCACGGAAATCGTCACACGCGTGAAAGTCGGAAAGTCTTAAAGTCGCCAGGGAGACTTTTGACCTTCGGACTTTCGACTCTTGGACTGATGTAGGCATAAAAAAACCTTCTCGCCGGAAGAAGGCGAGAAGGTCACAGGTCTCGACGGCCCGGAACGTACCACATCACCGTCTCCTTGCTCACCTCACGGGATGAGCATTAAAGGTAGCCTATCTTACTGAGATCTCCGCGATGCTGTCAAGCTCGCGACGGTTCAGACTCTTCGGACCTGGAACAGCGTCAGACCCGGCTTCAGGCGGGCTTTCGGCAGGATGCTCAGGTGCATGCGGAACGGCGGAAGCCCGTCCACGGGATCCGACCGGATGATCCGGAGGCGCTGGGTCTCGAATAGCGGTGCCAGCCCCGCGTGACCCGCGACAAAGCCCACGGCGGAGGGACCAAGCGCCTCGGAGAGCGCTTGGATCAGGGCGCGCGGCCGATCCGGCGGACTGTACGCGGCGAACGGGATCCACTGATAGACGAGATCGTACTGCCGGGCGTAGGCCGCCGGACGATGGGTGCCTTCCGGCACCAGCTTGATGCGTCGCATCCGGTCCCACCGCTGTTCCCGCGCCAACTGACTCCAGAGCAGCTGCGATTGCTTTTGGGCATACTCCGGCCGGGAATACAGGACCGTGTAGCCTCGGGGCTGATCCGGCTGGATGCAGCCGCTGAAGACCGCATCGAAGCCGTCGATGAGCACCTCGCGGGCGTGCTGCACGACGCGCGCGAGATCAGCAACCTGCTCGATCAGGTCCTGCAGGGCATCGGCGACGAATGGCTGGCTGGCGGCTTCGGCAATCTCGCGGTCATCGTCGGGGTAGAGCAGCACGGCGCCATACGCCCGGGCCGGTTCGACCGCCGGAGGTTCGCCCTCGAAGAAGTCCCGCCATTCGAACGGAGCACTCCCCGCCGGCGGGGCCGGCTGAGCCGCCGACGACAACCCCCATGCGGGCTGGATCGGGACCGTGCTCATCCGCTTGCCGTCCTTGAGCCGCAAGGTGTCGGCCTCGCGCGACACACTCCGGCCGCCCGGCACGAACCCGCGCCGATCTGGCGTCACGTAGGAGAGGCCGGTCGGATCGCTTCCGAGGGTCAGCCGCCGGACCGACCCAGCTTGGACCGTGACGCAGACATTCCCGTGAGGCTCGAAGTACCGGCACGGCGGTTCCGGCGCCGGAAGCCAGGTCACCTCGTGCGCCCGCGCGGGGTTCATGAACAATGGAAAGGGATCACTCCCGTCGGGCGCCTGCGGCCGGAAGAACGCGCTGAAGAGCCGAAAGGCGGCCTCGGAAGGATAGGTGGGAATCCCGCGGTAGCGGAGCGGCCGGGGGTGCTCCTGGTTCTGATCGTCGTACAGCCCACGGATCAACTCGAACACGGCAGTGCCCGTGCCCGGCAGCAGGGACTGGAACAGTTCCACCACCGGCAGAAAATCGACCTGCTCCCAATGCATGGCCCCCAGACAGGCCATGAACCGGGCATGGTCGAACGTCCCATCCTCCAGCACGTACAGCGCATCCTTTCGATGCCGGATGCTCGCCTGCCCGCGCGCATCGATCGACAGGTCCTCGTCTCCGTAGAAAAAGCGGACCTCTTCGATCGGGACTCTCAGCGATTGGGCGGCCATGCGGCGCAGGTCTTCGGGGCGCAGGCGCTCCCACCCGGGCTTCCGGGACAGGTCCAGGGTCGTGGAGGAGGTCAGGGCCCCCGGCCTGAGGCCGACCCACTGGCCCCATTCCAGACGCACGCGCGCGAGCCGCAATGTCACCCGGCCGGCCGATGCGTTCCATGCACACTCATGCAACGGATGGCCGCCCGGGTCAGTCATCAGCATGCGCCGGCCATCTGGGCGAAAGAAGACGAGATGTCCGGTCGGCTGGCGGATCACGCGGCCGCCGTCGGCACAATCGGCAAGGAGCCGTACGTTGTCGGGAAAGCTAATGTTACCGGGGCGCTGAAGAACGGAGCGAAACGCGGGGTCCACGTCAATGCAAAATGAGAAATGCAAAATGAGAAATGAGCACGGCGTTCACTTTTGCATTTTTCATTTTACATTTATCATTCTCTAATCTGGCCGCTACCGAAGACGACATACTTGGTCGAGGTGAGCTCCTCCAGGCCCATCGGGCCCCGGGCGTGGATGCGGGTGGTGCTGATGCCGATCTCCGCCCCCAAGCCGAATTGATAGCCGTCGTTCAGGCGCGTCGAGGCATTGACCAGCACCGCGCTGGCATCCACTTCTCTGAGGAAGCGCAGGGCACGCGTGTAGTCCTGCGTCACGATGGCCTCGGTATGCGCCGAGCCGTAGGTGGCGATGTGCTCCATGGCGGCGTCCATATCCTTGACCACTTTGACCGCCAGGATCAGGGCCAGGAATTCCTTGCCGTAATCCTCGTCCGCGGCCGGCTTGACTGCGGGGACGATCTGGCAGGTCCTCGGACAGCCGCGGACCTCCACGCCGGCCTCGGTCAACCGGGCGATCAGGTCCGGCAGAAAGGCACGCGCCACGCTCTGGTGCACGAGCAGGGTCTCCAGCGCATTACAGGTCGACGGCCGCTGGACCTTGGCGTTCAGACAGATGCGTTGGGCCATGGCGAGGTCCGCATCCCCGTCCACGAATAGATGACACACGCCCTTGTCATGTTTGATGACCGGGATGCGCGATTGCTCCGTCACCGTCCGCATCAGCGCCTCCCCGCCGCGGGGAATGATGAGATCCACGAAGCCGTCCTGTTTGAGCAGCTCCTGCACCACCTCTTTGTCCGTGCGGTCGATGAACGTGATGGCGCCGGCCGGTACGCCTGCCTTCTGGGCCGCCTCGGCCAGAATCGTGGCCAGGACCGTATTGGAGCGGACGGCTTCGGAGCCGCCCCGAAGAATGCAGACGTTGCCGGACTTAAGACACAGCGCGGCCGAATCGGCCGTCACGTTGGGGCGCGACTCATAGATGATGCCGATCACGCCGATGGGGACTCGGACTTTGCCGACCCGCATCCCATTGGGGCGATGCCACATCTTCACGGCCTGGCCGACCGGGTCCGGCAGCTTCACGATCTGCCGGATCCCCTCGGCCATCTCGGCGATCCGCGCGGGGGTCAGGCGGAGCCGGTCCGCAAAGGCCTCATCCCGTTTGCCCTTCCCGAGCTTGCGGAACGCGTCGAGATCTGCTTCGTTGGCGGCAAGGATTTCCTCGGTTCTGGCCAGCAGGCCCTCGGCCATCGCTCCCAGCGCCTGGTCCTTGACCGTCGTGGAGAGAATGCTGAGCGGGCGGGCCGCGGCCCGGGCGCGCGCCACGAGCTCGGCGACGTAGTCCTTCGGCGTCTTGGGCGCCGTCTCGCTGGCTTGCATGTCTGGAACGGTGGCCTGATTGTCCATCACTGCCTTTCCTGTGCGTCTCGCTCTGCAGGGACGATTGAGAATACTCCGCGGCGGAGAACTGCGTCAAGAAAAGGGTGGGGGGTCGCGGCGCTCTGCGACCGTTAGGTATGCGCAATGGGGTGATCCCATCGGCCCTGCTCAGAGGCTACGGCTCGACCGCGGTAAGTCTCATTTCTGCTCGGCTGCGCAACTTGTTCCGTCCGGAGCTAGGCTTGAACGGAACTTCGAACAGTGCTCGCCGTCCGCTTGCAGCAGACCGCGACGATTCGGCAACACGGTACCCTCGCCTCGCCATTCGCGATGCCGATTGGATCACCCCGGTAAGGTCTAGGTGAACGTGGGTCTACGAGCATCCGCGATCTGTGGGGGAAAAAGCGAGAGAGTCATTCCACCAGTATTGACAGGTCAGAAACACGCTTGTTAATGTGGCGCCCGTGCCGAGGTAGCTCAGTTGGCAGAGCACAGCCCTGAAAAGGCTGGTGTCGACAGTTCGATTCTGTCCCTCGGCACCATTTCTGCCGGCCGCTCAGAGAGCACATGGCCATCGGCTCCCATATCCAAGCCTGGCGCCTGGTGCGCAAGCTCTCGGTGGACGGGCTCGCCGCGAAGACCGGCCTGTCGGCCCAGACACTCGAGGCGCTCGAGGCCGGGACTCAGGAGCCTTCCCTTTCGCTGCTGGAGGCCGTGGCGGGAGCCCTCGACATTCCCGTCCCCTGGCTGTTCGGCGATCCGGCGCTGCTCGACCTGCTCCGAGACCCCGACGAGCCCTCCCTGCGCGCCGATTCGGTCGATCCGGCGCTGGAGCGCGTCCTGGCGACGGCGCGACAGGAACCCGAGCTCTACACGCTGCTGACCGCCCTAGTCCACAGCGGCGACCCCCGACTCATCCAGG
>CAYJUM010000019.1:23288-36970 GCA_964373355.1 uncultured Nitrospirales bacterium | reverse complement strand
GATCTTACGCCATTTTTATGCGCGCCGCTTTTACAGGAAGTATAGGACATCACCGTCTACTACGACCACCGCGGCAACGGCCGCTCGAGCGGGCCGTTTCAGCAGAGCTGGACGCATGCCGATTTGACCGCCGATGCCGAGGCCTTGCGGGAACGACTCGGACTGGGCCGGATGGTGCTGCTCGGCCATTCGTACGGCGGCTTTCTCGCGCTCGACTATGCGGTCCGGTATCCCGGCTCGCTCTCGCA
Organism: uncultured Nitrospirales bacterium; assembly: GCA_964373355.1. Classification (GTDB taxonomy): domain Bacteria; phylum Nitrospirota; class Nitrospiria; order Nitrospirales; family Nitrospiraceae; genus CAYJUM01. Next base: position 36,722 of record CAYJUM010000019.1, on the reverse strand, counting down.
CCTGATCCTGATCGGCACGGCCCCGGCCGTGGACTATTGGGACGAGCTGCGGGCCAATATGCGGCGGCGCGGCGCGACCGACGCGATGATCGCCTCGTTCGAGCCGGGCGGCTGGTCCACCGACGAGGGGCTCCGCCGGAACATCGGGGAGATCGGCTGGCTGAATTTCGCGCGGGGCCACGAGCAGCTCGCTGAGAGCGTGCTCCGCCACACGATCTACCGCGCGGCGGCGCGGGAAACCTGCTTCGCCCTGGCGCGCACGTTCGACGCCACGGCGCGCTTGAAGGAGATCGCCGTCCCGACCTTGATCGTGGTGGGGGCCGAGGACGTCTTCACGCCGCCGTTCCAGGCGGCCCGGCTCCATGCCGGCATCGCCGGCTCAACGCTCGTGCGGGTTGAGGGGAGCGGGCATTTCGTGTACGTGGAGCGTCCGGAGGTCTTCTTCCCCGCCGTCCGCGGCTGGCTGGCCCGAAACTGATTCTCCTCCACGGCGGGGAGGGCGGGGAGGGTGGGGATTGGGAGCAGAATTCTCCGTCTGCCAGTTTTGACATAATCGGCTAGTCAGAAGGCCACCGCATGTAGATGGCCTTTTGTGTTTTGCTGCAGTATCCTGCTGACCTATGAGAGGGAATTCCATGAAAGTCCGAAGATCAGCCGTCCAAAAACGTGAGCGCCCGGCTGGCCTCCGGGCCGTAGCCGTCCAAGAAAAAGCGAAGAAGTCGTTCGCCAAGCAGGTTGCGGCCTTCATCGAACGCTACCGTCCTGCCCTCGAAGCTCTCGCCAAGCGGTGACCTATCTTGAGCCTGAGCAAGTATTGTTTCTGCACGATCGGCTGATCGAAGAAACGGGCGGGCAGCACGGAGTTCGGGATGTCGCCGGCTTAGAGTCTGCGCTGGCACGTCCGCAGGCCGGCTTCAGTGGCACTGCATTCTATCCTGACCTCATGACCAAAGCCGCCGTTCTGATGGACGGCATCATCCGGAACCACCCCTTCATCGATGGGAACAAACGGACAGGCATTGCTACGGCCGCGCTATTTCTTGAGGGGAACGGCTACCGCCTGACGGCCACCACGCTGAGCTCGAAGCCTTCACGCTACACGTCACAGTGGATAAGCCAAATCTCGCTGAGATCGCAGGCTGGTTTCGGACCAAAACCACACGGTCGAGGACTCGCTGATAGCTGTCCTGAAGCTGATCGGCATGGGGTTCCAGATCGACAAACTCACCAAAGAGCAGGAGAAATCTCTCGCGTCCTGGGAGATGGGAACCTGCTCCCCTCTGAATTGAGATCACCCGTAAGACATGGTCCAATAGCGGACCGAGAGGGATACACGTTTAGTCGAAGGGCAGCAGTCTCTCATCCGCCTGAGCGGGAAATGAACTCTTTCAAGCGCAATATACCTGCAGAGCTATACTCGCCTATCACGAAACCAGCCAGGAAACTTTAATTTCTCGTTCAACAGCTTTGAACTCCGGATCGCCTGTATGGATTTCCAGTTTCTTTTGCTTTGCCAACGCGGCGGCGAAGCAGTCGGCAAGGGACATTTTGCGGGTGGCTTTGATCTCGCCGGCTAGTTCGGCCAAGTCACGGTCCACGGGCACAACTTCAATGGGAAGACCGAGGAGTTTAGTTCTCGTCTCATGCCATTGGGCTGCCCCAAGCTTTCTCTCCACCATGTACCGGACCTCGGCCCAGTTTGGAGCCGCAATCAGCAGGTCGGTATCCGCCTCGGCAGCCTTCTCAAACAACGCGACAACTGTTTCATGACCGGATTCTTGAAACAGAAACGCGAGGATGGCGTAGCTATCCAGCACTGACTTTCGCAAGCTTGCCCTCCTCCCGTTCCTTGTCCTTCGCCCGCTCCTTGAGCAGTTCGGCCGTGACCGAGGTCTCGCTCTTCAGCGATCCACACAGATTCCGAATGTATTCTTTCGTGACCGGCTGAAAAATGATCTCGTTCCCGCGCTCGATGAAGCAAACCCTGGTTCCCGGCTTGATCCCAATTCTTCGTCGCAACCGCGCAGGGATCACGAGTTGGCCTTTAGACGTGACATAGGCAGTATCCATGGATTGGGTCCCTCCTACTAAACCTTGCATATCTTACATTATCGAATGCTGTAAGTCAACATTGATAAAGTAGGAAGTCAACATGGGACATGCTAGTTTTTGGCGGGGAGGGTGGGGATTCTGCGCACGCTTCCCCATCTGCCAGTCTTGGCATACGGCGTCATTTGCTGGACTCAGCACTAGCGATAGACGTCTTTGCGGTGTTCGATGGAGAGGACGTCCAGCCAGTCGACGCGGCGCCGCAATCAAAGGCGATCCTTACTTCTCCCGGAGATCGGCCTTCGACATCCCTTCTAGGGCTCCTTTTGAGAACACGGTGAGGAGGGCGGTGCACTCCTCGGCGAGGCCCACGTGTGCAGCCTGAGCTGTTAACTCCTCTTTCTCTCGGGCGCTGGGTTGACGCACGGCCAAGATCCCGCGCGCGTCCTGCAGATCCACCGGACCACCTGCGTAGAGCTTCAAGAGCACCAGCGCTTGCCACGTCACCACCGGTACCTGGCAGTCCAAGACTCTCACCCTCTCCACTTGGCGAAAGACGATCTCCGCCCATTTCGGCCGAAGTACGATCAGCTGGATGGGCACCGCCTCCTCACCGATTCGCGTTTCCAGACGAAACACCCCTTGAAGAGGATCGTCCGGGTCGCCTGACTGATAGCTGGCCTTCAACTGGCCGGCAAGCCGATTGGGATCAGCCGCGCCGAGGGCGACGGCCAGGTCGATGTCCTGCGTGGCGCGCGGCGTTCCCCAGACCGAGACGGCAAAGCCCCCGACGAGGGCATACGCCTGTATCAGCTTCTGCTCTCGTGCTTGATCCAGTCGCTGGGTGATGTCGATCAGTGCTTGCTGAAACACGCGTGTGCCAGTGCTCGGCAGAGATCGGAGAGCTCGAGCGCCAGTGCCAACCGCGTCTCAGGGGAGAGCCGCCGGGCTTCCTCGAGTTTCTTTTTCGTCAGCCAGCTCCCGAGCCGACTCGGCCGCCGTTGGGCGGTGAAAGTCTGCAATGTTGCTTGGCGATTCATGCGGGAATTATACACAGAGAGTGAGCCGCGGGGAAACAATAGACGGTCGGGGGTTGGGGCCAGCTACTTTTTGAAGAGATTGTGGAAGGCGCTGCGAACGTCTTGAGGAGTCCCCGACCCTGCTGATGTTTCTCGCTCCACCGTGAGGCGCAGCGAAAAGAAGTGGCACGCGTTGCGGGCGCGCTTGTCGGGGATGCGCTCCTGGAGCGGCTGGGTGCACTCGAAGCGCCGGCCTGGGGCGAAGTGGGTGCACTGCTGGCAGGCATGCAGCTCTGCTTTGCACTTGGGACACTGGCCGAGCACATCGGTCAACGAGGCGAGCAGCGTGCCGCAATCGGCGCAGCGGGCGACGGTGCGGCTCGGGAGCATCGCGGGCCCACGCGGGCCGGACGGCTTCTCGGGCGTTCCCTTCCCCGGGCCTTCGGATTCCCGGTACCCGCGCTGACCATATTTTCTGTCGGTCATGCCGGCTGCTCCCCGTTTCGATGGTAGTGTACTCCAAACCGCCATGACGACAAACGCATTTATTGTCAGGAGGGCGTCCTGACTTTTGCATCTTGGATGGAGCTCCTTGGTATAGGAATCGTCACGGAGCCGGCATGCCCGAGATCGCGGTGAATGGCGTGAGCCTGTTCTACACGGAGGTGGGCCGGGGCCGGCCGTGTCTGCTCATGCACGGCGGCTTGGGGCTGGACCACACCCATCTGCACCCGTGGCTCGATCCGCTCGGCGGGAAGCGCGGCATCCTGATCCCGGCCGTGGGCGCCCGAGTTCTACGATGAAGAATCGATCAGCGCTTCGCCCCGCGGCCATGAGACCGGAGGGAGGCGACTTCGGTCGCGATGGGGTGCGGGATGCGGGAGCGGGCGCCCTGCTCCATGGTCCGACCGGCCTGAGCGATTCCCTGGACCTGACGCCGGATCTCCTTGATCGAGACCTCGACGGACTCCTTGGGGGAGAGACCCAGACGTTCCAGGTTGATGCGTGCGATCCGTTTCCCTCTGCGTTGCTGCGAACCTTTCCAGACCATGGGGCTCCTTGTCAGATCGGAATTGAACCGCTTGGATCATGGCGTCAGCGCCCTACGAAATGACGATGAACCTGTCTTCCGGGAGCATAGCGTGGAGCTGGGCGGTGATGGACCGCCGATACTCGACGCTTTCCCTGAGGATCATGGCGAGGCCTTCGCGGTCGGTGAGAATGAGCAGATCCGCCTCGGGGGCCAACTGGCGGGTCGGCGTCCCGACGTTGACGCGATACTGAGTCCGCCCGTCGGGGTTCAGGCCCGCGCTGGAGGTGATCTCGGTCAGCCCATCGATCGCGCCTTCCTGCCCATCCACGCGGTTTCTCACCTTCGTCCCATCGGGAATTCTCACCCACTTGGACTTTCCGGCCGGCGCCCCCTCGCGTTTGTCCTGGCTCATGGCAGGTCCTCACTTCATGGGTTACGGTCGTCAACAGGACACGATCGGCAGACGAGCCCGCGACGGCGTCGGCTCATCGTGCCGCTTACGATTCGCCTGAATGATCGCATCGAGCACTTCACCGCACAGCAGGCAGCGGGAGGCGCTCACGCATTCGCCGCTCACCGGATCGTTGATCTGCAGGGCGATCATCAGCCCCCGACAGCGTGGACAATTCGCCCTGTCGGATCTCCTGGCCGAGCGAGACACACATCCTCCTACCTGCATTCCTGGAAACGATGGAGACCGGGGGCGCTGACTTCGGAGCGGCGGAGACTGGAGAATCGATTGCGCCGGGAAGAGGACGCGCAAGGGATGGGACAGTCAACGAGGCTCAAAAACGCCCTGTGATGGTACGCGGCCGGAGCCCCCAGGGTCAAGGCGAATTTCCCGAATCCGGGATAGCTGAGCGATTCTGCGGGTTCCCGGGGACGCCCGCCTGGAGCGGCACGGCGCCCGGACCGTCAGGGACCCGCCAGGCGGCCGCGGGCGTGCGGCGCGAGCAGGTCCTGGTCGGGCCCGAGGGGGACGAGACGGGTGGGGTGAATCTCCGTGTGGGTCATGTAGTAGTGCCGCTTGATGTGGTCGAAATTCACGGTGGCCGCGATGCCATCGGTCTGATAGAGGTCCCGGAGGTAGCCGAAGAGGTGCGGATAGTCGGCAATCCGCCGGAGGTTGCACTTGAAATGCCCATGATACACGGCGTCGAAGCGGACCAGCGTCACGAACAGGCGCCAATCGGTCTCGACGAACCGCGGGCCGAAGAGATAGCGCCGGTCCGCGAGGCGCCCCTCGAGCTGATCCAGCGCCTCGAACAGGCGCCGCACCGCCCGCTCATAGGGGCGTTGCGACGTCGCAAAGCCGGCGCGGTAGACGCCGTCGTTGATGGTCTCGTAGATGAATGCGTTCAGCGCGTCGATGTCCTGCCGCAGCTCCGCCGGGTAGAGATCCAGCGTGCTCGCGGTGTGCCGGTCGAATTCTCGGTTGAACATGCGCATGAGATCGTCGTCGGAGTTGCTGACGATGCGCTTCGTCTCGGTATCCCAGAGCACGGGCACGGTCACCCGCCCCTTGTAGGACGGATCGGTCGCGGCATAGGCCTCGCTGAGGTACCGGAAGCCGTTGACGGGATCGGCCGAATGGCCGGGGCCGTCGCGGAAGGCCCAGCCGCGCTCGTCCCGGATCGGATCCACCACCGTCATCCCGACGACCCCCTCCAGCTTCTTGAGCGTCCGGACGATGATGGTCCTGTGCGCCCAGGGACAGGCCCAGGAGACGTAGAGATGGTAGCGGCCGGGAACGGCCGGATAGCCGGAGCTGCCGTCCGCGGTCACCCAGCCGCGGAAGGCGTCCTCCTGCCGCTTGAATTCGCCCTCGTTCGTCTGCTCGGCGGGACACTGCGGCTTGATGGCCATGGGGGCATGATACCAGGAGCAGATACGTTTGACACACCGGCAACGCCCACTTGCCCCCAGCATCGGGTTCTGGGTACCATCACGCACTTCTCTATCCGGTCGTAGATCCGTGCATCAGCGCCCTTCACGTTCGACGTTCGCTGCGGTCGCCGCGCGTCTGCTGCTTGTCCTGCTCGTGTCCCTCTCCGGCTGCGCCTTGCAGCGGCCGGTCTTGCGGGGAGTGCCCGACCATTTTTCCGAGGAGTGTACGCCACCTCCCGCGCATCCTCCCTTGGCTGCGCCGGCGCCCTCGGTCGCGATACCTGAGAGCCAACACCTCAAGACGTTTTCGCCGCGCTTCCGCAGGATCGCCGCGGCGCTGGGTCTGATCCCGCTGCTCGAGCAAGCTGTCGTTCTGGAGCAGGAGCGCGCGGTCAAGAAAGAAGGCGCCGAGGTCGCGCTGATCCGAATCCGGCAGCAGATCCTCACCCGGACGGTGCTGGCGATGCTGGAAGCGACCAGCCTCGTGGCGGTAGTGCGCTGCAACCAAGTCCGCACCGAGCACCTGGCCAACAGCCTCGCCGAAATGCAGGCGACTCGCACCCAGGTCGCCACCGTGGTCTCGGTCCTCATCGAGACCGCGACCATGATCGCCACCGGTGGCCTGATCATCGCCGGCCACGAGGTCGCCGAGGGCATCGCGGCGCTGGCCGGCGGCACCGTGGCGGCGGGGCTGGCCGGTCTGAGCCTCTACCCGGCCGGCCCACAGCATGAGTTTCACCACCCCAGCAATCTCCTGAAAGAGGTGTGGGAGAACCCCGAACAGCCCCGGTACTTTCCGGGACCGGTCTGGCGGTTCCTGCGGGAACCGACGGACAGCGGCCAGAGCCTCCGGGAAGAGCTTGTGGCCAGTTGGAAGGATCTGAGCCTGGCCAAGGGACAGGATGAAGAGCAGCGGCGGCGGCGCTTCAGCCTGCTGTTCAGCGCGGGCGGCATCTACACGATCGAGGATCTGCGCGCCCGCGGCGCGATGCTGGAGATGTTGGCGGCAGCGATCGACCTCATGGACGAAGAGCTGGAGCTGCTCGTCCGCGAGATGCTCGTGCGCGAAGATCTCAGCCGATAAAGGACCGCATGGAACGGATGGGCACGCAGTGCTGCACCGTCGGCGGGAGGCCCGCGGGGATGATGCGGGGGCTGCTGCTGGCGCGGGCCGGTGGGGACACGATTCATCCTTCCACGCTCGAGCTGATGCACGAGCTCGGCGTGCTGGCGGAGTTCCTCAAGCTACCGCACGAGGCAGCTCCCGTGATCGTCGCGACGGTCGGCAGCGTGTCGCAACCGGTCGCCGATTTCACGCACCTGCCCACGCGCTGCAAGTTCACGGTCTTCATGCCGCAGTGGGACTTTCTGAACTTCCTCGCTGCGCAGGCCGCCCGCTATCCCACCTTTTGGCAGCTCGGGCATGCGATTCCGAAAGGCACGCCCGAAGAGAGCCGGCGACGTGGAATCGAGTCTTTTCGCGAGGCCGTGGTGGCACTCGCGCCGTTTCTGGCGAACCGACGGGGGAGATCCGGCGCTGGGATGACGTGAAGCTGCTGACGGTGCGGGTGGATCGTCTGTCCCGATGGTACCGGCGCGGCTCATCGGCATGGGTGTCCGGCCTGCGCACATCAAGTCGCCGGTCCGCTCGGCAGACAGCCCGAGTGATCAGCGGCAACTGCGGCAGCCCGGCTTGTTCGGCCTCCCGCCATACGCCTCCTCGGGGCCGACGGACGGCGCTCAGGCCCGCTTCGAAATACATCTGTACATTTTTGTGCAATGTGGATGTGACAAAAAGTTCGAACCGCTTGATTTATTCAGGAAAGTATCGTAAGGGAGACGCTGCATATGATAGCGAGCACGCTCAGACGCCCCCGTCCGATTCGCGACAGCCTTCTCGCGGCGCTTCTCTGCATTCCCCTGATCGTGGCCGGCTGCTCCGGCAAGCCGAAAGAAACGATCAAGGTCGGAGTCCTACACTCCTTGTCGGGGACCATGGACATCAGCGAGAGGTCCCTCGTGGATGCGACCCTGTTGGCGATCGATGAAGTAAATGCCGCCGGCGGACTGTTGGGAAGGCAGATCGAGCCCATCGTCGTGGATGCTGAATCCGACTTGTCGAAGTACGCGTCAGAAGCCGCGCGGCTCATCACCGTGGAGAATGTGCCGGTGATCTTCGGGTGCTGGACTTCGGCGAGCCGGAAAATGGTCAAACCGGTGGTGGAGCGGTATGACCGGCTCTTGTTCTATCCGGTGCAGTACGAGGGGCTGGAGCAGTCTCCCAACATCGTCTACACGGGCGCGGCGCCCAACCAGCAGATCATCCCGGCCGTGCAATGGGCGTTTGACCATCTCGGCAAGCGCTTTTTTCTGGTGGCCTCGGACTATGTGTTTCCCCGCGCCGCGAACGAGATCATCAAGGCCCAGCTGGCGACGCTCGGGGGCAAAGTCGTCGGCGAGGAATACCTGCTCCTCGGGAGCACCAAGGGCGTCAGGAAGGTGGTGCAGACGATCGTCGCCGCAAAACCCGAGGTGATCCTCAACACCATCAATGGAGATACCAACGGCGTGTTTTTTACGGAATTGAGACTGGCGGGGGTGACGCCGCAGAAGATCCCGACCCTGTCATTCAGCATGGCCGAGGACGAGCTGCGCGTCCTGAACCTCAAGGACGCCGGCGATTACGCCGCTTGGAATTATTTTCAGAGCATCCAGAGCGAAGACAACCGGAAATTCGTGGCGCGGTTCAAGGAGCGCTACGGGCCGAAACGTGTCACGGATGACCCGATCGAGGCGGCGTACTTCGGGGTGCATCTCTGGGCCAAAGCCGTGAAGGCGGCCGGCGCCCTGCAGACCGATGCGGTGCGAAAGGCCTTGCCGAGCCAGCGTTTCCAGGCGCCGGAAGGGCCCGTCCAGATCGACGGCGAGACCCAGCATACCTGGAAGACCGTGCGTGTCGGCAGGATCAAGCCGGATCTCCAATTCGAAATCGTCTGGACCTCGGAATCGGTCATCCGCCCGGAGCCCTACCCGCCGTACCGCGCCAAGGCCGACTGGGAACGGTTTCTCGCCGAGCTCTACACCGGCTGGGGGCGCAACTGGGCCAATCCCGGAAGTTAGGTCGCGCGGTCTGCGGACCACTCTTGGCGAGCGAAATCAGGAAGGCTAGTAGCGGACTTCCAGGGAGTGCGTGCGGAGCTTGTCGACGAGGATCTGAAAGGATGAGGACTGCTTGATGATGCGGCTGAACTGTTCGCGGTAATTGTCCACCATGCTGACTCCATCCAACACCATATCGTAGACCCGCCACCCGCCGTCGTTGTTCATCAGCCGATAGTCGAGCGCGATCTCGGCCTTGTAGGACGGCACCACCGTCCGGACCTCGGCATACTCGGCTTCCCGGCGCTCGTTCAAATACTGGACATATTTACCCGCGGTCCCTTGGATTTTACTGTAGACGGCCGACATGAAATTCTGGAAGGCCGCGACGTATTCTTCGCGTTCGCGCTCGTTGAGGGCACTCCACTGGGCACCCAGCGCCCGTTTCGCCATTTCTTCGTAGTTGAACCGGGTCGCGTTGCTCTGCTCCAGCCGGCGCCATCGGTCCTGATCGTGCTCCGGCTTGGCCATCTCTTCGTCCGTCATGATGCTCTGCACCTCCAAGGAGGCGCTCCGCATGGCATCCGTCGCCTCGCCGGCCCAGGCCCCTGAGGACCACGCCATCAGCAGCGCGCATGAACCGACCCCGGCCAGCGCGTGCATAGCGCGCCGGAGCCTGGGGCTCGTTCGCTCTACGTGTGACGCAGGCATGGCCACACGGACCTTACCATAGGGGTGGACACGCGCAAAGGAATTTCTCTTTTTCATCGCAGGAGAAAAGAACGCCCGACCGTGGAAGCGGCTCGCCAGAGGCAGGAAGAAGACCGGCGGATGGGACGGGGAGCAGAAGGAGCGTGGTGAAAGGATGCGGGCGCCTCAATGAGGCGCCCGCATCTTACGCAGACGCGTTAGAAGCGGCTGCGGCCACGGTCGCCGCCGAAGCGGCTTCCGCCGCCACCGCCACCGGACCGCGGCTCCTGAGGCTTCGCCTCATTCACCGTCAGCGTCCGACCGTCCAACTGAGTGCCGTTCAGCGCCGTGATGGCGGCCTTGGCCTCCTCAGCCGTGGACATCTCGACGAAGCCGAAGCCCCGCGACTGGCCGGTGAACTTGTCCGTGATCACACGCGCCGATTCAACGGTGCCGTGTGCGGCGAACAAGTCATGCAATTGCGGATCACCGGTTGAGTACGGCAATCCTCCAACGTACAGTTTCGAACCCATAGGGTCCTCCTTAGGATAGTGATATTGTCTTTGGCGCGAGGACACGAACAGGAAGGAACGGGCCGAAGACGCGAAGAGGCATGCGACTCAGGTCTGGCTTCCGATCAGATGCCCGGACAAAACAACATCGGTGACGGGCCTACTCTGTGAGATACTCATCGCGAGGCCCTGCGCGATGAATTCGGTTTTCCCCTTTTGGTGTCCCGCGGCTCCTCAACCCGGCGGACCGTTCCGATGACTTTTCCCGGCGCGGCGGTCTGGATCAGGGACTGGGGACGGTGGCTCGGGCCGACGCTGCGACCGGCCAGCATCAATCCCTGCCGTCTGATCTCTTCGATGGACACGGCGGACGGTTCGGGTCCCGCAAGCCCCAACACTTCCAAGCGGACTTTCTGTTTCGGTTTCACCCGAGTCGGCTTCGGCGAGGTTTTCCAGACCATCTCGACTCCTTCGTGTTGCGAACGACTGCTCGTACGAGGGGACTCAGGCCACGACCGGCAATCTCGCGCGACTGACCGATGGCTGGCTGGGGCACTTGCGATTCGCAGTGATCGCAGGATCGAGGACTTCCCCGCACAGCAGACACCTGGACGCGGTCACGGATTCGCCGCTGACCGGATCCCGCATCGTGACGGGAACCATGAGGCCATGGCAGCGCGGGCAGTTCCTCTCCACATCCGTCTCCCAGTCCGGACACGAACGCCTTGGTCCGTGTCAGAATTTACTCACTGTATCTAAAGTTCTGATTTTGGAGCGGCGGAGACTGGGGAATCGATTGCGCCGGAGAACCCGAAAGCGCAAGGGATAGAACAGTCAACGTGCTCGAAATATCAGGGACTTATGTTACTTTGGATGAGGGCGATTGGTCAAGTGATTTTCGCTGGTTTCCGAATATCGTAATGATTCCATGGGGCTCCGAGGGCCTCCTCCTGGCCGTTCCCGCCCAGGGGGGCGCAAACTGTCCGCCGAGGACTTTGGGGGTGGCCCGGTTGCCCGGCCCCGGCCCGGGATGATGAAGGGTTCAGCTTTGCAAATCCTGCTTCCCGGAGGCAATTTTTCGAACAAGGCCTGTAGGACGAGGATCGGATGATCCGGTGAATTGCCCGCGGAAGTTACTGACCAGGCTCACCCTGTCTACGACCGCGTCGAACACCCGCCCCCGGCGTGTTGCGGAGATAGTCACTCACCGACAGCTCCAGTTTCTTGGAGACCAGCATGGTGCGGACTTCAGCAAAATTTCCGGCCAGGCGCTCGTTGAGATAACGAGTCGGCTCGCCGTTGTACCCTGGATCCGCCTCTGGACGGCCTCTGGTACCGGATGCCGACGACCCAGACTGTGCAGTCCTGGCTGGAGGCCACGCCCCGCACTTCGTCTTCGTGCCCAAGGCGCACCGTCAGATCACGCACATTCACCGGCTGAAGCCTGACGCGGACCGGTCGGTCGGGGCGATGCTCGAGCGGCTCGCGCCGCTGACGAGAAGCGGACGGCTCGGACCGGTGCTGCTCCAGCTTCCGCCGAACCTCACGCGCGATGACGCCCGCCTGGGGCGGTTCCTGGACGCGTTGCCGAAGACGGCGCGTTGGGCCGTCGAGTTCCGGCACGCCTCTTGGCACGCCCCCGAGGTCGAATCCGCCTTGCGCGGGCGCGGGGTCGCCTGGGTCGCGGCCGAGACTGATGAGATCGCCGCCGAGCGCGTGAGACTGCGGACTTCTGGTATGCCCGCCTGCGCCGGAGCGGGTATGACGAGGCCACACTCGCGGGATGGGCCCGGTTCTTCCGGGACGGCGCCGAGCGCGGGAAGGACTGCTTCGTGTTCTTCAAGCACGGAGATGAAGGGGCTCCGTGGGAATCCGCCGACCGTCTCCGCCGGCTCATCGCGAGCGCCGCGGGCTCGGCGGGCCGGCGCACCAGTTGATCGGATTCCTGAAATCCTCTTTAATAGGCGCGTGGTTCGTGAGAACGCGATGCCCCCACAGACGCACAAGCTGGCCAGGACGCTCGTGCTCGACGAGTTGTTTGACCTCTCGCTGTATCAGGTCTTCCGCGCATCGGCGACCGGAGACGATCGCCGCCTGCTCGACGAGCTGATCGAGGTCGAGACCGGGCATCTGGCCTTCTGGCAGAACTTTTTCGACCTGCGCCTCACCACACTGGATGTCGGCCGCCGCCTGAAATTACAAATAGTCCTCCTGGCCTGCCGCGTCTTCGGCGCAGCCGCGATGCATCTCATCCTGGAGGCGATCGAGGTGTACGGCGTACGGAAATATCTGTCGCTCTGGAAGACGTACTACGATCAGCCCCTCGGCGCGGCGGTCAAGGGCATCCTGATCGATGAGTTCAAGCACGAAGACATGATCGTCACCCGGCTGCAGGAGCGGAAGATCAACCCCGAGCGCATCCGCAACATCTTTTTCGGCTTGAACGACGGCTTGGTGGAGATCCTGGGCGCGGTCAGCGGATTCTTTGCGGCCTTCACGGAGAGCACGACGGTCTTGATCGCCGGGGCCACCACCGCGGTCGCGGGCGCCCTTTCGATGGCGGCCGGCGCCTACGCCGCGCTCAGCTCCGAGCAGGAGGTGAAAGAGACCGAGGCCGACAAGAAACGGTTCCTCGGCGAAGGATCGGACGCGCCAGCCATGGAAGAGCAGCCGCTGCGGTCAGCCCTCGTCGTCGGCGGCAGCTACCTTGCAGGGTCCCTGGTGCCGATCCTGCCGGTCGCGCTCGGCGCGACCAGTGCTCGTGTCTCGTGGCTCGCCGGGGGAGTCGTCATCATCCTCGTGTCCATGATCCTGGCGTTTCTGTCGGGCATGGACATCAAGCGCCGCATCGCGACGAACCTCGTCCTCGTGACCGCCGCCGTCGGCATCACCTACCTGATCGGCCTGCTGGCCAGGAACGTATGGGGAATTGCGGTGTAGTCCCCAGGCCGCGGGGCAGTGGCTGATCGAGCTCCGCTATTTGGACGAGGCCGACGCGGGCGCGAACGGCATGCGCATCGTCCGGCACGCGGAGGCCGAGCACGCGCACGGAGCCCGCGTGCGGGGCCAGCAACGTGGCCAGCACGCGCAGGAGCGTGGTCAGATCGGAAGGCACAGTCTGAACTCCAGTCACTTGTATCAGGAT
>CAYJUM010000019.1:0-23278 GCA_964373355.1 uncultured Nitrospirales bacterium | reverse complement strand
CGTATGGGGAATTGCGGTGTAGTCCCCAGGCCGCAGGGCAGTGGCTGAGGCTTCTCTGCCGTTTCCGATGTGGGGATTGAGGGTGTACTCCTACCGCGCCGAGATCATCGGCAGTTCCCTTGTGCCCTCCGCCTCCCGCTGAATGCGGAGACGTTCGACCTTTGACTCGGTGAACACGCGCTCGAGGATCTCGTCGCTGAGTTGAGTCAGGTGCGCCGCGGCCTCCTTCATCGCGCCCTGCTCGACCGCGCGTGACAAGACTTCGGCCTGGGTCGCCCCATTCCGCCGCCCCAGGAATGGCTTGAAGAGGAGGTATGCCACGTCGCGCAGCGGCATGTAGCGGAGGAACCGCCGCACCAGCCGAAGCGTTTGCAGCGGATAGTGCAGCACCTTGTAGACAAACAACCGCCTGAGCCCCGCGCGGCGCTCGTCGTTGATCACCCTGCCGGGCAGGCAAGTCGGATCGATCTCCGAACATTTGAAATACTTGTACCAGTCATCGCGTTCGCTCACGATCCCCCGCTTCACGTATTCTTGCCACAGCGGGGTCCCGCGATAGACGCAAAGCCGGTTGAAGCCGAACGTATCGAGACGCAGCTCGGAGGCAAAGGCGAAGGTCGCTCTCATATCTTCCACAGTCTCATCGGGGTTGCCGACCACGAAGAATCCGTGCACGATTTCGATCCCTGCCTGCTTGGCATTCGTCACCGCGGTCTGCACGTCCGCCAGTGTCTGCTCTTTCTTCAGCCGGTCGAGCACCTTCTGGCTGCCGCTCTCCACCCCGAACATCACCGTGCGGCAGTGGGCCTTAGCCATCGCCGGGAAGAGGTGCTGCGCGACCGAATCCACCCGCCCCTCGCACCCCCATTGGATGGAAACCCCATTGTCCGTGATGCCCTGGCAAATCGCCTCGATCCGTTTCGGCTGCAACAGGAAGTGATCGTCCACGAAGTAGACCGAGCCGTACCCGAGCGCTTGGAGGTGTTTAAACTCGTCCACGACGTGCTGTGGAGTGCGGGAACGCCACTTCCCTTCGTTGAAGATGGGAATGTCGCAAAACACGCAGGGCCAGGGACAGCCGCGGGACGTCTGCATGGTCGTGAACCGTTCCATGGATAAGACGGCCGGCACGTCCAGCGGCATAGACTCGACAAAATCCAATTCCAGGCTTTCGCGATCGGGGAATGGCCACTGGTCCAGATTACGCTCCATCGTGCGGTTGGGATTGTGGATGACCCGCCCGCCCTTCGCCCAGGTGAGACCGGGCACCCCGGCCGGATCCTCCAGATGATCCAGCAAGTCGAGAATGAGCTGCTCACCGTCTCCACGGCAGACGTAATCCACCTCCGGGCACTGCCACTTGACCAACTGCGCGCTCAGGCTGGCGAACACGCCTCCAAACGCCAACTTCACCTTCGGGTCGGCCGCACGGATCTGGCGGGCGAGCATCTTCGCGTAGGGGTAGCTGGTCGTGCTGAGGAAGCTGAGGCCGACGAGTACCGGCTGCTGTCTGCCGATTTCTTTAATGATGAGAGCGTTGGGTGTGTCCGGATTGGCCTGATCGAACATCACGCACTCATGCCCCGCGTGTTTCAGTACCGCTGAAAGAGACATGATCCCGATCGGGGGAAACCCCATGACCCGAATCCGTCCATTTTTCCCACGCGTCTTCGCTGGAATGGCGTAAAACTGCGGATCGCGGACGTGGATCAAAAAGATGCGCACCTTACCTCCTCACTCTGCTGAGCCTTAGACGCCGGCGGAGAAGAAAAAGAAGAAGAGTGGATGATGGGGCACCCTGAGGGTAGCACGATTCGGCATGAAGGAGAAGCGGGTTGTCCCTGATTCTGGCGTTTCTCAGGGGAGCAGGAGGGAGGCGATGGCGTCGAACTTGGGCGAGCCCCAGCCGCTGGCCGCATCGAATCGTGAGCCGGCGTTGCAGCAGTCCAGGTCCGCAATATCGTTATTGGTCCTGACGACATCCGTGAAGGCCGACTGATAGTTGTCGCCGTTGGCCAGGCGGTAGATCCAGAGGAAGGCCGGGTCGAGCACGACGTTCTGAGCGACGGCTTTCTGCTGCAATAAGGCTACCGCCCCGGCCGCCAACGGCGCCGCCGCGCTCGTGCCGCCGTCGGCGATCCACCCGTTGTGCGTCCGGATGGCGTAGCCGGGAGACGGATCGGCGAAGAGGGCGATGTCGGGCGTGATCCTGTTGCCAACCGGCACGTCTGTGCCGGTCTGCCAGAAGGGCATCTGGAGGAACCGGCTGTACCCTCCCCCACCGCCCGCCGTGCTGGCGGTGTCGAACAGCTTCCCATTCCACACCCCCTGCCCGGTGATCTGGTTGGCCGTGTTCAGGGCCAGGTTCGTCCCTCCGACCGCGGTCACATAGCCCGAGCTGGGGGGATAGGTCACGGTTTGGGCCGTAACGAACTGGTTGTCCTTCCGGCACCCCGACGACCCGCTGTCCCCCGCCGAGTTGAACACGCTGATGCGGGCGGTCGCGGCCGTCAGCAAGATATGCTCCATCAGATTGATCGCGGTGGCCGTCCACGCCAGCTCACAGAGTGCGATGCTCGACGAAATGATATGAACCCGGCTGCCCCCCGTCAGGTGCGTATTCAACGGGGAGGCGAACAGAATCACGAAGTCGGCCGGAGTCGTAACGTTCATCTGAAGGACATACATGCCCGAGAGACGAGGCGCCGCAGCGAGCATGATCTCCACGTCCAGATGCGCCTCGCCGCCCAGGGCGGGAGCGCTCCCTTTCACGGTTGTGACGGTTGGCGTGGTGGCATTCGTGATGCTGAAGCATTGGGTGAAGTCATCCAGATTGGTCTGAGAAAATGAAGATTCCTCGACCAGCGCGACCGATACGCCTTGCCCCTGGTATCCAGCTGCTTGCAGCGTATCGAGCCCATAGGCCGTGCGCCATTGGTTCGGCGTAACCCCCCCGGTATTCACCCCGTTCGCGCACCCGGAAGTCGTGCCGGTGCGGATGTTCGTTCCGATGGCACCACTGCCATTGCTCGGCTGCGGGGCACTGGGGACCGCCGGGGCATCGCTATAGATTCCCCTGAGCACGAAGCTCTCGGTGCTCAGCCCCACCACCTCCGTGACATGGTTGTGCAATTCGCCCGGCAAGACAGGAGTCCCCGACGGCGCGATGAACGTGCTGGTCGAATTGTCGGGGAGCGTCACCCGAAACGATCCGAAGGCCGTCCCGAAGATTCCCGACCACGTGGAGACGGTGGCATCTCCATAGACAAACGCGCCGGTCGCATCAGCGGTCACGCTGACGCCGCGGGCCTGCAGATACCCCGTCACCACCTGCTTGGTGTCCGGAGAGGCGCCGTACTTGTCCGCGATCGTCGCCACGTCCGTGTACTGCTGATAGACTTTGCTCCCGGGCGTGGCGATGCGCTGGAAGTCGCAGGTCAGCCGGCTTTGATCCCGCCGCAGGCCGAGCACCACGGTCAGGTTTGTCGAGGCATCGGCCGCGCCGAGATGGGTCGCCGTAGTCGGGACCTGTGCATCCCCGAAGACCGGGACGTTATTCGACCCGCTCTTACAGGAGTCAGGATCTTCATCCGAACCACTGCAAGCTGCTGAGAGGAGCAATACCAGACAGAGCGCGGAGAACTTGAGGATCATCCCGAAGGGAATCGATCAACTCCCGAGCGCGGATTTGACGGTCGCGCCGATCTCGGCGGGATTGCGCACGACCCGTACGCCCGAGGCTTCCAGCGCCGCCATCTTCTCGGTCGCGGTGCCTTTGCCGCCGGTGATGATCGCGCCGGCGTGGCCCATCCGGCGGCCCGGCGGGGCGGTGATACCGGCGATGAAGCTGATCACCGGCTTGCGCATGTTCTGTTTGATGAACGCGGCGGCGCGTTCCTCCGCATCACCGCCGATCTCGCCGATCATCACCACGGCGTCCGTCTCCGGATCTTTTTCAAACATGGCCAGCAGATCGATGTACCCCGTGCCGATGATCGGGTCCCCCCCGATGCCGATGCAGGTCGTCTCGCCAAGCCCCAGGGTGGTGAGCTGATTGACTGCCTCATAGGTGAGGGTGCCGCTGCGGGAGATGACGCCCACGCGGCCCTTCTTATGGATGAACCCCGGCATGATCCCGATCTTGCACTCATCGGCCGTGATGATGCCGGGGCAATTCGGCCCGATCAGCCGGACATCCCGTCCCCGCAGCGCCCGTTTCACCCGCACCATGTCGTTGACCGGAATCCCTTCCGTGATGCAGACGATCAGCCGGATGCCGGCGTCGGCGGCCTCGAGGATCGCATCGGCGGCGAACGGCGGGGGGACGAAGATCAGGGAGACATCGGCCTGCGTCTTCTTGACGGCCTCCCGCACGGTGTTGAACACCGGGATGCCTTCCACCTCCTGCCCGGCCTTCCCCGGCGTCACGCCGGCGACCACCTGCGT
The DNA here is from genome assembly GCA_964373355.1 of uncultured Nitrospirales bacterium. GTDB lineage: Bacteria > Nitrospirota > Nitrospiria > Nitrospirales > Nitrospiraceae > CAYJUM01. The sequence goes on along the minus strand of CAYJUM010000019.1, from coordinate 18,832 downwards.
GCCGTAGGCCTTGCACTGGGTCGCGTGAAAGGAGCCTTCCTTCCCTGTAATGCCCTGCACCATCACCCGCGTGTTCTTGTTGATCAGGATGCTCATTGCGTTTTCCCTACAGCCCTTAGAGAAGTGCGAATATATCATCTAGTCGATCATGCAGTCTGATGTTGTCATCCCATCTCGGTGTTTCAAGAACGAACTCGCCGCTGGCCCGCTTCACCTTAAAATCACCAGTGTCCCTAAAACGCCTCAGGCTATTCAGATCCTTTAGTGGAATAAGGACCACCCGCTGGTCTGCTTCCCATACTTGCAGGATAGTGCAAGTAAGGGATAACTCTCCCTGCCCATTTCTTTCAAAGTTCAATAACTTCTCTCGCAATGGTGCCTCAATTCGATTCCAGGCTTGCTCTGAGAACTCCCTGGTCAGATCTGGAACAAGGAACATGCAAAGGACCGCTCTATGGGCCTTCGTATCCTCCACTCCACAAAAGGTTCTCTTGCCTGGTCGAACGTAACTACTTAACTGCCATTCCTCTTCTGCGTCAGATGTGAACTCTAAGTCCCGGGCTTCAGTGAGCTCCTTAAGTTCGACGAGAACCCTGTTGTAGAAGTGGTCAGGCTCCATGCGCGGCCATGCTGCTAGGAGCGAATGCTGGAAGAGCTGGGGCACCGCACTTGCCGAACATCTGCGGTCCGCAGCGCGACCGTCGAGGATGTTTGAGACTCGCCTGGCATAGCCACTGGCGAGACGAGTTCCGCAGCCGAGCAGATGGAACGCGTCGTGCGGTCGAACCGTAGCGTCTGAGCAGGGCAGGTCCAGCCATCTCGCCTCTACGCCGACGCCGCGGCTTTCTTCCGCTTCCTCCCCGTCATCCCCACGATCTTCTGCGCCGCCTCCCACAGGTCCGTCGCCACATCCACCCGCAGCCCCGACTCCAGCAGCAGCTTCCGGCCCTCCTCCGCGTTGGTCCCCTGCAGCCGCACCACGACCGGCAGCGTGATCCCGACCTCCTTGGCCGCGTCGATCACGCCGTGCGCGATCCGCTCGCACCGCACGATCCCGCCGAAGATGTTGATGAAGATCCCTTTGACGTGCCGGTCCTTGAGCAGAATCCGGAAGCCGGCGGCCACGGTTTCCTTCGTCGCGCCACCCCCCACGTCCAGGAAATTGGCGGGCTCGCTGCCGGCGAGCTTGATGACGTCCATGGTGGCCATGGCGAGTCCGGCGCCGTTCACCATGCAGCCGATGTTCCCGTCCAGCTTGACGTAGTTCAGGTTGTTCTTGCTGGCTTCGATCTCCAGCGGCTCCTCTTCGTGCAGGTCCCGAAAGGCCTGCACGTCCGGGTGCTTGAACAGGCCGTTGTCGTCGAACGAGACCTTCCCGTCGAGCGCGATGAGCCGGTTGTCCTTGGTGATGACGAGCGGATTGATCTCCACGAGCGACGCGTTCTTCTCCATGAGCAGGCGGTAGAGGTTCCCGAGCATGGCGACGAAGGGATTCAAGAGCGTCGGGGCGATCGCGGGCAGGCCGAGCCCGAACGCGAGGTTCCGGCCGTTGTACCCTTGGAAGCCCACGGCCGGGTCCACCGGCTCCTTCACGATCTTGTCGGGCGTGTGCGCGGCGACCTCTTCGATCTCCATCCCACCCTCGGTGCTGGCGATGAAGACCGGCCAGCCGGAGTCCCGGTCCACCAGCAGGCTCAGGTACAGCTCCTTCGCGATCTCCGCGCCTTCTTCGATCAGCACGCGCCGCACCTTCCGGCCTTTGGGCCCGGTCTGGTGCGTCACCAGAGTCTTGCCGAGCAATTCCTTCGCGAGAGCCGGCACGTCAGCCGCCACCTTGGTCAGCTTGACGCCTCCGGCCTTGCCGCGCCCGCCGGCGTGGATCTGGGCTTTGACGACATAGACCGGGCTGTTCAGCGCCTTGACCCATTTCTCGGCGCCCAACGGCGTCTTGACGTCCTTGCCCTTGGGGACCGGGATGCCGAACTGCGCAAAGAGCTGCTTGGCCTGGTATTCGTGGATGTTCATCTTTTCCCCTTGGAAAATAGGCGATGGGGTATGGGCAATGGGCTATAGGAGGACACGGCCTTCCCGTCTCGCCGATTGCCAATCGCCCATCGCCTAGCGCCTCTAGCTTGTTTTCGCGTAGGCCGGAAACAGGATGGGGGACGTGATCTTCGCGAGACCGCCGTGTTGGCGGGCGTCATCCCGGAAGCGGGCGAGGTGCCCGAGCGTGAGCGTGCCGTGCGGCATGGACTTCGCGCGCGCGGCCGCGGTGATCCCGGCCCGCCTGCCGTACACCATGAGGTCCAGGAGGGAATTCCCCATCAGCCGGTTCCGGCCGTGCAGGCCGCCCGAGGTCTCGCCGGCGACGAACAACTGGGACACGAGCGATTCGCCGTTCACGTCGATCTGCACGCCGCCGTTCTGGTAGTGCAGCGTGGGGTAGATCAGGACGGGGTCCTGCGCGATGTTAATCCCGTATCGCTCGAACTGCCGGACCATCGCCGGGAAATGCTTCTCGAGCGTGCCCGCGCCCTGCTCGATGTCCAGGAGCGGCGTGTCCAGCCAGACCCCGATGTGCCCCGAGGCGGTCCTGACGCCGCGGCCTTCCTCGCATTCGCGGATGATCGAGGCCGAGACCAGATCGCGGGTGTCCAGCTCATTGACGAACCGCTCACCCTTCGCGTTGACGAGATGTCCGCCTTCCGACCGGATGCCTTCCGTCACCAGGGCCCCGAACAATTGCTCGGGGTAGACGGCGCCGGTGGGGTGGTACTGGAAGGTGTCGATCTGCAGCAGCTTGGCCCCCATGCGGTACGCCATGGCCAGACCGTCTCCGGTGGCCCCATAGTGGTTGCTCGTCGGAAAATTCTGGATATGAACCCGGCCGATCCCGCCCGTAGCCAGGATCACCGCCTTGGCGCTGACGACCACATAACGCTTGTTGTCGAGGTCCCGCAGCACGGCGCCGGTGCAGGTCCCGTCCTGGTCGCTCAACAGCTCCACCGCGGCGCTAAACTCGAGCAACTGGATCTTCTTGTTCAGGACCTCATCCTTGAGCACGCGCATGATCTCGAGGCCGGTATAGTCGGAGCACGTGAGCAACCGGGGCTTGGAACTCCCGCCGCCTTTCTTGACGTGCAGATTGCCGTCCGTGTCCCGGTCGAAGAGCACGCCCAGCTCCAACAGCCACTTGGCGATGGAGGGCCCCTCCTCCACCATCACTTTGAGGAGCTGCGGGTCGTTCTTCATGTGCCCGCCCTTCATCGTGTCCAGGAAATGCTGGACGGGCGAGTCTTCCGTGGTAATCGCCACCTGCATGCCCCCCTGGGCCATGACGGTGTTGGAATCGCCCAGCCGCAGCTTCGTCGCCAGCAGCACCTTGGCGCCCTGGGCATGCGCGTGCAGCGCCGCGGCGCAACCGGCCCCCCCGCCTCCGATCACCAGCACGTCCACGGTGTAGTGCGGCTCGAGCGCGAGATCAGCCGGGAGCGGGCTCTCCCCCTCCAGGAGATCAGCCACTTCCCTGACGGTCCGCTCGCCCGCATTCGGGCCGAACCGGATTGGCCGGTAGGCGGCCTCGCGGAAATCCGGATGGTATTTCTTGATCAGCGTGTCCCGCTCGGCGGCCGGGGACTTCGGGATGGTCTGGGTGCGGCGGTGGTCGCGGGTCTGGTGGACGATCTTCTGAAATTCGTGGATATCCATGGGCAGTGCAGTTCTCAGTTTTCAGTCTTCAGTGGTCAGTCTGGATCTAACTGAAAAGTGACGACTGAGAACTGATCACTCGCTATTTCAAGGACGCGCAGGCCTCCGTGAGCTCTTTCTCGTTCATCTTCATCACCCGCTCCCACTCCTTGGTGTAGCGGCCGCTCGTGATCTCGTCGATCCGGTGCTGGAGCCGCTCCGGCTTCTGGGTGAAGTACACCCCCTGGGCCCGGCTCGCGTACAAGGCGACGAGGTTCGGCGCGATGTCGGCGATGCACACCGGCGCGCAGAGCCCGCACATGACGCAGTCCATGAACATCTCGGAGACTTCCTTGAAGTCGCCGAACACCGCCTTCCAGACGCCCTCACGGACGTCGATCTTCTGCGGGCAGGCTTCGGTGCAGGCGTTGCAGTTCCGGCAGAGGGGCGCCTCGGGATAGAGCGCGAACAGGTCCTGTTTCGGATCCTTGAGCTCGGCCATGTCGTAGATGGCCTTGCGGGCGGGAAACGGGGAGACCATGGTGAAGGACATGCCCTCCTGCACCGTGGTCTGGCAGGCGAGGCAGGTGCGGACTTTCGGATCGTCCTTGGTGCGGTAGTACGTGGCGCAGGCCCCGCAGAACCCCGCGAGACAGCCGGCGCCACGAACCACCTCCTGGCCGGTGTACCAGAGCGCCTTGATGACCGTGATGCCCTCCGGCACCTGATAGGTCTTGCCGGCGATCTCGATCGAGACCAGCCGCGGCCGGAGGATTTCCTCCTGGTCGATCACGCTCTGCTTGTCGAACTCTGTCATGGTGATCGGTGATCGGTGAAGGGTGATGGGTCAGAAAATCCGGACGATGTTGTCACACATCACCCATCACCTGTCACCCATTCGTTACATGTTGTTGATGATCTCAGTCCCGTACTCCGAGCACTTGATCTCTTTGACGTCGGTGCGCCCCTCTTCCCGCATCAGGCGGGCAAAGTCGTAGGTGACCGTGCCGTTGCTGATGGCCTTCGACATGCCCTTCTCGATCAGCCGGGCCGCTTCGCCCCAGCCCATGTAGTCCAGCATCATGACGCCGGACAGCAGCACCGCGCCGGGGTTGACCTTGTCCTGACCGGCGTATTTCGGCGCCGTGCCGTGGGTCGCCTCGAAGCAGGCGTGGCCGGACACATAGTTGATGTTGGCGCCGGGCGCGATGCCCAGGCCGCCGACCTGCGCCGCGAGCGCATCGGAAATATAGTCGCCGTTCAGGTTCATGGTGGCGATGACATCATACTCCGCCGGCCTGGTCAGAATCTGCTGCAGGAAGTTGTCGGCGATGGCGTCCTTAATCAGCATCTTGCCGGCCGGAGGATTGCCGCCGCAGTCATCCCAGGAGACGGTCCTGTCCCCGAACTCTTTCTTGGCCAGCTCATAGCCCCACTTGCGGAAGGCACCCTCGGTGAACTTCATGATATTGCCCTTGTGGACCAGGGTTACGCTCTTCCGCTTGTTGGCGAGGGCCCAATTGATGGCTGCGCGGACCAGCCGGTGCGTGCCCTCCTCGCTGACCGGCTTGATGCCGATGCCGGAGGTCTCCGGGAACCGGATCTTCTTGACCCCCATCTCCTTCTGGAGGAACTCGAGCACTTTCTTCACTTCGGGCGTCCCCTTCTCCCACTCGACGCCGGCATAGATGTCCTCGGTGTTCTCCCGGAAGATCACCATATCCACGGACTGCGGCTTCTTGACCGGCGCTGGGACGCCTGTGTACCACTTCACCGGCCGCTGGCACACGTAGAGGTCCAGGATCTGGCGCAGGGCGACATTGATGCTGCGGAAGCCGCCCCCGACCGGCGTGGTGAGTGGCCCCTTGATGCCGACGAGAAATTCCCTGAAGGCGTTGGTCGTGTCGTCGTGCAGCCAGGTGTTCTCCCCGTAGATCGTGTTGCACTTCTCCCCCGCGTAGACCTCGAACCATTCGATCTTCCGTTTGCCGTTGTAGGCCTTCTGTACGGCCGCGTTGAACACGCGCACGGACGCGGCCCAGATGTCCGGGCCGGTGCCGTCGCCCTCGATGAACAGCACGATCGGATTGTCCGGGACGTTCAGCTTGCCGCCTGGTCCCATCGTGATCTTCTGCCCCTTGGTCGGGGGCGTCAATTTCGCATACGCCATGGTCACCTCATCGATTGGTTGGAAGGGATATGATGGCCTCAGCCCGATGTCCAATGCCAAGGTCGCCACAACCTCCCGCACCGGACCGCGAACCACTGTCGTCTAACTCAGGGCATTCAAAGCCGATCCAGCCTTGAACCACCCGATCTGCTGCTCGGTCATGCTGTGCTGCGCCTGAATGGTGATGGCTGTCCCGTCCGCCTTGTGGATCGTCACCGCAACGGGTTTGCCGGGCGCCAGCGCCTGCAGCCCGGTCACGCTGATCCGGTCCTGCTGCTCGATTTTCTCGTAGTCCTTGGGGTCGGCGAAGGTGAGCGCCAGGATCCCCTGTTTCTTGAGGTTCGTCTCGTGGATGCGCGCGAAACTGCGGGTGAGGACCACCTGCACGCCGAGGAACCGCGGCGACATGGCCGCGTGCTCTCGGCTGCTGCCTTCGCCGTAATTTTCATCCCCCACCACGACCGAGCCGATACCTTTGGCCTTGTAGCGCCGCGCGATCTGCGCGATCGTGAGCCCGGCTTCTCCGGTCAGCACGTCCGTGCCCTTGCCGGCCTCGGCATGGAACGCGTTCGTCGCGCCGAGGAACATGTTGTCGCTGATCTTGTCGAGGTGGCCCCGATACTTCAGCCAGGGCCCGGCCGGTGAGATGTGGTCGGTCGTGGTCTTACCCTTGGTCTTGATGAGGAGCGGCAGCTTGACGAAGTCTTTCCCATCCCATCGCGGGAACGGCTGCAGGAGCTGGAGCCGCTCGCTGTCCGGCTGGATCTCGACCTGAATGGCATCGCCGTTTTCAGCCGGCGCCACGAACCCCTCCTCGCCCTGGGCGAAGCCCTTGGCCGGCAATTCATCGCCCTGCGGCGGCTCCAGCTTGAACGACTTGCCGTCCGCGCCTTTCAGGGTGCCGTGGACCGGATCGAAGGTGAGATCGCCGGTGAGCGCGTACGCCGTGACGATCTCGGGGCTCGCCAGGAACGAGAGCGTCTCGTTCAGCCCGTCGTTCCGGCCGGGGAAGTTGCGGTTGAAGGAGCTCACGATCGAATCCGTCCGGCCCTTCACCGCGTCGGCGCGCTTCCACTGCCCGATGCAGGGCCCGCAGGCGTTGGCCAGCACGGTGCCGCCCAGCTCTTCAAAGGTCTGCAGGAATCCTTCGCGTTTCATCGTGTGGTAGATCCGCTCCGAGCCGGGCGTGACCAGGAACGACGTCTTGGCCTTCAGGCCGGCCTTCAGCCCCTGCCTGGCGATGTGCGCCGCGCGGCCGATGTCCTCGTAGGAGGAATTCGTGCAGCTTCCGATCAGGGCCGCCTTGATCTCCACCGGATAGCCTTTCTCCTTGGCCTCGGCCGCCATCTTGGAGATCGGCCTGGCGAGGTCCGGGGTGTGGGGCCCGACGACGTGCGGCTCGAGGGCCGAGAGGTCAATCTCGACGACCTGATCGAAATGCTTCTCCGGAGCTTTCAGGACCTCGGGGTCGGCCGTCAACAGCTCGCGATTGGCTTCGGCAAGCTTGGCGATGTCGGCACGGTCGGTGATGGTCAGGTAGGCCACCATCTTCCGGTCGAACGGGAAGATCGAGGTGGTGGCACCCAGCTCGGCCCCCATGTTCGTGATGGTGCCCTTGCCCGTGGCGCTGATCGTCTCGGCGCCCGGCCCGAAATATTCCACAATCTTGTTGGTGCCGCCCTTCACAGTCAGCAAGCCGCAGAGGTACAGGATCACGTCCTTGGGCGACGCCCAGCCGCTGAGCTGGCCGGTCAGGCGGACGCCGATCAGCTTGGGATGGAGCACTTCCCACGGCAGGCCGGCCATGACCTCGCCGGCATCCGCGCCGCCCACGCCGATGGCCAGCATGCCCAAGCCGCCGCCGTTCGGGGTGTGCGAGTCGGTCCCGATGATGAGCCCGCCCGGGAACGCGTAATTCTCGAGCACCACCTGATGGATGATCCCGGCCCCGGGCCGCCAGAAGCCGATGCCGTACTTCCTGGCCGAAGAGGCCAGAAAGTTATAGACCTCCCTGTTCTCGTCGATGGCCCGGAGCAGGTCCTTCTCGGCGCCGGTCTGCGCCCGGATCAGGTGATCGCAATGGATCGTGCTGGGCACCGCGACGCGCTTCTTGCCGGCCTGCATGAATTGCAGCATGGCCATCTGCGCCGTGGCATCCTGCATGGCCACCCGGTCGGGCCGCAAAGCCAGCATGGCCTTGCCGCGGTCCCAGACCTGCGCCTCGAAATTGTCGGCGTGCGAGACCAGGATCTTCTCGCTCAGCGTCAGGGCCCGGCCGAACTTCTTCCGCGCCTTGGCCACCACCTCCGGCATCTGCTTGTACAGCTTCATCGCGAGTTCTAGTGACATGTTGCCTTCTTCTCGTCACGCGTCACGCGTCACGGGTAAACTGTTGCGCCTCACGCCTTTGAAGCAGCGTTCAGCATTGCCCAACCCCTCACCCCTTCCCCCTCACTATTTCAGCGGAGGCACTTCACGCCGCTTGGGCGCCGCATAATTGACCAGATAGTCGAACAGCCGGATCAGGCGGCTCTCCTGCTGCTTCTGATCGATCCAGTGGCCGATCAGGCCGATCGTGCGCGACAGGATGAAAAAGCCGTTGAGGCTGTCCACCGGGAACCCGATGTCCACGAGCACCGCGGCCATCGTCCCGTCCACGTTCAGGATCAAGTTGTCCTTCTTCGCCGCGGTGACCTTCTCGACCGCCAAGGCAAAGTCCAGGTGCGGCGTCGGGATGCCCAGGCCTTTGACGTAGGACACCAGCTCCTGGACACGCTTGTCGGGGTTCCGCACGCTCTTCACCCGGTGCCCGATGCCCGGCACCGGCCCGACATTCTTCTTCATGTACGCCAGGAAGTCGTCCACCGTCATCTTCTGCTCGACGGCATGCTTGAAGTACCGGCCGGCGTCGGTGACGGCCCCGCCGAAGCGCGGACCGATCATGATCAGCCCGGCGGCCACCGCCTGGGACATACCGATGCCGGCGCAGGCGGCGATGATCGTCGTCAGCGCGCCGCTCACGCAGGGGCCGTGGTCGGCGGACAGCATCATGATCCGCTTGATGATCTCCGCCTCCTGCTTGGTGATGAGGCGCTTGTCCCACAGCAGCGCGATCACGTGCGGGATCTCGTAGCCCTTGTTGATGAGCTCGGAGGCCGGATAGCCGTTGTAGAGCGGCTCATCCCCCCGGTCGTCGCTGATGGTGGTCTTGATCAGCGGCGTCACCACCACCTCGCCGGTCTTCATCCCTTCCTCGACGGTCTTGGGCAACTTCGGCACGTCGGCGGGGCTCAGCTCCGGTACGGGCCGGACCTGCCCGCTCTTGAGCAGGTCCTCATACGTGGCCTTGATCGCCGGCCCCAGCGCGCCGAACGTGTCCGGGACGATGGCACCGGCCTTCTTCAGCGCGTCGGCCTTGGAGCGGGCCGACCCTTCGCCCTTCAGGCCTTCCTTGGCGCCCGCGTGACCGAACTTCATGCCCTTGGGCAGGCTCTCCTGGCAGAATCCCGACACGACGGCGAGCAGCTTGATGCGCCGTTTTTTCGCGCCGTACCACTCGGCCGCGCGCTCCTCCAGATCGCCTCCCATCTCGCCGACGATGACGACGGCCTTGGTCTGGGGGTCCTGCTCGAATTTTTCGAGGTACGTGACATAGTCCGTGCCGGGATAGGCGTCGCCGCCGATCCCGATGGCCGTCGTGATCCCGTCCGCGAACTGGGAGCAGATCCAGATGATCTCGTTGGACAGCCCGCCGGACTTGGTGACCACGCCGAAGGAGCCTTCCCGGTAGAGCTTGCAGGCCACGAGGTTGTCGAAGGCGCCGCCGATCACGCCGAGGCGGCACTGGCCGGCCGAGATGATCCCGATGGACGACGGGCCGTTGAACGTCTTGCCGAGCTTGATCGCGTGGCGCGCCAGCAGTTTGGCGTCCCGCTCCGGCACCCCCTCGGTGATCATGGAGACCAGGTGGATCTTGGGATCGTTCAGCGCCTCCATGCCGGCGGCGCAGGCCCGGTCGGCGCCGATGTAGACGAGACTGGTGTTGATCTGAGGATGGGCGGTGGTGGCTTCGGCGATGCTCTTGTACACGGGGATGGTCAGCAGGCCGGTCCCATAGGGCACTTCATTGGTCTTGCCGGCATCGGGCGGATAGACGAACGCGTCCACGTTCAGGGGCTTTTTGATCATGTAACAGAACTCCGCCATCCGCCGGGCGGCGTTCAGGCCGGCGGCCCCTCCCTGGATGACGACGCGGGTGTCTTTGTTCGCGACGATACTCATGTTTCTTCTCCAGAGCTTATGGCTGATAGCCTATGGCTGATAGCCAGAGACGCCTCGCCTGCCCTCATGCCATAGGCCGTTCGCCATAGGCCATCAGCTCTTTTTCTGTAAGGCCATATCCACGATATCGGTCAGCGGCGTGTTCCGGTCATAGACCTGGATGTCGAACCCCTCTTCGCGGAGCGCGCGCATGGCCTCCAGGCCTTCCTTCTCGCGCGGCCCGCCGCGCCGGACCCAGATCTTGACGCCGTTGAGCTTGCCGTCGCTCTTGGCCTTGCGGAATCCGGCGATGATGCCGCCGAAGGTCTTTTTCACATCGGTGAAGTTGGCGATCGCGCCGCCGACGATGATGTTCTTGATGCCGGGCAGCGAGCAGACCTTCTCGGTGAGGACCTCGACGGCCCAGTCGGGGGGGTCGCCGGAGTATTCGGCGTAGTTGGCGAGCTTGCCGCCGCGCGCCACGACCGCGTCCGAGTAATAGACGCTGGCTCCCCCGCCCGCCGGCAGCATGGCCGTGTCCCCGCCCGGAATCTCGATGAACTTCACCGACCCCTTGATCTTGGAGTCCACGGACATGACCTCGAGCTCGTGCTTGGTGTAGGCCCGGCCGAACTCCGCGGCGAACGGGAAATCCCAGTCGGGGTGCCGGAACTTGGCGTCCGCGTCCAGCAAGGTCACGGCATCGAGCGCGACGAGCGCGCCATCGCCCTCCCGGACGACCGCCGGGTTGACTTCGAGATACTGGGCGTCTTCCCCGTCGAAACAGGCGAAGAGCTTCCCGGCGAACTCGGCCATCTTCTTGGCCACGGGCCCGGCGAACCCGGCCTCGGCGGCCAGCTTCTCGAGCGCGTCAGCGGCCGGCTTCGCGCCGACCTCCACGGGAAGCTTCTTGACGCGGTCCCAGTTCGATTCCACCTCGATGCCGCCGCAGTTGGCCAGCAGCACCTCCGCCCCGTCGCGCGTGGATTTCACCGCCGCATAGTATTCATCCTTGTGCGGCACCATCTCGGAGACGATGACCTGGGTCACCGTGATGCTGCCGACCTGCTTTCCCAGCATCTCGCGGACCGCGGCCTTGGCCGCCGCCACGTCCAGCCCCACCTTGACCAGCCCCAACTTGAAGCGCGAGCCGAGCGCCTCGTGGGCTTTCGCCACCAGCTTCCCTTTTTGAATCCATTCATTGGCCTTGGAGAGCTCGTCGAACTGCTCGGCGGAGGAGACCACCACGTAATTGGGAACGGTGATTCCCCATTTCTTCATCAGCCCCATCCCGGGGCCTTCCAGGACCTTGGCCATTGTCGTCCTTAGCTCGTTAGGGTTTGCCGAACATTAAGAGATCCAGACACTGCCGGCTCACCGACTCGCCGGCGTCCACAAACGTCTGCGTACTCGTCGCATTATGGACCTCCTTGGCGAGGATGGTCTTTCTTCGGAAGCGCCGGATTCTACAGAGATTCCGGATGTCTTGCAATCAACCAAAAGGCCCATCGAGACGGGTGCAAAGGTCCTAGCGCGGCGTCGCGAAAAGCCTCAGACCGGTGCGATTCTAGCTCAGCGATTTATAAAGGAAAGTCAGCCCGCCCTCGGCATCTGACACCATGAAGCCGAGCTCCGACAGCAGGCGCTGCCAGGGCACCTGCCCCGGCGCGCGGGAAAAGCTGCGTGCCCACGCCAGGTCGAGCTGCTCAAAATAGGCAAGATAGGGAAGGCCTTGGAGCTCGGCCGGAGCCCCGCGGCGACGAAGCGACTCCGGTCGCTGGAACTCCGCCATCGTGGCAATGCGTCCAGCGGGCGTCTCAAACCAGCCGCCGTTCGTGACGTCGAACACCCACCAGCCCTGTCTCGCGGCGACGAAGGCGAGCACGATCGGCTGGCTCGCCCCACGAGGCGCCGTGTGAACCCACCGGGCGTCATGGCCGTCATAAAACGCCAGCGTCGTGAAGACTTCCGCCATTTGCCCATCGGTCCCATAGCGCCGGAGCACGATGTGGGAGATGTGATCGTCCACCACGGGAACGCCGGGCGGCTGCGGCTGCACCCGTGCCCGGGTCCATGCAAGGAGCTTGAGGATGCGCCGTTCGGGGTCCCTTTCACCGCCCGCCGCTTCGGCGAGCATCTGCCGCAGCTCCAGATGCCGCAGATAAAACCCCGTGGCCTTCACGCACAACGGCACGCGCCACACCAGGAGGCTGTCGTCGATCCCTTGCTTGGTCTCGAGCGGGATGAAACACACGACGAGCAGCGGTGCGAAGACGACGAGGGCGGCCCGGCGGATCGCGTTCATCGGCAGGGCTGGCACCGTGGGCAGTAGAAGGAGCTGCGCTCGCCGCGCAGACGGCGTATCGTCGCGCCGCAGCCGGAGCAGGGACGGCCGGCCTTGGCATAGACCCGATGGCGTTCCTGGAAACGCCCCGGAGCTCCGTCCGGCGCCCGAAAATCCCGGATCGTGGACCCTCCGCAGGCAATCGCCTCCTTCAGGACCTTCTGCATGGTGTGGTAGAGCCGGTCCGCCGCGGCCCGCGACAGCCGGCGCCCTTTCGCATGGGGATGGACCCCGGCGCGGTACAGGATCTCATTCGCATAGATGTTCCCGATCCCGGCGATCTTCTGCTGGTGCAGGAAGAGCGCTTTGAGCCGCCCGCGCCGGTGCGTGACCAACCGGACAAATTCTTCACGCGACACCGTGAGCGGATCGCATCCGAAACGCCGCCGGAGGAAAGCCTCCAAGCCGGCGCGGTCCAGCAGGTAGGCGCGGCCAAAGCGTCTGGCGTTCCAATACCGAAGCTCCGGCTCCGGGCTGCGGTCCAGGCAGAGGACCAGATGGGTGTGCTTCTGATACCGCGGATGCGGCGGCCGGAAGAACAGCAGGCCGGTCATTCCCAACTCCACCACAAGATAGCGGGTCTCGTCCCGCTTGGACAGATGGAACACGGCCGCCTTGCCGTGACGCACGACCTGCTCGATCCGGGCGCCCCGGTACCAATCCAGGGTATCCAGTCCCTGACGGACGATATCGGGACGGGAGATCCAGCAGTCTTTGATGACCGCGCCAAGCAGGCTCGCGCGGAGCTGGCGGACCACGACTTCGGCTTCAGGCAATTCAGGCATGATCAGACTCGTCGCTCGTCTCTCGTGAAGCGTATCTCGCGCGTTGTCAGTTATCAGTTCGCCGTCGTCAGTTTTCAGGATGGAACGTCCTCTCACCCCTTACTCTTCACTCCTCACTGTTCGGGTTTGACGCCTCACGCTTCACGGCTTCTGGGTGGTTACTCGGCGAAGGGATGGTCGGGATGGGGAGATTCCGGCTGCTGGTTCGCGCGGGCGAAGCGGAGGTGGCGGACCGCTTCGATCGTCTGCTCCAGGAACGGGAGCGGCGTGGCGCCCGGCCGCCGCGATTTGATGAGCGCGACCGCGTCGGCGTAGTCCATGCCTTGCACGCAGCACAGGTACGCGATGACCATGGAGACGGACCGGCCCAGCCCCGCCCGGCAGGCGATCAGCAGGCGCTGTCCCGGCGCGTGCGCCTCCATCCAGTCCACCGCCTTCAGGACGGCCGCAGGATCGGCCTCCCCGAATTCCTTGAGCGGCACGTGCGCGAAAGCCACGCCACGCGGCGGCTCAATGGTGTGTTCCGCCGAGACGAACAGCACGCCGCCGATCGAGGACGGCGGCTTCTGGGCGTCGTCGATATTGCCGATCAGCAAGGACTCGGTCACGTAGTGCATGGCGTATTATAGCGAAGTCGACCAGGCGAACGAAGCCCCACGGTGAGGGGTGAGGCGCTAAACACCCCTATGACGGAAGACGGCCCGGACAAGGTCATCCAGCTCCCATTCCGCCTGCTCGAGCTCGGACGGTTTCGCTCGGGGGTGTCGCGGCGAGGCCTCCAACGCCCGGACGCCATGGGCCAGACGGTGCGCGCGTTGGGAGAGGCCGGCGATGCGGGTGTGCCGCCCGTTGCGGGGGTCGAACCGGGGAATCTTGACGTGCTCCAGGATGGAAGGCGCGCCGAATCCGCGGCCGGCGCTCGTGAAGGACCGCACATAGCTGCGGATGACCGCAGCATTGAGGATCCCGCAGAGATAGTGCGCTTCCTGCAGGCTTGCGGCGGGGATCAGCGCCGTCGTATCGGTCGGGATGGCGGGCTTCGCCTCCAGGCCTGGCAGCCGGACGGGACCGACGACGGCGGCGTGCAGGTCGTTGGCCTGACGCTGCCAGATCACCTTGTACCGGGAAAGAGTGTAAGGGCCGATCCCATACATGGCGTAGAAGCTGCTCCGGCGCGCGAGGTGCTGGAGCGCCTGCGAGGCTCTCGATTGCAGCACTTTCTTGAAGCGCAGCAAGTAGGCGTAGGTCTTGGGATACGTGCGGTGCAGCCATTCCTCGGAGAATCCCGCGCGCTTCACCGGATCATGCGGCATGACCACACAGATCTCGGCGGCGGCATGCCAGCGGTGGATGTCGGACCCGCGGATGGCGGGATACAGCAGGGCCGATTCGATCTCGGCCGTGACCTTCGGCACGTCCCGCTTCCCCTGCTCCGGTAAATTCTCGACCGTGACGGTCACGGCGGATCGGCTCCGGCGCGGCGCCGTTCTGATCCGCGGCGAGGTCTTGAGCCTGACCCGATACACGCCGTACGGTTCGGTGGAGGCGCCGCGATAGGCGCGGTACGCGCCGGTCCCTTCCATGGCGGCTTCCCCATCTGTCGCGTCGGGCTCGCCCGGCTCCTCCGGCTGATCGGAAGCCCGAGGCGAGGCCTTCGAGCGCTCGATCACGCGCCACGGGGCGTCGTATTGGCCGAGCGGCCGGGCCTCTTTCTCGACACAGGTCGTGCGGCGGCGCACCTCTTCCAGGGTGCCCTCCACCGAGACCCGGCCGGCCCCCGGCCGCCACTCGCAATACGGCACCGGATACGTGGTCCGGGCGCCGCGCTCGAGCACGAGCAGCCCGGTCTTGTTGCCGACACCGGAGAACGGCGCGACGGCCACGAGATCGTGCACCCGGTGGACTTTCAGGAAGTCTCCCTGCTCTCCCAGGCGAAACCGCCGGAACCCCTGCCCCGCGCTCTTGCTCCGGAGCGCCTCCATCGTCAGGAGAAATCCCAGCAGCCCCCCGGCCTTGAGATAGCGGTCGGCGCACCGGTAGGTGAACAGCATGGAAAAATCCTTTTCGCCGGACCCGAGGATGGTGCTGAGGCCCTTGAGCGGAAAGAGCCCGTACTGTCCCCACAATGGCAGCGTCGCCTGCCGATACTCCGGCCCGAGCGCCCGCCAGCGAATCCAGGGAGGATTCCCCACGACCCGATCCACTTTGCCCAGCCGCAAGGGCGCGCACGCCGCAACGGCCGCGTCGGGAGACAATGACGGGGTGGTTGCCTTGGCCCGGCTCCACTGCTGCCCGCAGCGGCCGATCAATTCCCCGCCGGCCTCCGCCACACGCCCGCCAAGACGCAGGGTGGCCGCCTCCAGGAACTTGGACGCCGGAAATGGCTGGTCCTGTTTCGTCTCCAATTGCTCCGCGACGCGAAGCAGCTCCAGGAGCCATCCGCCCTGGACCGCGGCGGCCGGCAGGTCCACGTCGCCCCCGGGCGTCGTCCAGCGGTAAACGTGGCCGTAGAGATCGTGCTCCTCCCGGGGCGTGACGATCGCATCCGCACAGGACACGGGCAGGCGGATGGGACGGGACAGGAGCGGCAGCACCGGCGCGAGATGCAGCAGCAGACTTGCGCGG
Source organism: uncultured Nitrospirales bacterium (assembly GCA_964373355.1). Lineage (GTDB taxonomy): Bacteria > Nitrospirota > Nitrospiria > Nitrospirales > Nitrospiraceae > CAYJUM01. The sequence continues at coordinate 2,961 of CAYJUM010000019.1, read as the reverse complement.
GCCGCCTCCACCGCCACCGGGTTGAGGTCGAACCCGGCGATCGCGCGCAGCGCGTGGCCGAGCCGCTCGGCCCGGCCGGAAGGGTCGTGCGCGCCGGATGGCCCCGCCACGCGGGCGAGCGCTTGCACCAAAAAAGTCCCCGACCCGCAGGCCGGATCGAGCAGGGTCATCCCAGGCTCGCCCTGGTAGCCGACCTCATCCAGCACGAGATCGGCGAGCCAGTCGGGGGTATAGAATTCTCCGAGCGCCGCCCGCAGGCGTTTCGGCACCAGGGCCTGGTACAGGTCCTTGAGGACATCGCGCGCCGGAGTCTCCGCGAAGACCCGGTCCAGGACCTCCTGGAGCGCGCGGGCCAATGTCGCCATCCAGAGCGCGAAGGCCTGATCGAACCCGTCCAGGTACCAGCTAAAGATCCCGGAGGACGAGTCCGGCGTCTCCAGGCCGGCGTCCCGGAACAGCCGGCCGTCCTCCAGCCGGCAGAGCTCACGGAAGATGCGATCGAACGTGGCCGTCGAGAGCGAGGCCAGGAACGAGGGAGCGCCTGGCTTCTGGGGATCAGACCGGACGAGCAGCTCCGCCGCGAGGAGCCGGGCCACCAGCACAAAGTAGGTATGCGCGGCGAACAGAAACGCCGGCGCCTCGACAGGCGTCTCGAACATGTTCAGCTCGGCGGTGCCGGCCACCGTGTCCTGCTCCAACCGGAGCAGCCGGTTTCCCGGCAGCCGCGTGAGGGCCTGCTCCCATTGCGCGAAGGCGCCGCCCGTGGACGCGGCCGGAGGCTGCGTGATCCGCTGGTAGAAGGTGGGGATCAGCCAGCGGGCGGGCGCGCTGGTCGGGCCGAGCGCGGCGACGACGGTCCGGGCCGGTTCCGCAAGCAGGGGCGTGGAGGCTCGCATGCCGGTACCGTAGCGAAAACACGGGGGGATGACAAGGGCGGTGCATTGCGGAATTCCGGACCGGCCGATATACTCAGTCTGCCGCTGCACCGAGACGCGGCATCGGAGGGCCCATGGGGAGCGTACCGGTCGAGCAGGTCGAGGCGAGGCTGGGCAGCATTCGCTGCGCGATCTGCAAAGCCAATGACTTCGCCATCGACCGCCGCACGATGCAGGCGGACGGCGAATGGAAGGGGGTCTGCCGGAAATGCCGGTACAGCTTCCCGGTCCACACCGACATGGAGTTCTACCAGCGGACGCAGCCGGACGTACCCTACCTCCTCAAGGCCATTCCCTGTCAGAAGTGCGAGAAGCGCGGGGTCGAGCTGGACTTCCGGATCGTGCTCTCGGTGCGCGACGCCTTCTACTTCGTGACGTGCAAGAGCTGCCGGCACCAGTTCCCCGAAAAGTCCTCCCACGAAGCCTTTGAGTAGGTTGCAAGAAACCGCCGGCTCTGCTTCAATAGGCTCATGAGCGACAAGAAGCCCAAACCTTCCAAGAAACACCCGGAGCCAGCCGGGCACAAGAAAGATTCCCCTGAGAAGCCCCGCAAGCAGATCCCGCTGGTGTCGGTGCCCGGAGACCGGGAGATGATGGCCGACGAGATGGCGGAGCTGTTCGAAGAGGATCAGGTCACCCACAAGCACGGCCGCACGGAACCCGAACGGGATTAATCGACCTCGCGGCGCGGCCTGCAGTGCCTGCTCAGGCGCTGCGGTTTGACCGCACCAAGCCTCACGACTGCTCGCCGTCAGAAACTTGCTGCCATGACGCTCCGCCACGGCAGCTTCGGACAGTCTGCCGGCGTCCGCTCCCGCGGACCGCATCGTTTCGGCAGGTGCGGTAAAGACCCGGCCGCCTCACCGACTCGGCGGCGCGCACAGACTTGGCGCTCTTTATTCATCGCGCCGTGCGCCCCAAACCTCGCGATTCGCAGATTCACCGCAGGCCCCGCCGCTGCGCCAGCATCCGGCCAATAAACAAAATGGAAAGGGGATGGGTCGCTCCAAACCCATCCCCTTTCTAGACGGGTGCCTCCCCGCTCCGTCCACTCAGGTTGGCGGGCTATTGGCCGCTCTTTTGGTGAACCTTCAGCCACGCAGTTAGAACCTTCCGTCCCTTTTCGGTAATCGAAAGGCGAGCCGTGGCATCTTTCTGTTTTCCGTAACCCATTTGTGATTCCTCCTCCTTCATGTAGCCTAAACCAACAAGGTGATACAGCAGAAAAGGAAGAGCAACAACGCCAAAGTTGTTTCGTGCGGCAATTGTCATGGCATTAATCCCATACGTGGTCACGGTTTTTTGAATCAAAAGGCGCTTGCGCCGCTCAATGTCGCGACGCCTAATCCCCTTACCCTCATGGTGACGCCGATGGCAGTTATGGCACAAGACGATCAGGTTCTCGTAGACGTTGTTAGTGCGATCATCATCAATGTGATGGATCGTTAAGGCATTAGGATCACGGTGACCACAAAGGGCACAGGAATCATCAGTTTCGCCATAGAGTCGGTCATCAAGCTTCATGCACGGACTACACTTGGATGGAGGGGATTATTAAAAACGGCGCTCTTTAAAAGCTCTGACGTCCTCGGGCGAAAGAGTGAACCACTCCTCACCTTGACGTTTCTCGCGAACCTTTGGTGCCAGTATTGCTCGATCCCTTCTGGATCATCAGTCTCTATGACGTGTATTGTATCGGGTTCTCAGGTAGTTGAATTGCAAGTTCACGAAGACGCCGACCCGTTGCATTGGTTCGACCGAGCTTGTAGTACTTGCCAGAACGAAGGAGATGTACAAATCCCTTAATGCGAAACGAATCGAGTCTATGATCCAGGCGGGTGGAAATACCTTGTTTCAGAAGCTCAAGAACTGGCTCAAAGTTTTCCTTTCCTTTGCCGTACTCAGCGACTTTGGCTAAAACCGCGTTCTTATCACCTCGACGGCGGAAGGCGTGTTCGTCCGGGAAGGAAGGATCTTCTTTTTCTTGAGTTTCAGATCAGCGTGCGTAGGAATTTGTCGCAAGGAG
>CAYJUM010000018.1:0-40076 GCA_964373355.1 uncultured Nitrospirales bacterium | reverse complement strand
CCGGCGTTCCCGAGTTGCCGAAGCCCTGGTATGGCACGGATGGCTGGCGTGGAGCCGGCCCCGGAATGACCGGCAGGATGCGGCTGTCCGGCGCGCCGAAGGATTGGATCGTGCCGCTGGTGGTGCCGCCGCCCGGGCTTCTGAAGCTATAGAAGCTGAGCGAATTGCCGTCGAACCCGCCCGGGGTGAGGATCGTGCCCGTGTTCCCCCGCGAGTCGTTGTAGAAGGACAACGACCCATCGCCCGGCGAGAGGATGGTGCCGGAGTTGCCGCTGGAATCGTTGAAGAACGAGAGCTGCGCGCGGGCGGTGGTGGCCCACAGCATGCTGACGATGAACGCGCTGATGAGGATGGCTCGCATGGTGCCCTCCTTTGTTGTTGAGTTTTGTGCCGTACTGTACTACACGTATGCGACACCATTTGTCGTATAGGTTGATTATTCTGGAGGCAGCATGAAGCCGGCCAGCGATACGATCCTCCGCCAGTGGGTGCTGCTGCGCTTCATTCCCCGCGAGCCGAATGCCATTGGGACGGGCGAGCTGACGCGGAAGCTCCGGGAGGAGGGCTACCGGATGGACGTCCGGACCATCCAGCGGGACCTCGAGAAGCTCTGCGCCCTGTTTCCCCTCACCTGCTCGACACAGGGGAAGGCCAACCGGTGGTTCTGGCCGAAGGAGGCGCAGGTGATGGACCTTCCGGGCATGGACCCGCCGACCGCGCTGGCCTTCCGCCTGGCCGAGGAGCACCTGCTGCCGCTCCTGCCGCGGACGACCTTGAAATACCTGGATCCTCATTTCCATCGGGCGCGGACGGTCCTCAAGCCGACGGCGCAGTCCTCGCTGGGGCTGTGGCCGGACAAGGTCTATCGGGTCGGCCGCGGCCCGCACTTGCCGCCGCCGGCGATCGCGCCGGAGGTGCACGATGCGGTCTGCCAGGCGCTGCTGCACGGGAGGCAATTGACGCTGCGGTACCGCGCGAAGGAGGCGCAGGAGACCAAGACCTACCCCGTGCACCCGCTGGGGCTCGTCTTCCGCGAAGGGCTGGTCTATCTGGTCTGCACGGTGAAGGACTACACGGACCCCCGGCATCTTCCGCTGCACCGGATGCTCTCCGCGAAGGCGCTGGACGAGCCGGCAAAGCGGCCGCCCAAGTTCGACCTGCGCGCCTATGTGGAGGAGCAGGCGGAGCTGGCCTATCCCGTGGAGCGCGGGACCATGCGCTTGCGCGCGCGCTTCGAGGCGCCGGCGGCGTTCCACCTGTCCGAGCGGCCGCTGGCGAAGGACCAGCAGCTCGCCCCGCAGCCGGACGGCCGCGTCGTGCTCACAGCGACCGTGCGGGAGACCCTGGAGCTCCGCTGGTGGCTGCTGGGCTTCGGGGACAAGGTGGAGGTGCTCGAGCCGGCGCGCCTGCGGCAGGAGTTTGCGGCCGTGGCCGGTCGGATGGCCGCTGCCTACGGCCGCAACGTGAAATGTTCAGAAGCCTGAGAAGGTCTTCTTCAGCGAATCGGCGGAACCCTTGATGGTGTCGGCGTCCTGGGTATCCTGGACGGCGTCGGTCTTTTCCTTCACGGAGGCCGCGGCCTTGTCCCGGGTCGCCTGGGCCTCGTTGAGCTTCTGGGTGACCGGCGCGGTGGCGCTGATGAAGATGGCTCATGGCGAGAGCGGATTTTGAATCCCAACACGACAAGCAGGAGAGAACCGGAGGCTGCTATCTCGAGAAGAGATAGGTCAGGAGCATGGCCGCTCCCATGATGAGGAGAAAGAGCGCCACGGTGAGTTCGGGCACCATGTCACGCACCAGGTTCCTAGGTCGTCCTAGGCCCGCAGGTCGCGGACGAGCTGTTCCACGTGGCCGCGGATTTGCTGCGTCCGGCTCGGATCTTCGATGAAATCGAACAGGTCGTCCTCCGACAGGGGGAGCAGCAGCGATTTCACCGTGTTCCCGATGGTGATCTGAAAGAAGGCATTGGTCGTCTCGGCCGGGATGCGGCACACAAGCTGCGGGTTCATCGAGCTGACCATCTCGCTGAGCTTCAGCTTGGCCAGCTCGAGATCAGACATCGTCGTGCTGCCCGAGCCAGTGGAAGTCCTGCACGTAGCTGTACAGGGCCATGAGGACCATGGCCCCGCCGAAGAGCACGGCGGCGGCTATCAAGGGATTCTGCGTCACCCACTGGAGCAGGCCCGGCAGGTCCGTCATCGTTTCACGTCGGCGTAGGACGCCCAGATGGCCGCGGCCCAGAAGAGACTCAGGAGACTCAACAGCGCAATGATTGGATACATATGCTCCTTTCGGCCTTCGTCCGATGCGACGCTTATGCCGGAGCCGGCTGCGGCGCCCTGCGCGCCAGCGACACGGCCACCACGAGCGCGACGATCACCAGGACGTTGGCGCCCAGATCCATGAGATAGCGGAAGAACACCTGGTCCGTCAGGCCTTCCATGGAGGCGATCTGCGCCCCCGTCGTGAGAATGCGCCTGGTGGACGCGATGATGCAGATGTACAAAAACGGCTCCGGCGTGATGACCTTGGTCTTGAGAAAATTGATGATGGTGCGAAAAAGCTCCAGCAGGATGATCACGAGCAACAGGTCGTGGACGAGCGCGAGCACCGCCATGAGCGTGTTGGTGCCCACCATGGCCGCGAAGACGTACCAGGCATGGCCGAAGACCACCATGCCCAGCACCAGAAAGCTCACGCCGGCCGAGGTATAGCCCCAGCCATCGAGCAGCTCCATGGCCCCGATCATCGTCCAGCCGCCCGGACGGGCGAAGCTGAACCGGTGACTCCAGGCCGCCTGTTCCACTGTGTTCATCGGTGGTCCTCATCCTCGGAGCCGACGAGAAGGGCGGGGCGGTCCGGCACAGGATCCGAACCGCTGGGCATGCCGTGGACACAACAGCCCCACTCCGTAGCCCGCCTCATCGTGCGAAACGCTCCGCTCGTCACTGGAACGACCCGGAGACCGGGACATCCGTCCCATACTGCTCGGCGCCCGACCGGGGCACCGCGATGCCATATTCCCGCAGCGGTGTCACCATCTGCGCATAGTTCAGCAACTCGCCGGCCGCCGCTTCATCGATGCCGTGGGAGCGACGGTCGAGCATCTTGAAGAACGCGCCCATCTCGGTCTTGACCGCCCGCCGATCGCCGCGGCCGATCGCGTCTGCGACGAGGGCCAGCTTTTTGTCGTACGGCGCAAAATCGGAGGCCGGGTACTTGGTCTTGTACATGGCCACCGCGTGTTTCAAATCATTGACCCAGGGAGCCTGGGCCGCGGCTTCGGTCGCCGTGCGCACCGCGGGCAACGGGCCCATCACTTCGGGAATCGCGCCCGCCGGGTCCGCCGCCTCGACGACGACTGCGGGCAGCCAGGGAATCAGTGCCAGTGCCACCGCCAGGATCAGACGCTGAATGGATGAATGGGTTGTCATGGTTGTGCTCCTTTTCGGAGTGCGTGAGGGTTATGCCGCCGTTTTCATGATCGTGCGGGGCGCCGGCGTGGCGACATCCCCTTCGACCGTGGTGGAACCGGATGCGATGAGCGCCCAGACCGAGACCACGAGCGTCACGATCATCCCCGCGAGGGCGAGGGAGCCGTCAATGGTCGAACTCATGATGTTCATAGAGCACCTCTTTTCCGGGACTTCGGGGGTTGGGGCTTGATCACGGAGCCCGACGGGATCAAGGGGTCTGGTGCCGGTCGTGTTGCCGGACGAGAGAAGGCGGCCAAGCCCGCCCTCCTCTCGTACGAACGGACAATCGCCTACGCGGCGATCTTATGCGAGGTGGAGTTTGCGACCTCCCAGGTCTGCACCTGAGGGACTCCCTCGAGGACTTTCGCCAGCGCCTTCAGCACCGCGGGATAGTTGTCCCGGCTGTAGGCCTCCGCGTGTTCCTTCTTATCCCAGAGACTGATGCCCACCACTTCCTCTTTGCCGGGGATGACGAACGTGATTTCGTCCTGGAACCCCTGCTGCTTGCGCAGCAATGGAATGACTTCCTTCTCGAGCGTCTGGGTGAACTCCGGAATGCTGTTGGCCTTCAGCCGCATGGTGACGTTTCGTGCAATCATCGGAACCTCACTGGCACGTTAAGGGATATTTCAGGTAACCTGTCTTGGTTCAGGATACTGAAACGAATGAGTGTGTACTCCATTTCGTTAACCACTGTAAGTTAATTCACTTGAACTTGTCAAGTCTATTGTGCGATACTCCGAACTGCCCCATAAGATTAATCTATTCTGGTTAACTTCTTAACCAGGGGGAGGGTGCCGTGCACGTCGCATTGGTGATCCGGCAACGCCTGAAGGACTTGGGCCTGGAGCAGCGCGAGCTGGCCCACGCCGCCCAGGTGACGGAATCCTACATTTCGCAGGTGCTGCGGCAGCGGAAGCTACCCCCCGCCTCCGGGCGGACCGATATCTACGAGAAGCTGGAGAAGCTGCTGAAGCTACCCGCGGGGGAGCTGGCCAAGCTCGCCGACCTCCAGCGCCGGGAACAACTGACCAGCAAGCTCGGCGACCCGCCGGGGCCGCTCTATCACGAAGTGCGGGAATTGATCCTGCGCAAATGCCGGCCGGTGAAGCGGGCGCACCTGCGCAGCGTGTTCGAAAAGCAGCCCTTCGGCGACGTGGAGCGCTTCGTCACGCAGAAGCTGCTGGACGTCCTCAAGGGGATCGCGAAACAGGAACTGGAACGGGAGCCCTGGCTCCGCTATGTGGCCCGGCTCAGCCACCGCAGCTATGAGGAGATGCGGGTCATCGTGCTCGAGTTCCTGGATACGGACATCTTCAACCTCTCGATGGAAAGCTGCGTCCTCTTCCTGGACCCGCTGATCGAATCCTGGGACATCGACCTCGCCACGTTTGCGATGGAGATCACCCTGAACCGGAAGGTCGTGCGGGACTACCGGAAGCGGTTCGAGTTCGTCGAACGCGACGGCACGGAGCCCGACACGCAGGAGCCTGGCTACACGGACTTTCTCAAGGAGAAGTCACTCAGCGGCGATGCGGCGCCGGAGGAGCTCGCCTATCTCAGCCGGCTGAAATTTACGGACCGGCGGCCGACGCCGCTGTACTATTACCGGGAGCTGCAGAGCCTCCGCGACCCGCTCCATTTCCGCCTGCCGAAGGCGAGACCCGGGGCAAAACGCGGCCCCCCGAATCGCACGCGGGCCCCTCGCTGACCATGAGGCTTTCCCGCACGTAGCCCGCCACATTCCGTTGCGGATGAAGGCCAAGATGGCGTTCGGGGCCATCGTCGCGGAGCTGGAGAGGATCCCGTGCTCGCGGGCCAGTTCGACGACTCCGCTGCACGCCACGCGTTCGAGCTCGTTGTCGGCGCAGTGCCCTTCCGCCACAGACACTCGCTACCCCATCGCACGGGCAAACATATCCCCGGCCGACAATGGTCGCAGCCCACTATCTTCGCGTTCTAGCTCGGCTTGAATCCGCGGCGGGTGCGCCACGACTTTTGCGCGTGGCCGGGGTTGAACTCCACGGACTCCACGACGGTGTACGGCACCGTCAGCGCGGGCCAGGCGACGGCCTCATCGCGGCCCTCGCGCAACCGCGCCGATTTCTCATCGTCAAAATAGGCAAAGGTGAGCAGCTCCTCGCTGAGCGTCAGGAGCTTGTAGAGATGGTACGCTGTGCCCTCGACCTTGAGGGTGACGGTCACAGGGACGTTGGGAAAGTCTTTGGAGTAGATGCTCAGCAGCTCGGTCAAGTCATCGAAGAACTTCTTGTGAAAGCCCATGGCGTTCCTCGGGTGTCGGGGTCAGGCCTGTGACGGACCGGGGGGCGCGGGCTTCGCTTCCTGATAGCCCTCGTACCACCCGCTCCATTTCGCATACCACCGGTCGGCCCACTTCGTGATCTCTTCGCTCTTCAACTCGCCGTACCGCTTCTGCACGGCCTCGGCAAACCGCCCCTGATCGCCGTCAATCTGGGTCAGGTCCTCGGCGGTGAGCTTCTCCCACTCCTTCAAGGCCCGTCTTAGCTCCGTCCAACTGTCTTTAAATTGCTCTGCGTTCATGCTCGCTCCTCTCGCGCCGGCCGTCCGGCGCCGTGACCGTGTCTTACGACTCTCCGCCGTTCCGCCACTTGTTCCGCCGGCCCCGGTACTCCGGGTCCACGGCTGCCTTCGGCCCCGACCAGATGAGATACGGCGGCTGTTTCATGTCGGCGCGCTCCGGGTACTGCTGCCTCGCGTACCGGTAGGCGCTCTCTTGCGCTTCGCCGCACGTGGCGGCATGCAGCTCGTTGGACACCGCGCGCAGGTCCAGTTTGCCCATGGCGCCGGCGACCGCCCGGTACAGCTCGCAGATAAACTGGCCGTCCCCGCCATACTGGGTGCTGACCAGCAGCTCCGAGCCGTCCGCAAATGTGATCAAGGCGTCCGCTTTCACGGCGTCTCAGCTCCACTGGCGATGAGCTTCGTGCACCCGTTCGATCCCCTTTTCGATGGCGACGGTCCAGGCGATCTCGGGCGGGATCTCGACGATCTTGAGGTCGGCGCAGTGGCCGTTCGCGGCGACGCCGAGCTCCTGGACGACCTGGATGAGCTTGCGGTCGTCCCGCGCGATCCCCGTGCAGAACCGGTTCAGGCTCGGCTCGCGCGCTCCCAGGCGATGCTCCGCGATGTCGTGCTCGGCGAGGGCGTCAGGCTGCCCCATCTCGCGCAGGCGCAGAAACGCCGCGTGGCTGAGGGAGAACTCCCCGTAGCACGTATTGATGACGATCTGTTTCATGGCCCGCCTCCTCCACCCCGCAGGGTGCTGCACGTTGCGGTCCGGATGCCGCAAGACCGCGTCGGTAACGACTGCCCGCGTACGAAGCGGCGGAGACTGAGGAATCGGTCGCGTGAGTGAGGGATCAGGAAACGCGAGAGACTAGGACAGTCAGCGGAGCTCAACACGCAAGGATCATGCTACGCGCACGGAGGACGGGGGTCAAGGAGAATTCAGGGGGGAAGGGTGGACCCCGCGCCGCTCAATAGTCGAGGGGCGGCTGAGGCCCGGGCCTCATGCCGGCGAGATCCGGGTCCTCCCCGGACGCGTCCCGGGGGTGCAGCTTTTTCTCTTCCTCGCGCTGCACGCGGCGCGCTTCCTTTTCCTGGCGCTTCTGCAGCTTGGCGCGCTCGCGGTCGCGCTTGGAAAGCGTCGGTCGACTGGGTCGGGCCATGAAGGGCTCCCTGTGGCTACACTATACTTGAAAGACGAACGGCAGGGAAGCCACCGGCTCCCCTGCCGCTTGGTATCGCTAGCGATTCAGCAGATGCCTTACCAGCGTCCGCCTCGTCCACCGCTCTTTGCGTTGCGGCCTCCGCCGCCACCCCCGCCACCGGTGCGGGGCTCTTGCGGCCTCGCCTCGTTGACGGTCAAGGTCCGGCCGCCCAACTGCGTGCCATTCAAGGCGTTGATCGCGGCCTGCGCTTGCTCCGGGGTGGCCATCTCGACAAACCCGAACCCGCGCGACTGGCCCGTGAACTTGTCCGTAATCACACGGGCAGATTCCACGGTCCCGTGCGCGGCGAACAACTCGTTCAGCTCCGGCTCAGACGTCGAATACGGCAGACCACCAACGTAAATTTTTGAACCCATGAGGGGTTCCTCCTTTTGGATGCGATATTGTCTTTTGTCGAGATCGATGCGATGGGAAGGAGCGGGCCAATGACGCTCAAAAACGCGGCGGCTTGGTCAGGCTTCCGATCCGATTCTCTGGCAAAACCAACATCCGGTTTATCCGGCCTTCCTCTTCGGCGCGCCGTCCCGAGGCCGGAAACGAGACCACGCGCGACCTCACCCTACCACGCCGGGCCCCTGGAGCGCAACTGGATTCCCCCTCCCCACTCCCCTCGAATGGGGGACCGGGCGCCCACGCGGCGATCAGATAAAAGACGACCGCGAGAGCCGTAATCTGTCGGAGAAAGTATGAAAGCGGAGCGGCGGGGAGAAAACTGGTGAGCCGCCTGGGACTCGAACCCAGGGCCCTCGCCTTAAAAGGGCGATGCTCTACCGTCTGAGCTAGCGGCTCACCTTTGGCGGGTTGATGAAAATGACCGCCAGCGTCGTTCTCGCATCGCTCGAAGCCGGCAACGTACATACCACAGTACGCCTCGGCTTTTCGCTTGCTGCGGCCTTGCTGGCACCCATTTTGGCCAACCCGCTCATGGCTGAGAACAAATGAGAATGTGGCACTCTGACAAGGGAATGTCAACGGTCTTAGTCAAGAGGGAAGGACCGGACCGCGAATGTCAGCGGCGTTTTTGGGAGGCCGGGGAGAACGGGTTGCGGAGCAGGATGGTCTCTTCCCGCTTCGATCCCGTGGAGATGATGTCGATGGGACAGCCGACCAATGCTTCGATGCGCGCGAGATAGCGCTTGGCTTCCGTCGGCAGCGCCTTGTAGGCGGTGATGCCGGTGGTGCCGGTGCGCCAGCCGGGGAGCGTCTCATAGACGGGCTCGCACCGGGCGAGCACTTCCAGGTCCGTCGGCATCTCCTTGTAGAGCTTGCCGCCGTACCGGTAGCCGGTGGCGATCTTCAATGCCTTGCAGCCGTCGAGGACGTCGAGCTTGGTGACGGCCAGGGAGCTCAGGCCGTTGATGCGCGCCGCATAGCGCAGCACGACGCCGTCGAGCCATCCGCAGCGCCGCGGCCGGCCGGTGGTGGAGCCGAACTCCCTCCCCCGCTCCTGCAAGCCGCAGCCGATCGCGTCGGTCAGCTCGGTAGGAAACGGGCCGCTCCCGACTCGGGTCGTATAGGCCTTGGCGATCCCCATGACAGCGTGGATCTTCGTCGGGCCGATGCCGGTGCCGGTGCACGCCCCGCCCGCCGCCGCGCTGGAGGAGGTGACGTAGGGATAGGTGCCGAAGTCCACGTCCAGATGCGTGCCCTGCGCGCCTTCGAACAGGATGCTCTTCCCGCCCGCGATGGCCTTGTTCAGCAGCAGGCTCGTGTCCGTGATGTAGCTCTTCAGGCGCTCGCCGTAGCCCATGTATTCCTGCAGCACCTTCTCCACCTCGAAGCCGCTGACCTTGTAGAGCTCCCGCAGGAACCAGTTGATCTCCACCAGGTTCTCTTCGAGCTTGCGGCGGAAGACGGAGGGGTTCAGCAGATCGCCCATCAGCAGGCCGATGCGCGCCATCTTGTCGGCATAGGTCGGGCCGATGCCCTTGCCGGTGGTACCGATGCGCCGCGAGCCCTTCGACTGCTCCGCCGCCTTTTCGATCGCCTTGTGGTACGGCATGATCAGGTGCGCCCGCTCGCTGATGGCGAGGTTCTTGCCGATCTTGACGCCCTTGCCGTGGAGCTGATCCATTTCCTCGATCAGCGCGCCGGGGTCCACCACCACGCCGTTACCGATGACGCACTGCGTGCCGGGATGCAGGATGCCGGAGGGGATCAGGTGAAAGATGAAGGTGCCGCGGCCGTTGATGACGGTGTGGCCGGCGTTGGAGCCGCCCTGGAACCGTGCGACGACGTCGGCGTCGCGGGCGAGGATGTCCACGATCTTCCCCTTGCCCTCGTCGCCCCACTGCGTGCCAATCACGACCAGATTCGGCATGTCTCACGCTCGCTGCCGGCGCGCCCGGCGGGCCGTCCGCGCAGTCCAAAAAAAGAGCCCTGACCAGGACTGATCAGAGCCACGCGACGGATAGGGTATGATGCACCCCCCCATTTGTCAAGCCAACGGACGCGCGTCCATCGTCTTGACCGACCCACTATCGCATGATAGCATGCGAGCGTTTGCTGCGAATGAACAATGAAAAATGCAAAGTGCAAAATGTGAGGGAGGCAGCGACTTTCCTCCGATTTTACAGTTTACATTTTGCATGAACAGATACAGATGAGGTGGGGCTGTGGCGCAGTTGGGAGCGCGCGTGAATGGCATTCACGAGGTCGCCGGTTCAATCCCGGCCAGCTCCACCAACCTTCTCAAAAACATGAGGCGTGAAGCGTAAGGGGTAAATGTTCGGAGTCCTGACGCCTCACGCCTGACGGCTCACGTTCCTGCCCCGCGCTTCTCGCCTCAACTCGTTATGATTCACCTCGAAGCGATCAGCAAGCAATTTGCGGCCCGCGTCCTGTTCACGGAGGCATCCGCGCACTTGCGTCCCGGCGCCCGCGTGGGGCTCGTGGGACCCAACGGCTCCGGCAAGACAACGCTGATCCGCATGATTCTCGGCGAGGACTGGCCGGACCGCGGCGCGATCCGGAAGCGGCCGCGGCTGCGCCTCGGCTACCTGGCGCAGGAGCTGGAGTCGCTGCCGGGCGCGACCGTGCTGGAGGCGGTGCACCGGGACCAGTACCCGGAGCACGAGGCCAAGCGCATCCTGGCGGGGCTGGGGTTCGCGCAGGAGGACTTCCTGCGTCCCGTGCACACGCTCTCCGGCGGCTACCGGATGCGGGTGGCGCTCGCGCATCTCCTGCTCTCCCAACCCGACGTGCTGCTGCTGGACGAGCCGACGAACCATCTCGACAAGCCGACCCAGGCCTGGTTCGAATCGTTTCTCCTCCAGTCCCCGATGACGGTGCTGGTGGTCAGCCACGACACCGGCTTTCTGGACCGTGTCGCGACGCACATCTGGGAGATCCGCAACCACACGATCCAGGTCTGCCGCGGCAACTACTCGAAGTACGTCGAGTGGCGCGCGGCGCGCGATGCCCACCAGGAGGCGGCGGCCACCCGGCAGCAGAAGGAAGTGGCGCGGGTGCAGAAGTTCGTGGACCGGTTCCGCTATCAGGCGAACAAGGCCCGCCAGGTCCAGTCGCGGATCAAGCAGCTCGAGAAGGTCAAGCTCATCGAGCGGCAGCGCGATCCCAAGCGCGTGAAATTCACCTTCCCGCTGCCGGCGGCGAGCGGCCGCCAGGTGTTGGAACTGCGCGGCGTGGCCAAGAGCTACGGCAGCACGGTGGTCTACACCTCGCTGGATTTTTCCGTGGAGCGCGGCCAGCGGGTGGCGCTGGTCGGCGAGAACGGCGCCGGCAAGAGCACGCTGCTCAAGATGCTCGCAGGGGCGCTGCCGTTCGAGCAGGGCACGCGCACCGTGGGACACGGCGTCACGCTGCACTACTTCGCGCAGCACCAGGCCGAGACGCTGAACCCCGAGCACACGATCCTGGAATCCCTGGCCGAAGTCTCCCACCAGACCGAGATGAATTTTCTGCGGGGGCTGGCCGGGGCGTTCCTGTTCTCGGGCGCGGACCAGCACAAGCCGGTCAAGGCCCTGAGCGGCGGCGAGCGGAGCCGGGTGGCCCTGGCCCGGATGCTGGTGGAGCCGGCGAACACGCTGCTGCTGGATGAGCCGACCAATCACCTGGATCCCGCCTCCGTGGACATCCTCACCGACGCATTGGGGGACTTCCCGGGGACGCTGGTCTTCATCTCGCACGACCCCACGTTTCTGACCCGGATCGCGACGCGCGTCGTGGAGATCGAAGACGGCAAAGCGCGGGACTACCTGGGCGACTATGAATACTATCTCTGGAAGCGGGCGCAGGAGCTGGAGTCGATCAAGGAGCGGAGCGACGAGCTCGCCCAGCCGGCCTGCGCGAAGCCTGCCGCCTCGCAGAAACCGACGCATCGTCCTCCGGCGGCCGGCGCCGGCAAGACCGCGGAGGAGCCCAGCCGCAACCAGCGCCGCCGCGAGCTCACCAAGACGCAGGCCCGGCTGGAGAAACAGGTGAGCACGCTGGAGCTGGAGATCGCGATGATCGAGCGCCGCATCAAAGAGCGCGATCGCGAGCTGGCGGACCCGGCGCTGTACCAGGAATTCGCCAAGTGGCACGCCATGCACCAGGAGCAGGACGGCTGGCGGCAGGAGCTGGAAGCGGCGACGGCGCGGTGGGGCAATCTCTCGATGGAGCTGCAGCGCATCAAAACGGAACTTCCTGAGATGTAGAGTGTTCAGTTGTCAGTTCTCAGTAGTCAGTTATGTGAGCGTTCGTTTTCCCCTTACACTTCACCCCTCACTCCTTACTGTTTAATCGCCTGACGCCTCACGCCTGACGCCTCACGGTTTTTTCGGCCGGTAGTAGCGCTTGCCTTTGAGCTTGTCCGGCAGGTGGGTCTGCTCGGTCTTCGCGGCCGGGTCCTCGTGCACGTAGCGGTAGCCTTTCCCGTACTCCAGCTCCCGCATCAACGCCGTGACCGCGTTGCGCAGGTGCATCGGGACCTCCAGGTTGCCGTGGGCGCGGGCATCCTCCAGCGCCTCCAGCAGGCCGACGTACGATGCGTTGTCCTTCGGCCGCGTCGCCAGATAGGTCGTCCCGTGGGCGAGGTTGATCTGCGCCTCCGGCAGCCCGACCGTCTCCACCGCCCGGAAGACCGCGGTCGCCATGAGCAGCGCGAGGGGATCGGCATTGCCGACGTCCTCCGACGCGAAGATGACCATGCGTCGCGCGATGAACTTGGGGTCCTCCCCGCCCTCCAGCATCCGCGCCAGCCAATAGAGCGCGCCGTCCGGATCGGAATCCCGCAGGCTTTTGATGTAGGCCGAGATCAGGTTGTAGTGCTCTTCCCCCGCCTTGTCGTAACGCAGCGCCTTCTTCAGCAACGCGGCGTCCAGGGCCGCCTTGTCTACCCAGACCCGGCCGTCCGCGGCGGGCGGCGTCTGGGTGACCACGAACTCCAGCGCGGTGAGGGCGACGCGCGCATCGCCGTTCCCGAACGCGATGAGACGGCGCCGGGCCTCCGGGGCCAGGTCCACCCGCGAGCGCCCCAGCCCGCACCGTACGTCCGCAACCGCGCGATCGAGGATCGCGCCCATCGCGGCGTCCGACAGCGGCTTGAGGACCACGACCAGCGACCGCGAGAGCAGCGGCGCGATCACCTCGAACGAGGGATTCTCGGTGGTGGCGCCCAGCAGGATGACGGTCCCCTGCTCGACATGGGGCAGGAACGCGTCCTGTTGGGCCTTGTTGAAGCGGTGGATCTCGTCCACGAACAGGATCGTGCGTCGGCCGCCGGCCCGCCGCTGCTCGGCCGCCGTGATGATCTTGCGGAGCTCCGGCAGGCCGCCGGTCACGGCCGAGAAAAAGACGAACTCGGCCTTGGTCCGGCGCGCGATGATGCGGGCGAGCGTGGTCTTCCCGGAGCCCGGCGGGCCCCAGAGGATCGCGGACGTGAGTGTGTCCGACTCGATGGCGCGGCGGAGCGGCCGGGCGGGCGCAACGATCTCCTCCTGCCCGACGAATTCGTCGAAGTCGCGGGGCCGCACGCGCTCGGCGAGCGGCGCGGACGGATCTGGCTCGTCGGAGGATCGGAAGAGATCGGGGTGGGCGGTCATGCGTCGCATTTTACACCGCCTTGACGAAGTTTTCCCGGCTCGTCTACAGTGCGCTCGCACATGAAAACGCAGGTCAACGGGATCACGCTGGCGTATGGCGATGAAGGACAGGGCATGCCGCTGGTCTTGCTCCATGCCTTTCCGCTCAACCGCGCGATGTGGGAGCCGCAGCAGGCGCTCGCGGACCGCTATCGGGTCATTCCCGTCGATCTGCGCGGCCATGGCGAATCGGACGCGCCCTTGTGGCGTTGCACCCTGGACCTCTATGCCGCCGACGTGATCGCCCTGCTGGACCATCTGAACATCCGGCAGGCGGTGTTCGTCGGGCTTTCGATGGGCGGGTATCTCAGCTTTGCGCTCTGGCGGCAGTACCGGGACCGGGTGGCAGGGTTGGTGCTGGCCGACACGCGGGCGGAGGCGGACACGCCGGACCGGAAGGCCTGGCGGTTTCAGCTCGCGCAGCGCGTCTGGAAGGAGGGGCCTCAAGCCGCTGCCGATGAGATGGTCCCGAAGCTGCTCGCGCCCGCGACCTATCAGACCAAGCCGGCGGTGGCCGAGAAAGTCCGCGGGATGATCATGCACGCGCCGGTGAGCGGGATCGTCGGCGATCTGATGGCCATCGAAGACCGGCCCGATGCGGTCACGCTGCTCCCGGGCATCGCATGCCCGACCCTGGTCCTGGTCGGCGAGCAGGACGCGTTGACGAGCGTCGAGGAGAACACAAGGATCGCGGAGGCGATCCCGGGCGCGCGCTTGCAGGTCATTCCGGCCGCCGGGCACATGAGCAACATGGAACAGCCCGACATTTTCAACAGCGCGCTGCGAAGCTTTCTGGAGAGGATTGAGAAGTCTAGGGGCTAGATGGGGTCGGTCCCGGACGAACGCCGGATCAATTTCAGGAACTCATCGCGGGTCTGTTGCTGGTTGCGGAACGCGCCCAGCATCTCGCTGGTCACCGCCAACGTATTCTGCTTTTCTACGCCCCGCATCATCATGCACAGGTGCCGGGCCTCCATGACGACGCCGACCCCGTGCGGCTTGAGTTTCGATTGAATCGCCTCGGCGATCTGCACCGTCAAGCGCTCCTGGACCTGCAAGCGCCGGCTGAAGGCGTCCACGACCCGCGGAATCTTGCTGAGCCCCACGACCTTCTTGTTCGGCAGGTAGCCGACGTGGCACCGGCCGAAGAACGGCAGCAGATGGTGCTCGCAGAGGCTGAAGAAGTCGATGTCCTTGATGATGACCATCTCGTCGTACTCAATCGGGAACAGGGCGCCGGTGAGGATCTGGTCCACGTTCTTCGTATAGCCCTGCGTCATGAAGCGGAGCGCCTTCTCGACTCGCTCCGGGGTCTTGACCAGCCCGTTGCGGGACGGGTCCTCGCCGAGGAGCTCGAGCATGCGCTCCACGAGGTCCCGGAGCTCGTCGGGGCGGCCGTTGCCGCGCGGGTCCACCTTGTGGACCGTCACCTTCTTGACGCCGACCCCGCCGTTATCGTGCCCGTGCCGCCGCATGCAGCTCCTTGCCGGCCTGCTCCCGGACCACCGGTCCGGCGTATTCGAAATAGTTGTCCCGGGTCTCGATCAGGCCGATCTTCTCCAGGCGCCCGCCCGGAACCCGGTCTACCAGCAGGTCCCAGATCAGCAGCACCAGATTCTCGCCGGTGGTCGTGCGCGCCGCGAACGCCGGGTCGTGGTTCAGGTCCTGATGGTCGAACCGCGCGACCACCATCTCGCGCACGAGCCGGTCCAGCGCGCCGGCGTCCGTGACGCAGCCCGTCTTGGGATCGATCGGGCCGCCGACCGTGACGAACAGCACGTAGTTATGGCCGTGCCCGTTCGGGTTGTTGCACTTGCCGAACTGCCGGATGTTCTCCTCCGGCGACAGGCGGTCGGCGTGCAGCCGGTGGGATGCCGGCCACCTGTAGCGGCGCGTCACGCTGGCTTGGTCCATAGCGAACGCTCGGCTGACCGCGATCAGCCTTCAGCCATCAGCGAGGAACCCAAAAAGAAAAAGCCGGAATTGCGTCTCCAGGGAGAGCATTCCGGCCCTTCTCTGTCTCTTCGTGCGACGGCTGAATGCTGACAGCCGACAGCTCTCCTTCTCAGGCGCTGAACGAGCTGCCGCACCCGCAGGTGGTCTTGGCGTTCGGATTCTTGATCGCGAAGCCGGAACCCTGCAGGCTGTCCACATAGTCCACTTCGGTGCCGCTGAGCAACGGAGCGCTCTGGGAGTCCATGATGAGCTTCACGTCGCCCTTCTCGATCACCGTGTCGTCGTCCGAGAGCTTGGTCTCGAAGGCCATCCCGTATTGATAGCCGTGACAGCCGCCGCCCCGCACGTAGATGCGCAGGCCGACCGTGTCCTTCTCCTCGACCATCAGCTCCTTGATCTTCTCTTGCGCCTTCTCAGTCATTGTCACCATCGGGTCTCCTCCTTCTTGCTGCGGGTATTATACACGATTTGACTAGATCTCGTAACCGGCCTCCTGACGCTCCTCGGTGCGGCGGGCGTCCCACTTGGTCTCGGGGACCCTCACCACCACGTCCCCGCACACGCGCGCCTGGCAGCCCAGCCGGTGGTGCGGCTGGCTGAGCGCCTCGCGGTCGAGCAGGTCCTGCTCGTCGAAATCGATCTCCGAAAGATTGTCGCCGCCGTGCTGGACCTCCACGCGGCAGGTGGTGCACGAGGCATTCCCCCCGCAGTCATGGTTCAGGGGAAACCCGAGCAGCTCCGCCGCCTCGAGCAACGAGGTGTTCGGCGGCACCTCCCCACTCTTGCCCTCCGGGTGGAGGAACGTCACTTTTGGCATGCAGGCCACTCCCACTGCCTTAGCTCGTCCCGACCGCGCCGACCAGCGTGCGATTCTTCAGGCCACTCCCACGACCGCCGGCTTGAACGGACACCGCTGCAGCCGGACGTGGTCTTCGTACTCGTCGCGGAAGAGCTTCAGGCTGCTCTGCACGAGGACCGCCGCGCCGGTGACCAGCGTGCAGTAGCCGGTGCCCTTCACGAACCCGCACACCTGCAGGAGGCTGTCGAGGTCCTTCTGGGTGCCGGTCCCGTGTTCGATCTTGTGCATGAGCGTGGCCAGGTTGATCGTGCCCATCCGGCAGGGCGGGCACTGGCCGCAGCTTTCGGCCTTGAAGAACTCCGAGAATTTCAGGGTCTGGGCCACCATGCAGGTCGCGTCGTCCACGACGATCACGCCGGCGGAGCCCAGGCCGGTGCCGGCTTTCTTCAGCGAGTCGAAGTCCATCGGGAGGTCCAGCTGGTCCGGGGTGACCATCGCGAAGGCTGGCCCGCCGGGGAACACGGCCTTGATCTTGCGGCCCCGGGGCACGCCGCCGCCCTGCTCGATCAGCTTCCGGAGCGGGGTGCCCATGGGCAGCTCATACACGCCCGGCCGCACGACCGCCCCGCTGAGCGAGAACAGCATCGTGCCCGGGCACTTCTCGGTGCCGACTCCCGAGAACCACGCTGCGCCGTGCTTGAGGATCTCCGGGATGTTGCAGAGGGTCTCGACGTTGTTCACCAGCGTCGGCTTGCCGTACAGGCCGAAGTCAGTCGGGTAGAACGGCGGTTTCTGGCGGGGCATCGCCGGGCGGCCCTGCATGGACTCGAGCATGGCGGTCTCTTCGCCGGCCACGTAGCTCCCCTGTCCCGAGAAGACCTCGATGTCCAGATCGACCCCGCTGCCCAGCACGTCCTTCCCGACGAACCCCTGCGCCCGGGCCTGCGTGAGCGCCTTCTCGAAGTTCGCGCACTCTTCCTCGTACTCGTGGTTGATGTAGATGAAGGAGGCCTTGGCCTGTACGGCGTGGGCCGCGATCAGGCAGCCTTCGAGCAGTTGGTGGGGATAGTGCTTCAGCAGGTACCGGTCTTTGAAGGTGCCGGGCTCATGCTCGCCCGCGTTGCAGACGAAGTACCGCTCCTTGATCCGGTGGTGGAGCACCTTATCCCACTTGACGCCGGTCGGGAAGCCCGCCCCGCCGCGGCCCCGCAACCCGGAGCGCTTGATCTCCGCGACGATGTCGTCGCGGTTGAGGTCCTTGAGGCATTTGCGCCACGCCTCGTACCCGCCGCGGCGGAGATAGCCTTCGATGTCCCAGGGCGGGCCATCCTGCTTGTAGAGCACGCGCGTTGCCGGTGCCGGTGCCATGGTCGGAGCCTTCTCCTGCCTGCGCCAGGAAAATGGAGCTCTCACTATACGGCGTCCGCCCGCGATCCGTCAAGGCAAAAAGGGCTGATCCAGGCCTATTTTCAGCGACTTGAGGGTCTTCCGGCCTATCTGATCTCGCCGGATGGGACCGTTAGTCCCATCGCGAGTTTTCACTTTTTAGTTTTGGGTTTTGAGTGATTCAAGGAAGGAACCGTCGGCGGCAACTAAAAACTAACAACTCAAAACTCAACACGCGTCTTTTAAGAAACGGTCCACGGCGCTGCACAATTCGCGGACGTCCGCGACCGAGGCGGTCAATGCGGCGCGCTCGTCCGGCGTCAGGTCATACTCAATGATCGCTTCGGCGCCGCCGGCGCCGAGCCGGACCGGCACGCCCACGAAGACGCCCCGTATGCCGTACTCCCCTTCGCAGAGCGCCGCGCAGGGCAGCACGCGCTTCTGATCCTCCAGGATCGCGTCGATCATGTCCACGACGGAAGCCGACGGCGCGTAGAAGGCGCTGCCGGTCTTCAGCAACGAGACGATCTCGGCGCCGCCGTCCCGCGTGCGTTTGATCACCGCATCGAGGCGCTCTTTGGAGAGGCACGCCGAGACCGGCCGGCCCTTGACGGTCGTGTACCGCATCAGCGGGACCATGGAGTCGCCGTGCCCGCCGAGCACCATGGCCTCCACGTCCCGCACCGACACATTCAGCTCCGAGGCGAGGAAGGCCCGCAGCCGCGCCGAATCCAGCACGCCGGCCATGCCGATGATCCGTTGCTTGGGAAACCGGCTGACCTTGTGCGCCACATAGGTCATCGCGTCCAGCGGGTTCGTCACGATGATGAGGACCGCCTGGGGCGACCGCTTCGCCACTTCCTGCACGACCGACCGGATGATGCCGGCGTTGGTCTCCAGCAACTGGTCGCGGCTCATGCCGGGTTTGCGCGGCACGCCGGAGGTGACCACGACGACGGCCGAGCCGGCCGTTTCTTCATACCCGGTGCTGCCGACAACCCGCGTGTCGTATCCGCAGACCGGTCCGGCCTGCATGAGGTCCAGGGCCTTGCCTTGCGGCACCCCGTCCACAACGTCCACGAGCACGACGTCGTAGCGGTTTTTTTCGGCAAGCCGCTGGGCGACCGTGCCCCCGACGTTCCCGGCCCCCACCACCGTGATCTTGGGTCGCTTCATCGCTTTGTCTCTGGTGAAGCGTTATTCGTGAAGCGCGAGAACCGGACGGCCTTCCTGTGATGATTCACGATTCACGCTTCACGACTCACGCTTCAGTGTTCGTGCCCCGTCCAGCCGCCCACCTTGAAGTTGATCGTGCAGACGAAATTCTCCCCGTCGTAGAAATTGACCTTGATCTTTTTCTTCCCGTAGGTCCGGGCCAGAAACGCCTCCGGGGTGGCCACGAGGTCCGGATAGGTGCCGGGGGCGTAGGCTCCCAGCTCCACGAACGTCACGATCATGCCGCTCTTGACCTCCTCCAGAATCTTCACCGAGCACCTGGGGTAGATCTCCCAGAACTTGGCCTCGATCTCCTCGGCCGTCGGCTCGGGCCGCTCCTCCCCGGGCTGGGCCGCGCGCGCGAACTTCGCCTGCCGCCGGACGTACGGATACTGGTGCCCGGTGAACAATTTATAGAGCCACGGCGGCACGGTGCCGCGTGAGGCGTCAGGCGTCAGGCGTAAGGCGTCAGATAAATCCGGCTTGTGCATCCCCTCACCCCTTGCGCTTCACGCCTCACGCTTCACGTTACGTGGTCAGTTGCCGGTACACACGCGGGAGGCGCTCCGGCAGCGCTTCGACCCGGTCGAGGACCAGGAACCGGACGTCGCCGTACATGCGTCTCAGGTAGTCATCGGCCTCGCGGTCGACCGTGATGCAGAACGGCTCGACCCCCTGCATGCGCGCCTCGCGCAAGGCCATCTTCGTGTCCTCGAGCGAATATTCGTCCGCGTAGCCGTCGTCCAGCGGCCGGCCGTCGCTCATCAGGACGAGCAGCCGCACGCGGGCCTGCCGGGCCAGGAGCTTCCGCGTCGCATGGCGGATCGCGGCCCCGTCCCGGTTCTGCTGCAAGGGCGACATCGCAGCGATGCGCTGCGCCGGCCGTCCTCCGGCTTCATCAAAGTCTTTCAGCACGACGAAGTCCACGTGCTGGCGGCCCTGCCCCGAATAGCCGTAGACCGCATACTGGTCGCCGATCGCCTCCAGAGCCTCGCAGAGCACGATGAGCCCCTCCTGTTCCACGGTCATCACGGTGCCGCGCTCCGGATGAATCTGGCGGCTCGTCGAGCCGCTCATATCCACGAGAAAGGCGGCCGCCACCTGGCGGTCGCGTTTTTCCCGCCGGGCGTACAATCGGTCGCTCGGCTCGACCCCGGCCGCGCGGTCCGCGGTGAGCCGGACGACCGCATCGAGGTCCAGATCCTCCCCGTCGGCTTGGCCATAGAGGCGCCTGAGGCCGGAGGGCTTGAGGCTCTCAAAATACCGGCGCAACAGGCGGACCATGGGGGCATGCGCGGCGAGAATCTCCTCGGCAAAGTCCGGCCCGCCTTCGGGACCCTCCCGCTCCACCACCCGGCACCAGCCGGCCCGGTAGTCTTTGATCGCGCCGTCCCACTCGTCGTACAGGAAGCTGCGCTCGCCGGCGATGCGGCCGGAGCCGGAGCGGCCCGGGCCGACGGCCAGCCAGTCGGCGAGCGCGGAGCCGGCCGGCCCCTGCCGAGCCACATTGTCCGATGTCAGGGTGCGGTCGCCGGACGATGATCCCGGGCTCACCGGCGGCGAGGAGGCGCCGGGAATTTTCCGAGCGATCGCCGCCGGGCTTTCCTCATCCGGATGGCCGGCCTCCTTGCTCCGATCCCTCACCAACTCCGGGTTCATGTCTCCGCGATAGGTCCAGTTCGTGACCGGCCGGTAGGCCCCAGCGGTCTCCGCGGCCCGCGGTCCGGGACCGGTGTCCGCCGGCAGACCCTGCGTGCCGGCGGGCGCGTCGGCGGCCGGTCCAAGCAACCGGTCCATCGCCACATAGACCTGATCGGCCAGCCGGATCGTCTCATCGGCCGTGGCGGTGGCGCGCAGGATCGTCCGGCAGAGCGCCCAGAGCTCAGTAACCACGTCCGTGATGGCCTCCGGAATCCGCACCGTGTCGGGCCCGGCCGTCGAGAGCAGCAACAAGGTGTCCACCACCAGCTCGCGCACTGAGAGACCATGGGTCAGCGACCGCGTGGCCACCGCGTCGCGCGCCAGGGCGGCGAGGTCCCGGCGCAAGCCCGGGTACTCGCCCTGCAGGCGCCACTCGACCCGCGCGTCCTCCAGGACCGTCCAGAGGTCCCGGATCAGGCCGGGCTGCGGATAGAGATGAAAGAAATCTTCGAGGTTGCTGATTGGCGGCGCCGCGCTCGCCGCTCCGTGATAGCGGCTCTGGACGGCGGCGATCAGGTCGGCAAGACGGCCGAATGCGACATCGTACGTGCCGAACTCCAGATGGCCCGCCTCATGGGCCGTCATCACCGTGTACAGCCGGCTGTTTGCCTCCCGGGTCGGATAGCGCCGGAGGATGGCCGGGAGCGCCAGGGTCCGGCCGTCTGGGCTCACGCTGGGGCGCAGGGCGGTGTCTGCGGACTCCGGCAAGGAGGTGATCGCCAGCTCCACCCCGCACAGGGCTTCAGCGAATAATTTCAGCGAGCGCGCGACCTGCCGCAGCGACACGCCGCTCAGCGCCCGCTCGACCGAGGCCAGCGCCTTGTTCGTCTCCAGCGCGAAGTAGGCGCGCGCGCCCTCGGCGCTGTACTCCAGGGTCTCCATCCCGCTCCGGAACCAGTCTTCGAACCGGTCGGTCCGGGCGGGGTCCAGGGCCGACACGATCTCGGGGCAGCGGCGGAGGTACGCGAGCGCCGCCTGCGCATCCCGCTCGGCGAGCGGCAGGCCGTATTGCAGGACCCGGACACGCCAGCCTTCCGGCATCGAAGACAGGAGGGCGGGCGCTTCAGCCAGAAACGTGGTGGAGGATTCCGGCGCGTGGTGCGCGAGGGCCGATCCCAGGCGGACGATCAGCCGCCGCACATCGACGCCCTCCACGCCGCCGAGCAGGCGGGGGCTGGCCCGGAAATACTCCAGCGTGCCCACGTAGTCGGTCTTGCCGAGGCTGTTCCGGGTCACCAGCTTCATGCCCAGCTCCACCCAGCCACGCACGTCCTGGAGCGGAATGACGGCGGCGCTCGCCGGCAGTTGCCGGAAGAATTCGATGCCGAGCACATAATCCCAGCGTGAGAGCTCCAGCCCGATCTCGGCCCAGGTGGGCAAGTCCGCGGCCGGAACCCGCGGCAGCAGCTCAGGGGCCGCCCGCAGAAAATCCAACACCAGGTTGGGATTACTCTCGGCCAGCTCGAGGGCGACCGCCAGCACGCGAGAGCGGGCGGAGCGCTGCTCGATCAGCCCGAGCAGAAGGGGCGTTTCCTTGACATAGCGCAGGCCGGCGGCGCCGGACGCGGCCGTCACCGCAACAGCGAGGTCCAGCCATGGCGCAAAGACTTCCACGCCGGCCCGACGCTGCAGCTCGGGGAGCGCCTCCAGCGCCATCTGCGTAACTTTGGCGGAGCTCTCCCGGAGCTCATGAAGCAGCTCCGGCACAATGGCCGTCTCCTGCTCGGGAAGGCGTTGCAGGTCCGCCATGAGCTGCCCGGCAACGGACTCGCCGAGGGCTTCCACCAAGGTCTGTCGCAATTGATCGTCGGTCGTCATGTGTCCCAGGCTAGGGGCGTGTGGCCAGAGGCCCTCGCCTCTTGCTTCGGACCCCGAGCCTGCCGAAGGGGGCGATTGTAAAGGAGGGCCCCCGGCTTGTAAACTAGCGCCCGTGGCGGACGTGCAGCGTCAGGCGTGAAGCGCACCAGACACGAGATACGCTTCACGAACAACGAGCCACGCGAGCCGCGAGAGATGAGTCAGCCGAGCCAAGAGAGCCTGGAGAAGATCTGGAATTTCGTGAAGGGCTATGCCCGGAAGAGCGGGACCACCTTTCACCCCACCCCGGCCGTCACCGAGGCGGTCGTCAATGGCCTGGCCGCGCACGTGGACGAGCTGGGCAAGCCGCTCTGTCCCTGCAACTTCTACCAGGACAAGGAGGCCGAGGCGAAGCTGCGCCGCTGGATCTGCGCCTGCGATGAGATGCAAATCTACAAATACTGCCACTGTCTCTTGTTCGTGCGTGAAGACGGTCTGCCGATCACCGAATATCTCCCCGAAGATCACGAAGGCCGGCAATGCTACGGGCTCGTCACCGATCCGACACCGGATCAGGGCCGCGCCTTGCGCCACCGCGCCCTGTCCTCCAAGCCGGACCCGCTCACGTCTTGAACCCGTTCCCTCTTCGCCGGGCCCGGAAGGCCGGCGTCGCGCTGCTGATCGTCATGACGCTGGCTGTCTCCGCCATGTCCGCCATTGATCCGCGCACATTGACCGCCACCAGCGAGTTGGCCAAGCGCCTGCGCACCCACGTGGAATTCCTGGCTAGCCCGGCGCTCAAGGGCCGCAAGCCCGGCACCCCCGGCAACGAAGCGGCTGCCCGGTATATCACGAAGCAATTTCACGAGTTGGGCCTGGCGCCGTTCGCGAGCCTCGAAGGCTACGGGCAATCCCTGCCGGCGGGCCTGGGGGAGAACATCCTGGGCTACCGGCCGGCCCGCGACGGCAATACCGAGCGGTGGCTCCTCATCGGCGCGCATTACGATCATCTGGGGGAGTCCATGGGGCGGATCTATGCCGGGGCGGACGACAATGCTTCGGCGGTGGCGATCCTGCTGGAGACCGCGAGGAGCCTTCCGGCCTTGTCCCGCTATCCCGTCGTGTTCGCGGCGTTCAACGCGGAAGAGCCGCCCTACATCCGCACGTCCATGATGGGCTCGCAGTATTTCGTGAATCATCTGCCCCCGGAGATCGCGACCCCGGCCCGATTCCAGGCGGTCGTCATCATGGACCTGATGGGGGGCGTCCATTGGGAGCCGTTGCGCGAGGTGCTCTTCGCGGCCGGCGCGGAAAAGAGCGAAGGCCTCTCTGCGGCCGTAGAAGACGTCAGGCGTGAAGCGTTAGTGCCCCTGACGCCTGACGCCTCACGCCTGACGGTTGTGCCGGTCGGCATGCATCTGATCGAAGAGATTCCCATGGCGGGCCGCATCTCCTTCAGCGATTACGATGCATTCCGGAACAGATCGGTCCCGTTCCTGTTCCTGTCGGCAGGCCGGACGCCCCGCTACCACCAGCCGAGCGACCTGGCCGATACGCTGCACTACGACCGGATGGCGGCGACGGTCCGCTGGCTCCAGCGGCTGGCGGCGCGCCTCGATCGCGATCCCGCCCCCTATCCGTTCGAGGCGGAGCGGGAGGATCTCCGGAACGACATCGCACGCCTGCAACCATTCATCATCCAGGCCGCCGCCTGGAAGAGCCGGATCCCCGGATCGTCCGTGCTCTCGGTGATGCGCTTCAAGGCCGATGCGCGGTGGCTGGAGCGGCTGGACCCGGCCGCCGTGACTCCCGACGACGTCAGGCGCCTCGAGCGTAGTTGCCTGCGCATGCAGTGCCTGCTGGCCGATTTCTACGGCTGCTTCGCCCTCTGACCGTCCCCCAGCACGCGCGCGATCTCATCCGCGGCAAACCGCGGCAGCCTCTTCGAGCGCCCGTTCCTGACGACACGAACTCCGTGCCGGCGCGGCCGGACGGTGCCGATGCGCGCGGCGCCGATCCCGGTCTCCCTCAGACGCGTGAGGAGCGTAGCGGTCCGGGCCGGCGCCACACAGATCAGGAGCGCGCCGGAGGCGATGGCGCCCCAGGGATCGATGCCGAACGCCGCGCACACGCGGGCGCCTTCCGGCAGGATCGTCACGGCCTGCGCGTCGATCTCCAGGCCGACGCCCGCCGCTTCGGCCAGCTCGTGCAGGGCCGTGGAGAGACCGCCTTCCGTGGGATCGTGCATGGCGTGCACGCCGCCGCTGGCGAGGGCCAGTTCGGCGTCCCGCAGGACGCTGAGCCCCGGCTTCTCGAGAAAGCTCCGGCAGCGGGCCAGAAAGGCCGCGCCGAACTTTTTCCGGATCTGCGCGGCCCGTTCCCTGGCCAGGATCGAGACCGCCTCGATCGGGATGCCTTTGGTCAGAAGGACGGCGTCTCCGACCCGGGCGCCGGCGGTGGTGAGCAGCGTCTTCCCGGAGCATTCGCCGAGCAGGCAGCCAGCCACGACCGGGCGGGTGACCGCCGGCGTGATCTCACTATGGCCGCCGACCAGCGCGACACCGAGCCGGCGGCAGCTTGCAGAGAGCTGAACGAACAGCCTGGAGACCTGAGCCGCGCTTGTCCCGGCCGGCAGCAGCACCGTCGCCAGAAACCAGCGAGGCCTCGCGCCCATCGTGGCAAGGTCATTGGCGTTGACCGTGAGCGCATAGGCGCCGATCTCGTCCGACACGAAGGTAATCGGATCGGATTTGACGACCAGGCAGGTGTTCCCGACTCGAAGGGCCGCCGCGTCCAGCCCGATGCCGGGACCGATGAGGACGGAGGGATCGTGGCGCGACTGCCCGCGCGCCAGCAGCCGCCGGAGCAGCCCCACCGGCACCTTCCCCACCCTCAACCCTCCTCGCCTACCCATTCCACTCTCATGAGACGGTGAGATTCAATCCAAGGATAGCCCGATGCCGGGTCGCGAATCGCAAGGCGAGGGGACCGCGCTTGCCGAGCCGATGCGGTCCGCAAAGCGGACGCCTGAGCATGTTCGACGCCGGCTTCGCGGAGCTAGAAGCTGGCAAGGTGCGCAGGCGAGCAGAGACGAGACGTAGTGGGTCGAGCCGCAGCATCTGAGCAGACCGGCATCGGGCTATCCGATCCAAGTCTTATTCCGTCTTATTCCCATCCTATCGGCTCATACCCCTTGTCTTTCAGACACCGATCCACGAACTTCATGTAGGTTTCGCTGGGCTTCTTCCCGCGGAAGATCCCCCGCAGAAAACCGCCCGTGGCGCCGGCCGCGGCCCCCACCGCGGCGCCGGTCCCCGGTCTGCCCAGGACCGCACCGCCCACGGCTCCGCCGGCCGCGCCGATCCCGGCGCCCGCGGCGGTGTTCCCGGCGACCTGCCCGGCTTTGCCGCCGGGTTTCGCGCCGGCGGCCTTCGCCATCTCCCGACACGCACCGATGTCCTCTTCGGCCGCTTCCGGCCCGACTTGTTCGAAATGCGCGTTGGGGTAGAGGATCGGCTTGGGGCCGGAGCACCCGATCAGCGCGACCACCGCCGCTGCCACGATGATTCCCCTCACTCCTTACTCCTCACTCCTCACTGATTAAAAGATGCGTCCATAGACCACCCAGTGGCGGTCGTCCGGCACGTCCACCAGGAGGCGGCTGAGGTTGAGCTCGGCCAATTGCGCCGCGACCTCATCCTCCGTGAACGCCGCCAGCAGGGAATTGTAGAAGTCGCGGCGGAGCACGGCCGGCTCCCCCACGGCATAGGTGTCCACGATGGCCTGCGCCGCCTCGGCAGAGTCGGGGCGCAGGAGGTCCATGACCAGGACCGGCGATCCCGATTTGACCAGGCTCTTCAGCGCATACCAGAACTGTAACGGATTGCGCAGATGGTGCACGAGGCTGTTGGAGATGCCGGCGTCGGCCGGCTCGGCGAGCGCCAACTCCTGGATGCGCTCGCACCGCAGGGTGATGCGATCGGCGAGCCCCGCCGTCCGCACCGCCTCTCCGGCCAGATCCATCATCGGCCGGGACCCGTCCACCGCAAGGATCCGGCATTTTGGCAGCGCCCGGGCGAGCCGGATCGGGATATCGGCCGGCCCGCACCCGAGGTCCAGCGCCTGGCCCTCGATCCAGTCAGGGTAGGCTTCCACGAACCGGTCGACGAACCCCTGATTCTCGTCCGAGAAATCGGCGTGCGCATAGGCGCGCGCCTGCTCCAGGTCATCCATCAATTCCGGCTCAAGCCGCCGTTCCATCATGAGTCGTCCCGATCCGGCTCGATCACGACAGGATCGCCCGGCCCCACGGTCCCCTCCTGCAGCACGCGCGCGTAGACCCGGCTCCATCCCGGATGCTGCTTCTGCGCGATGCGGGTGAAGTCGCCGTTGTGGAACCACCGGGCGTTGTGCTTGCATGGGGCCGTATAGCTCATGACCTCCAGCCGGAGGCTCTTCCCGATCTTCAGGCGGACGCCGGGTGTGACGTGCGACCAGTCCAGCCCCGCCACCGTCAGATTTTCTCCGGTGGATCCCGGATGAATCGGGTGGCCTTCGTGCTGCAGGGCCTCGATCACCTCCAGGGAGAACACGCACACCGCCCGGTTGGGGCCGCCATGCGACAGGCGGTTTCGCTGGCGATCCCCTGCGACTCCCCGGAGGGTGACGTGCGCGCCGGCCACCGGCAGCTTCGGAACGCCCCCGTTGGAGATACTGATCTGGTGAAGCCGCGGCTGCCCCAAGCCGTGAGCGGGTTCCTTGGCCTGAGCCGCCGGAGCCCGGAACGCATCCTCGATGCGCCCGGCCGACATACCCTTGACGAGCACCTGTTTGTGGCGCGACCCATGCCCGGCCTGGATACTCACGGCGCTCTTGGGGATGCCCAGCCGTTCCGCCAGATAGGCGCAGAGCGCGTCGTTGGCCTTGCCGTCCTCGGGCGGCGCCGCGACACGGAATTTCAAGGCATCACCATGGTGCCCGGCATATTCCGTGCGGTGGGCCTGCGGCTGGACCTGCACGGCCAGCACCACGCCTTCTTCCGTTTCACGAACCGGCCCGCGACCCAGCCCCATGGACTAACTCCCAGAGACTACGAAGATTTCGGCGCAGTATGGCAAAGCCTCTTGCCTGGGTTCAACTCCGGCGGTGGCTCACAGAAGTTTTTTGTTGACACGCCCGGGGCGGCACGCTAGAATTCGCGTGGTTGAGAATGGTTATCACTATCGTATTCGTTTAGAGCAGGAATCATTCGCATGTACGTCTGCCTGTGCAAAGGCCTCACGGAAGCGGATGTCCGTCGCGCGGGGCAATGCGGCCCCGTCTCCTGCGACGCCCTCGCCTCGGCGCTCGGCATCGACCAGCAGGGCTGCTGCGGCCGCTGCCTTCGGAACATCCACGAGCTGGTGACGCTGGCGACGAGTGAGACGTCCGTGAACGCCGGCTGATCCGTTCCGCCCGGGCTCGTCCCGCCCCCCTTCGTTTCTCCCTGCCCTACATCGAGAGGAAAATCCTCGCGTGTTGACTACGGCCGCGCATGGCCGGATAATTTCGCACAGGTCCGAACGGCTCACCAAGAGAGGCCTCCATGAAAGCCAAAGAGGGCATCGTCGAGCACCTGAACAAGATCCTGACCGCCGACCTGACGGCGATCAACCAGTACTTCGTCCACGCCAAGATGTGCGAGAACTGGGGATACGAGCGGCTCTACCACAAGGTCAAGGAACGCAGCTTCGATGAGATGAAGGACGCCGACGAATTGATCGAGCACATCCTCTACCTGGAAGGCGTGCCGAACGTGCAGCGGTTGGGGATGGTCTCCGTGGGTGAGACGGTGCCGGAGCAGTTCAAAGCCGACCTCAAGTCCGAGCACGAGATGCTGAAGCTGCACAGCGAGGCTATCGTCCACTGCGCCAAGGTCGGCGACTTCACGACGCGGCATCTCCTTGAAGACATGGTGAAGGACGTGGACGCGCACATCGATTGGATCGAAACACAGCTCGAGACCATCAAACAGGTGGGCCTGGAGAATTATCTGAGTGAGCAGATCAAAAAGGAAGGAAGCTGAGTTTACGCCTCCGTGAGGATATAGCTGGGCACGAGCCGGGCCGGCCGATACGCGCGTTTCGAAGCGGCTAACGCCGTGAGGCCTGAATCATCCAGCGTATTGATCCACCCCACGCCCCGCCCCGCCATCTCGCGACAGACTTCCCGGAAAAGCCATTGCGCCAGGCCGGCGATCGTGCGGTCGGCGACCTCGAACAGGACGCAGAAGACATCCGGATTTCGCTCGTAGCCGAACGTGTAGGCCCGGACGGCCCCATCCACCCGCACGATGCGTCCGGTCAGGCCCAGCGCCGCATGGGAGGCCAGCGCCTCGCGGTGCGCGTCTTGGGCATCCTCCAGCATCGCCCGCGCCGGTTCGTCCAGACGCCGGGACCGCTGCTGCGAGGCCCAGTCTGCCAAGAGTTTCAGGCACGCCTCGCGGTGTTCCTTGCGGTACGGCTCATAGTGGAACGAATGCGAGCGCACAAACCGGTTGCAGGCCGCCCGTTGCGACTTGTACCGGTCTCCCCTCAGACCGGCCAGGTCCGACGCCTGGTACAGATATTCCGGATCCTTGCCCCTCAGCCGGTAGCCCATCCCCTCCAGAGCCGGCTTGGTTTCCTCGGCGACGTTTTCGATCCGCGTCACCGCCGACCCATGGTTCCGCGCACGCATGAAGCCGACGGCCTCCGCGATGGCTTCGGTCAGGCGTGAGGGGTGAGGAGTGGGGTGAAGAGACAGAGGCGGAAGCGGCATGAACAGCCCGTCATTGTTTTCGGCGAACAGACAGAGGTGGCCGTGGAGTTCAGCCCACGAGTAGGTCAACAACGGCGTCCAGACGAGATGCGGCGCGAGGTGATAGGAGGACAGCGGCGTGCCGGCCGCTTTCAGGCGCTCCGCGAACCGGGCCATCACATCCGGGTCGAGAGGCTTCAGCGCAGGCGCGCAGCCCGCCGCCAGCCGCTCGGTCAGCCGCGGCAGGGCGCGGACCACCGTGACGTCCTCTTGGAAAGGCGCCACCAGCGAGGGATGTCGGATGAAGGGTTCCAGGTACTCCGCGCGCTCCACGAGTCGCGCGATCCGTTCGGCGTACAATTCCGGCCTCTCGCCTCGCGCGCCGGGTGCCACCCCTGCGCTCTCGAGCATGAACGGGCATTTGGCGTCCCATCCGAGGACTACGTCCCTCCCCTCACGGCTCCACATCACCGTGTAGGGATAGAGCTGGCAATCCAGGGGCCGCCCCTCGTAGATGCGGCAGTGCGACGTGTCCGGATCGAACGCGGGGCAGAGATAGCCATCCCCCGCGGGGTGGGGCACGACGCTCACTTGGCAGCCCGATGCATCCGGAAAATGCCGCGCTTCGACGCCGCGTGTCACGGCATACCGGATCTCTTCGGCGGTGAAATACGGCCGCAGGAAGCTGTCCGGCTCCGGGAAGCGGCAGCAGACGTCGCAGCTCAGACAGGTCCGGCTGGGCACGAGCTGGGGGAGCGGCGTGATCTGGATCAGGTCCATGGCGGAAGTATTCTACCCGGCGGCCGGGCGGGCTCCAAGGCAGGGGACGCGGCGGATCAGAAGATGGCTTTGATCAGTTCCTGGATGCTGCGCTGCATGTCGGCATCGTCCGTGATCGGCCGGACCACGGCCGCCTCGCAGGCCCGGAGAGGCGGCACTCCCTGGCGGATGAGCCCCCCGGCGTAGATCAACAGGCGGGTGCTCACGCCTTCTTCCAGGCCGTGGTTGCGGAGATTACGAACCTTGCCGCCCAGTTTCACGAGCCGCGCCGCCGTCTCCCGGTCCACCCCGGCCTCCCTCTCGATGACCCGGGTCTCGATGTCGGGGGGCGGATAGATGAACTCGATCGCCAGGAACCGCTGCTTGGTGCTTTGTTTCAGGTCTTTCAACACGCTTTGATAGCCCGGATTGTACGAGATCACGAGCATGAAGTCGTCCACCGCTTCGATCACCTGCCCTTTCTTCTCGATCGGCAGGATGCGGCGGTCATCGCTCAGGGGATGGATGATCACCGTGGTGTCCTTCCGGGCTTCGACCACTTCGTCCAGATAGACGATCGCCCCGTGCTTGACTCCGAGGGTCAGCGGCCCATCCACCCACGTGGTCTCCTCCCCTTTCAGCAGATACCGCCCGACGAGATCGGCGGCGGTCAGGTCCTCATGGCAGGCCACTGTGATCAACGGCCGTCCCAGCCGATGCGCCATGTGCTGGACAAACCGGGTCTTCCCGCAGCCGGTCGGGCCCTTCAGCATGACCGGCATGCGCTGTTGGGCCGCGACCGTGAACAGCCCGATCTCGCCGTTCACCTCGGCATAGAACGGTTCGGTCTTGATGCGGAACCGGTCCACCGCGATTTCCCGGCCCTTGGGTGTGTGGTCTCGCTCGCTCATCGCTCTCCTGTGGAGGGCGTATCATACGCCGCCGCCCGGGGGAGAGGCAAGAATCCGTGCGCCGGAACGCGTCGCAAAACAGCGCCGGAATTGCGCGGAGGCGCTCTTGTATGGACGGAACGCCCGTGTTACGATCACCGCCACCAGCGCGCCTCTGCCGCTTCATATCGGTTCCGGTAGACCGCATGACGAGCCAACATTGAGCCTCGAGAGCGCGACACATCACGCCGGGACCGAGGCCCGTCGCCGCTGTGCCCTCATCCGAGATACCCTGGCCCGGGACGGGTTGTTTCATGACGCTGCCCGCCCTCCCGAGGATGGCACCGCCCTAGCCACCCGCTGGCGCATCAGCCCCGATCCCTTTCTCCTGACCCCGGCGCAGGTCGCCATGTTTCGCTCGCTCGGCGAGCGCCTGCTCGCGTTCTATCGGGCCGTGAACCGGCTCTATCTCGAGAGCGTCCGGGGAAGCCAGCCGGCGTGGGTGCACGGCTATCTGGACCAGGGCAAGCCGGACTGGCTGGTGACCTACAGCCGCATGAATCGCTTCCGGGACCTCCTTCCTGCCGTGATCCGCCCCGACGTGATTCCGACCGATCCCGATCACGACGCCGTGGCCGCGAACCTGATCATCACCGAGCTCGACAGCGTCCCGGGCGGCATCGGCCTGACGGCCGCCCTCGCCCGGGCCTATGCGGCGTTCCAGGACCCCGGCGTGGAGCTCGTGGGAGGCCCGGACGGGATCGTCACGGGATTCGCCGGGATGCTGCGGGATCAGGCGCGGCACGCCCCGGACCCATCCGGCGTGACGGCCATCGTGGTCTCGGACGAGGCCCGGTCCTACCGGCCCGAGATGACCTGGCTGGCGGCCCGGCTGCGCGAGCGGGACCTGGACGTCTTTTGCGTGGAGCCCCGGCAGGTGCGGTTCACCGAGGAGGCGCTCCTGATCCAGAGCGCGGCCGGGGAGCGTCCGGTCGCGGTGATCTACCGCTTCTTCGAGCTGTTCGACCTCATGAATGTCCCCAAATCCGAGCTGTTCATGCACGGCGCCAAGAAGGAGACCGTCGTGGTCACGCCCCCCTTCAAGCCGGCGCTCGAAGAAAAGCTGGCTTTCGCGCTGCTCCATCATCCCCTGCTCACCCCGTTCTGGAGCCAGGAGCTCGGCGAGGACACGTTTCTCTTCCTGCGCGGGTTGATGCCTCGCACCTGGGTGCTGGACCCCCGCCCGGTGCCGCCGCACGCCGTCATCCCGGGCCTGCGCCTCGGCGGCCGCAGCGTGGCCGACTGGCGGGAGCTATCGAAGGCCTCGCAGAAGGAGCGGCGCCTCGTGATCAAGCCCTCGGGATTCTCCGAGCTGGCCTGGGGCAGCCGCGGAGTCTCGGTCGGGCACGACCTGCCGCAGCGGGACTGGGCAGCCGCCCTGGAGTCGGCGCTCGCCGCGTTCCCCTCCACACCGCACATCCTGCAGGAGTTTCACAAAGGCCGGCAGTACAGCCTGTCGTACCACGACCCGGCGGCCGACGAGATCGTGCCCATGCCCGCCCGGGTCCGGCTGTCCCCGTACTACTTCGTGACGGACCGCGGGGCGGAGCTGGCCGGCGTGCTGGCGACAGCCTGCTCGCCGGAGAAAAAACTCATCCATGGGATGCAGGACGCGATCATGGCGCCCTGCGCCGTAGCCCGTGAGGCGTGAAGCGTAAGGCGTGTAACAGAAATAACCGGAATATGTCTCACCTATTCGCTGCTCACGCCTTACGCCTGACGCCTCACGGTATTTTCGGAGGGGACGCACCTGACGTCTGACGCCCATGATGACGCTCTATCACGTCAATTGGTGTCCCGAGTGCGCCATTGTCCGGGAGAAGCTCGCGACCCTGGGCATCCCCTACGAAGACGTCCTAGTGCCCGACATGCGGCCGATGCGCCGGCAGGTCTTTGACGTCTCGGGACAGTACTATGTTCCGGTCCTGGTGGACGGCGAGACCGTCCTGACGG
Source organism: uncultured Nitrospirales bacterium (assembly GCA_964373355.1). Lineage (GTDB taxonomy): Bacteria > Nitrospirota > Nitrospiria > Nitrospirales > Nitrospiraceae > CAYJUM01. Next base: position 7,451 of record CAYJUM010000018.1, on the reverse strand, counting down.
ACACCTGGGAGATCCTGCGCTATCTGGAGGAGCATCCCGCCCACATACCACAGCGGGAGGCAAGGGTGGCCGATCGTGAGAGGAGGAGAGACTGAGCGTATGGCGGATTGGAGACGCATTCTGGCCGAGAGCATCGTGAAGCCGAAGGACTTGGCGGCGCACCTGGGCGTCGACCCCAAGGAGATCGAAGCCATCGTCGGGGACTATCCCATGCGCATCACGCCGACGGTCATGGCGATGATCAAGGAGAAGGGCGATCCGATCTGGCGGCAGATGGTGCCGGACCCCGCGGAGATGGCGGATGAGGACGCCCCGGACGACCCGCTCGAGGAGGAGCTCGACAGCCCCGTGCCGCATCTGGTGCACCGGTACCCGGACCGGGCGCTGCTGATGGTCACGAACCAGTGCCCGGTGTATTGCCGGTTTTGCACCCGGAAGCGGCTGGTGGGGAAGCCCGGCTTCCTGAAGAAAGGCGAGCTGGACCGCGCGATCGCCTACCTGAGGGCCCACACCGAGGTCCGGGACGTTATTCTCTCGGGCGGCGATCCCCTGCTGTTGCCGGACCATCTGCTCGAGCGCGTCCTCAAGGCGCTGCGGAGCATCCCGCATCTGGAGCTGATCCGGCTGGGGTCACGCGTCCCGGGCACCCTGCCGGAGCGCATCACCCCCCAGCTCTGCGAGATCGTGAAGAAATATCATCCCGTCTACATGAACCTGCATTTCAACCACCCGGACGAGCTGACGCCGGAGGTGAAGGCGGCCTGCGGCCGGCTGGCGGACGCGGGCGTGCCGCTGGGCGCCCAGACCGTGCTCCTCAAGGGCGTCAACGACGATCCCGAGGTGATGAAACGCCTCGTACAGCAGCTCCTGCTCGCGCGCGTCAAGCCGTACTATCTCTACCAGGCCGACCTGACCAAGGGCACGAACCACTTCCGCACGACGGTCGAGACCGGCCTCAACATCATCCGCAGCCTCCAGGGCCATACGAGCGGCATGGCGGTGCCGCACTTCGTGATCGACGCGCCGGGCGGCGGTGGGAAGATTCCCCTCCTGCCCGATTACCTACTGCACATGGACGAGGACGGTGCCATCCTCCGGAACTACGAGAACCGGACGTTCCGCTACCCGCAGCCCGCCCGGAGCATCGGGCGGGAGCTGCCCATGGTGGGCGCGCATCCCGTCAGCGCCTGCAGCGACGGGGCCTTGGACGACCTGTGACATCTTCGCGCACGCACGGCATCCTGCCCTATCAGCGGCTCAAGCAGCTCATCGCCGATCGCGTGATCACGGCGGACATGCCGATCGAGGACCGGCAGGTCCAGCCGGCCAGCCTGGACCTCCGGCTCGGCGTCAAGGCCTACCGCCTGCTCAGCAGCTTCCTCCCGGAGCGATCGGAGATCAAGCAGCGCCTGGACGTGATGGATTTCTACCAGTCCGACCTGGTGATGTACGAGATGGATCTCACGGAGGGGGCCATCCTCGAAAAAGGTCACGTCTATCTCGTGCCCCTGCTCGAGAGCCTCCGATTGCCGAAGAGCCTCCGCGCCCGGACGAACCCCAAGAGCACCACAGGACGCCTGGACATCTTCACGCGTGTCATCACCGATCTCAACATCGGCTTCGACGAGATCCGCGCGGGCTATACCGGCCCGCTGTATCTCGAGATTGTCCCGCGGTCGTTTACCATCCGGGTCCAGACGGGGATGTCCTTGAACCAGATCCGGCTGGTACGCGGCACCGCCACCGTGCCCGATCCCCGTCTCCGCGCCCTCCACAAGAGCGACCCCGTCCTCTACCACAGCCGCGAGAGCGCCCAGGCCGGGACCGCGGTGAGCGGCCAGGATCTGCGGACCGACCAGGGGCTCTTCCTGCGGATCGACCTGCACGGGGAGCCGGAGCGCGACACGATCATCGGGTATCGCGCCAAGAAGAACAGCCAGGTGATCGACCTCGCCCGGGTCAAGTACTACGCCGCGCTGGACTTCTGGGAGCCCATCCGGCGGCACCGGAACGACAGCCTGCTGCTGGAGCCGGAAGAGTTTTACATCCTTGCCTCGAAGGAACGGATTCGCGTCCCGGCAGGCTATGCGGCCGAGATGGTGGCCTATGAGGCGGCCTGCGGGGAGCTGCGCACCCACTACGCCGGATTCTTCGACCCGGGTTTCGGCTACGGCCGCGGCGAGCTCAAGGGCACGCCCGTGGTCCTGGAGGTGCGCCCCCACGACGTCCCCTTCCTGATCCACGACGGGCAGACCTTCTTCAAGGTCGTGTACGAGAAGATGATGGAGCCGCCGACCCATGTGTACGGGGCCGGGTTGGGCTCCTCCTATCAGCAGCAGGGCCTCACCTTGAGCAAACAGTTCAAATCCTGACGCGTTCCATGGACCCAGGCCCGCGCCATCCCCGACCCGACCCCTCCCGGCCCACGCCGGAGGACCCCGCCGGTGAAGACCGCCACCGCCATACGGCGGAGGTGTTGATCGGCGTCGCGATGATCTTCACGGGATTCCTCAGCATCCTCCTCTCGATCAGCGGCGGGTTCGAGATCAACATCGTGCCGGTGCTGTTGTACTTCGCCGGGATCGCCATCTGGGCGCACGCCGCGATCAGCCACGTGACGGTGAAGTACCTCGTGATGGCCGCGGCGATCGTGCTGGCACTGGGCTTCTTCCATTACGGGGAGGTCTTGTTCTGGCACAAGCAGGTCATTTTTTGGGTCACCGTGGGCCTCGTCGTCTTTTTCATGTTCAAACCGCCGAAGAAATAGCTGACAGCCTTCAGCGATCAACTCTCAGCCTTCGACCAAAGCCGATCGCTGAACGCTGAAAGCTGACAGCTTTCTCGTGAAGCCATGAATATCAGCGTCGTTATTCCAGTGCTCGATGAAGAGCGCCTGCTGCCGGCCCTGCTGGATCGGCTCGCCGGCATGCCGCTTCAGGAGATTCTCGTCGTGGATGGCGGGAGCCGGGATCGCACGTTGGAAATCATTGCGAAGTGCCGATTGCGGAGTGCTGATTGCGGATCAAATCCTCAATCGCCAATCGCCAATCGCCAATCGCCAATTCGATTGCTCACCGCGCCGGCCGGGCGGGCCAGCCAGATGAATGCCGGCGCAGCGGCGGCGCAAGGCGACGTTCTCTTGTTCCTGCACGCCGACACGACGCTTCCCGAAGACGCGCCCCGCGCCATTCACGAGGCCATGCACGACTCGCGTTACGTCGGCGGCCGGTTCGATGTGCGGTTCGAGCCGGATGCGGGACTCGGATGGCTCATCAGCCGCCTGATGAGCCTCCGGTCCCGGCTGACGGGGATCTGCACGGGGGATCAGGCCATCTTTGTCCGGCGGTCCGTCTTCAAGCGGCTCGGCGGATTCCCGGTAGTCCCGCTGATGGAAGACGTGGCCTTCAGCCGCCGGCTCAAGGCCGCCGGTCGGATCGCCGCGCTCCGGGCCACCGTGACAACGTCCTATCGCCGGTGGGAGACGGGCGGGCCGATCCGGACGGTGCTGTTGATGTGGACGCTGCGGCTGTTGTACTGGCTGGGGGTCAGCCCGCAGAAGCTGTCGCATTTCTATGGCCATGTCCGATAACACAAATCGTCAGGCGCGAGGCGTCGGGCGTCAGGCGGAACCTCCAGGACCAGCCCCTTCGCAATTCACGCCTCACGCCTCACGCCTCACGCCTGACGGGGCCTTGATCATCTTTGCCAGGGCGCCGGTCCCCGGTCAGGTCAAGACCCGGCTCTGCCCGCCGCTGACGCCGGATGAGGCGGCCAGCCTGCATGGGAGCCTCGTCCTGGACGTGCTGGAGCGGACGCGGCCGCCGGGACACAGCTGCGCCCAACCCGCCCGCGCCGGCGTGGACCGGTTCGTCGCCTGCTCGCCGTCCGCCGAGCACGTGTTTTTCAAGATCCTGGCGCAGCGCGAAGGCGTCGGGCTCCTGACCCAGGCCGGGGAGGACCTGGGCACGCGCATGCGTCACGCCTGTGAGACGGTCTTCGCCATGGGCTACCAGAAGGCCGTGCTGGTGGGCTCCGACCTGCCGGCAATTCCCGGGTCCGTCTACGCGGACGCGTTCCTCCGGCTGGAGGGTCATGATCTGGTGCTCGGTCCCGCCCGGGACGGCGGCTATTACCTCATCGGTCTCCGACCACCCGTGCCGGACCTGTTCACCGGCGTGCCGTGGTCCACCGAGCGTGTGTTTGACGTCACGATGAAATTGGCGCAAAATTTGGGCCTCAACACCGCCGTGCTCCCCCTGGGGAGCGACCTCGATACGATCGACGATCTGACCGCTCTCATCGACGAGGTGGGACTGTGGGCCGGAAAACGATCGAAGCACCCGAAGCATGAGACCGGCCCCTTATCGGCTCGCACCGCGGGAGTGCTCCGGCTCCTGGCCTCCAGACTGCAATCGCGCGCCGGCAGGCCCGCCGGCGGCCCGCATGCTTCGTGATCGCCATCACAGCGGCATCGCGATGAGGACAGGCTTTGGACGCACCTGACTGCACGCCGATACGGCCCATGTCCGAGAGAGGCTCGCGGCTGTCCGTCAGCGCGCGCCTGATTATTCTGATCACCCCACCGCTCCTGCTCTTCCTGCTGGCCGTCGCCTGGTTCTTTCCGGGCCGCCAGCGCGAACAGCTCGTGGAGCTCGACGCGGCGAACACCGCGAATGCGGTCCTCACCCAGATCAAGACGGACCGCGAATACTACGCGTCGGTGATCATCCCACGCCTGACCAACATGAACGCCACGATCCAGGCGGACTACCATAAGGTCCCCAACGCGTTCCCCCTCCCGGCCACGTTTTTGCGTGAAGTCACCGACATGGTGGCCCGCAGCCGCGGCGATTACCGCTCCAAACTGGTCAGCCCGTGGCCGATCAACAAGGCGAATGGGATCCAAGACGGCTTCCAGGAGGACGGCTTCAAATGGCTGAGCCAGACCGGGGGGAGCCTGTATCGCAAGCGGGAAGTGGTCAACGGCATGCAGACCATGCGGTTTCTGTCCCCCGATAAGGCGGTGGCCAAGAGTTGCGTGGAGTGCCACAACGCTCATCCGGAGAGCCCGAAGCACGACTTCCGGCTGAACGACATCATGGGCGCCATCGAGGTCAGCATCCCCATCGAAGCGCCGCTCCAAGAGGCCCGGCACGATCAATTACTGCTGCTCACCGGTGGGATCGGCGTCGGGCTGGCCATCCTCGGGCTGGTTGTCTGGGGTACCCGCCGGGTCGTGACGCGCCCGGTCCGTTTCCTGACCCAACAGATGCGCGAAATCGCCCACGGCAAGGGGGAGCTCACGGAGGCCCCGGACATCCCCAAGGCGACGGAGGAGGCCATGGGCGAAGAAGTGCGCGTGCTCTGGGACCAATTCTGGGAAATGCACAGAGCGATCGAAGCCAGCCAGCGGCACCGGAGCCTCGAGCTGCAGCGCCAGGCTGAAGCGCTGCAGTCCATGACCGACCGTCTCCTGGATCTGCACAGGATCGGCCAGACGATCCAGCAGGCCACCTCGGAGGAGGAGGTGTACCGGATCCTCAGCCATACCCTGCAGCGCGGGCTCGACCTCCGGCAGATCCTGATCCTACGATTGAACGCGTCGGAGGACCGACTGGAGATCATGTGGGCTGCGCCGAAGCGGGACGACCTCGTCGTGGACTCGTATCCCGTCTGGAGCGAGCCGCTCAGTTGCCCGGTGATCCGCTCGGGACGCGAGTACCGGGTGGGAGACGTCCGCCGGGACCTCACCTGCCAGTTCAGTCTTTCTAACACCGAGGACGGCGCCTATTGGTGTGTCCCGCTGGTGATCGGCGGCCGGACCATCGGCGTGGCCCATCTCGTCAGCTCCGAGCCCAATTGCTGGACGGACGACACGCGCCAGTGGGTCGAGGCGCTGATCAACGTGGCGGCGCCCATGATCGGGCACCTCCAGCACCTCGAGAAGGCCAAGCGGCGGGCCCTGGTGGACGAGCTGACCGGCACCTACAACCGCCGCTTTCTGGACGAAGTGCTCGGCAAGATGGTCCTGCCCGACGAGCGGCGCCGGCGCCAGAGCCTGAGCGTGCTCATGATCGACCTGGACCATTTCAAGGCCGTCAACGACACGTTCGGCCATCACGTCGGCGATATCGTCCTGAAAACGGTGGCCTCGGTCATGCACCGGGGGCTGAAGAGCAGCGACATCCTGGTCCGGTACGGCGGGGAAGAGTTCACCGTGGTGCTGCCGCAGACGGACGTCAACGGGGCGACGGTCGTCGCCGAACGTCTGCGCGCGGCGGTCGCGGACTTTTCCCTGCGCCGTCTGGCTCCCGCGGCGCCCGACCATATTACGGTCAGCATCGGCGTGGCGAGCTACCCGACTCACGCCGCATCCGTCTCCGACCTGCTGCGGATTGCCGATGAGGCCTTGTATCAAGCCAAGGCCCTGGGCCGGAACCGCGTCATCTGTGCCCCCACTTCCAAATCCGCCGCAGCCGCTCCTGCCAAAAAAGAAGCCTGACTTTTCCTCCGTCGTCCCCAGGCTTCTTGACACTCAGTTTTTGACTCCTTTAGGCTGCGAGGACCATGGCGGACGGAGCCGAAAGAGTCGCGTTGATCACGGGCGGCGCGCGCGGGATCGGCCGGACGGTCGCGTTGGACCTGGCCGAGCGGCACTGGGCCGTGGCGGTCTGCTACCGCAACAGCGAACGGGAGGCGGTCGAGACGGCCAGGGCCATCACCGAGCGCGGCGCAAAGGCGCTCGCCATCCGGTGCGACGTCGCGGACCCGACCGCGGCCGGCCAGCTCGTCCGCCAAGTCGAGCAGACCTGGGGACGGCTGGATGTCTTGATCAACGGCGCCGGCCCCTACCACCGGATCAACCTCTTCGAGGAGACGCCGGCCGGTTGGCTCGACATGTTCAACAACAACCTGCACCCGATCTTCTATCTGGCGCAGGCTGCGGTTCCCGGGATGACAACGCGCCAGTACGGCCGGATCATCTCCTTTAGCATGGCGAACGCCGATCAGATGATCGCCCAGCCGGACATCACGGCGCACTACATCGCCAAGGCCGGGGTCCTGATCCTCACCCGCACCCTGGCCAAGCTGCTGGCGCCGCATGGCATCACCGCCAATGCCATCTCCCCCGGGTTCATCAACTCGGGGAGCGCGCCGGCGGCGGAGCTGGCCGCGATGGTCAAGCGCATTCCGGCGGGATACGTCGGCGAGATGTCCGATGTCGTCGGGGTTGTGCGATATCTGCTGTCCGATGAAGCACGGTATGTGAACGGAACGAATATCCATGTCAGTGGCGGATGGGGGATTTAGTAATTTCGTGAGGGGTGAGGCGTGAGGGATAGGGGGCCGGATTCGTCTCAAAGGGTTTCACGCGCCTCACGCTTCACGCCTGACGCCTTACGGTTATTTGAGGAGGAAAAGATGCCTGAGGTAAAGATCGTGGCGTATTT
>CAYJUM010000017.1:0-40615 GCA_964373355.1 uncultured Nitrospirales bacterium | reverse complement strand
ATCGTCCCGATGTTCACGTGCGGCTTGCGCCGGTCAAACTTCGCCTTCGCCATACAGCCTCCTCTTTCATGTCGGTCGAGTCATGCTGGCGGCTGCGCAGCCAGCCAATCGATCATCACCCCGGGCAAGCTTACGACATTCCAAGATGGAGCCCACGACGCGGATCGAACGCGTGACCTCGTCCTTACCAAGGACGTGCTCTGCCACCTGAGCTACGTGGGCCGTAAGGGGGATCACAGGTTTCACGAATGCATGAGCTCGCTTGGAACCGTCCGCTTCCGAATTGGCTTCACCCAGGGACAATCCGGCAGAGCTCTGCAGAGCGCCTTGAAGAACCGTCGTGCGACCTTCCACGATGTTTGGAGCGGGCGACGGGATTTGAACCCGTGACAGCCAGCTTGGAAGGCTGGGACTCTACCACTGAGCTACGCCCGCCCTCGATCAGCACACAACACCGCTGCGGAATCATCCAGCAGCATTGACGTCCTCGCTTCCAAGGTCTGCTGGACCTCCGCTCAGCTCCATGATGGTGGGCAGGCAAGGATTCGAACCTTGGAAGCCGATGGCAACAGATTTACAGTCTGCCCCCTTTGTCCACTTGGGTACCTGCCCTCATTTTCTTGACACATGCGAAAGCAAAACCACCCCCCCCAGTTCCTGGGCTCACCCCGGAAGAGCCGGTTTACTGGCCGAGGATGGTCTATGGCTGTTTCAGGAAACGTTGGATTATATGAGGAAAGTCGGCATCTGTCAAGCAGCAATTCTCAAGCTGATCGGTCAGGATCGCAGGCACTGGCTTCCGTCTAACGGAAGCGGATTTCCGGCCATGACACGCGCCGCGTGGCTCGAGGATTCGGCCGGTTGCTCGAAGAAGAACTCCAGTAAAATCGCCACTTCTGCGGGGGAGATCCGACTCGACGGCGCAAGCCGGCGCTTGGACGTGATGGCTCTTTCTTCGGGAGACTCAGGCTCATAGTACCCAGTCAGCAGACCGTCCCGGTCGGCCTGCTTCAAACGTTTCAGCCAAGATTTCCTCCCGAAACCGAGCCCTCCCCGACGCGGATGCTCCTGATTCACTTCCAACAGCGTCCAGACCGCCCACCCGATGAACGCGGCCCACGTTTCATTGAGGGCCTCCCAGGATTCCCGCTCAGTCAACTCACGCTGCTCCGTCAAGCTTCTGCGCTGCGCGATCGGTGTGATCATGACTCGTGTATACCGGCAGTGCTGCTGCTCCCTGGCGAACTCAAGGAACTTCTTCGTGGCAGGGTCCTGCGGCTCTGGATGCGATGCCTGATAGTCCATGTAGGCATGGAATAACTCGTGATAGAGCGTGCCGACGTCGGTCCGAGCAAGACTAGCAAGAGGCCGAAGGACGCGTCCCGCCGCATTGAACGAAAAGGAGAGATTCAGCCGCATCCGGTGGGTCTCCGGATCATACTCGGCGGCATAGTGATGCAGATCGGCAAACTCGATCGTGACGAAGTCCGGGGCCATGACCTGCAAGAACCGGCTCGGCAAGCCAAGGGCCCTGGCTTGCGTCACGAGGGATTGCCATGGCCTCTCGCTGGCGGACTCGCGGGGCTGTGCGATGACGTGATCGGGACGCACCGTGGATTCTCCCGCGATGAGGCGAAAGGCAAGAACAGCGGCGAGCGCGAATGGAGTGAGCTTATCGCCACTCGGGCGATTCACTCTCTTCCAGTATCGTCCAGGCATCGAGCAGCGGGGAGGGAACATCGTCCAGGAACCGAGTGCGTTTGGACAGAATCGCTCCAGTCGCCTTGTCATAGACATTCATCGGATACGTGACGTACAGATGCCGCTTGGCCCGGGTCACGGCGACATAGAACAGGCGCCGTTCTTCCTCGAGCTCTTCGTCGGTCGAGAATGAGTACATGGACGGAAACCTGCCGTCGACCGCCCAGATCACAAAGACGGCTTGCCACTCAAGCCCCTTGGCCGAATGGATCGTGGACAGCACGAGGCGCTCATCATCCCGGTCGGGCGCCTCGACATCGGCGACGCTCTCCTCCAGGGGCTCGAGCGCCAGATCTGCGAGAAAGTCCTCGAGACGCTGATACCGCTCAGCCATGGCGTACAGCTGCTCCAGGTCGCGCATCCGCTTCGGATAGTCATCATACTGCTCCCGCAGGATCGGGAGATAATAGCCGTACAGCTCATTGACCTGCTCAGCCGGAGTGAGGCGTCCCGGCCGGCCCACTTCCTGCAGCACCCGGGCCAGTTCTTTCAGGCCGGACAACCGTCCGCTCGCGGTCTTCAACGCCTCAACGGGACGATCACTTTTCAGGACCGACGCGATCACCGTTTGTGCCTTCCGCGGACCGATCCCGTCGACGAGCAGTAGCAATCGATTCCAGCTGACCGCATCCAGTGGATTCTCCACCACGCGCAGGTGGGCCAACAGGTCTTTGACATGCGCCGTTTCGATCAGCCTGAATCCGCCGCGTTTGACAAAAGGCAGATCTCGGCGAGCCAGCTCGATTTCCAGGTCGAACGAATGAAAGCTCGACCGGAACAAGACGGCGATCTCATCGAGCGGCGTCCCCTCTTCCCGGAGCTCCAGAATCTTCTGTGCCACGAACCTGGATTGCGCGTGCTCACCGTCGGTCTGTGCCACGACCGGGAGCGGTCCTTCGAGCTTCCGGGTGAACAGATGCTTGGTGTATTTTTCCGAGGCGCTCCGGATGACCGCATTGGCCAGGTTGAGAATGGGCTGGGTGCTCCGATAGTTCTCCTCGAGCTTGTAGATGGTCGTGCCGGGGAAGAGCGTCGGAAAGTCCATGATGTTCCGGAACGTCGCTCCACGGAAGGCGTAGATCGACTGCGAATCGTCCCCGACGACCATCACGTTGTCATGCCCGTCCGCCAGCTTGCGGATCAGGTCCGCCTGCAGACGATTGGTGTCCTGGTACTCATCCACGAGGATGTACCGGTACTGACGTCCCACGGCCCACCGCGAGTCCGGCGTCGCGTCGAGCAATGCCCGGAGTCGGAGCAACAGATCGTCGTAATCCAGAAGTTGCCGCTGACGCTTGGCTTCCTCGTATGCCCGTTTCAATTTCTCCAAATCCGGCAAATGCTCGGCCAGATGGACGAAATCCTGGAGGAGGACATCTTCGAGACTCTGCAGGGTATTGTCGGCCTTGCTGAAGATCTCGGCGATGGTCCCCTTGCGGGGGAATCGCTTCTCCTTCTCATGCAGGCCGAGGTGGGTACGCATCAGGTTCAGCAGATCCTCGGCATCCCCCCGGTCCATGATCGTAAATCCAGGCTCCAGGCCGATAGACCGCCCATACCGCCGCAGCAGGACGTTGGCAGTGGAGTGAAAGGTACCGCCTGCGACGCGCTCGCATCGGGAGCCGATCAGAAGGCCGGCACGTTTGAGCATCTCCTGCGCGGACTTGCGTGTGAACGTCAGCAGCAAAATCGTGCCCGGATCGACACCGCGATCGATCAGATAGGCCACGCGATACACCAAAGTCCGGGTCTTGCCGCTGCCGGCCCCCGCGATCACCAGCGCCGGGCCGTCGGGAGCGCAGACCGCCGCGAGCTGCTGCGGGTTCAGGGCCTGGGCGTAGTCCAGCGACAGGCGGGGGGGCACGGATTCCTCCCGTGAGCGCTTCAGGACGTAGGGTTTGCCGTCGGGTTCCACGATCTGCGCTCCCGCTCATCCAACCAGCGCGGTCTATAACATACGCCTGTACGGCTTGCAATCACGGGCCGCCCCTACGAGGAGACGAATTGGCCGCCGGTTTGAGATGCGTATATAATGGGGCCTCGAAGCGACTATGGCCGAATCTCGGGCTCGATTCACTCCTGTCGTCAACCAACTCGCCGGGCTGATCCTCGAAGTGGCTCGCGAGTCGGTCAGCGTCGTGAAGCGAAACGCGCCGGAACAGGCGCTGGGCCTGACCCGGAAGCAGGAATGGGGTATCTATCTCGAATTTTTGAAGGTGCTCTTTAATCTCGTGGACCGGTTGTCGGCTCTGTCCCTCCCCGTGCAGGAGCATCCCGCTTTCACCGACAGTCTCGAGAACGCCTTGATCGCGCAGCTCAAAAGCGCGCTCGGGCAAGTGCTCGGGCCCGACCAGGACGACATGGAAATCACGCTGACCATCGGCAGAGCGGTCGATGAAAGCCGGCAGGCCTACGACGGCTACCGGTTCGTCCCGACCGAGGACAGCAAGGAAAAGGAGGCGTACTTTCGATCCTTCGGGCAGCGGGTCGCCCGCAGGATGCAGGCGGCTGAGAACGCGATGATCGAAACGGCGGCCTCCCTCTGCGCCAGCGCGGCTGTGCCGGCGATCAAAGGAGTCCTGCAAGGGATCCTGCCACCCGATTCACTCGCGCCGGCCCGCCACGACGCCGAGGCCGGAGCCGGGGAGCGGCCCGGGGCAGCGACCGCGCCGCCTAAGGATGAAATCACGCTGATCAGCGTCAGGTCGTTCGTCCAGGGAGAAGAGATCGAGACACGCTGGGGGCTTCATCCGCAATTCAGGCGAGACCTGAAGCCCGAAGAATCTCAAGAGCTCACACGGCTCATGAACCGCGTGACGCGCATCCTCGGTGAGCGGTACGCCACGGTGGCGTTCTCACCCGACTGGCTGGGATGGCACCGAGTCGGTCATGCGTAAGAACAGGCTCAGGGGACGAGGCATGGAGCCGGAGGCCGAGGACACTGCTCTGCCCATGGCCCATCGTCTCTCGTCCCGGGCCTGTCGCAAGAGGGAGGAATCGTGAAAGACATGCCGCAGTTCGGGCCTCCGGGGGCCATTCCCGGAGGCTTGGTTCGCGTTCAAGAACTCGCCTATAACCTCTGGTGGAGCTGGAAACCCGAAGCCCGCCAGCTCTTCGAAATGCTCGATCCGACCCTGTGGCGCCTCACCCACCATAACCCGGTCAAGCTGCTGCAGGAGTTGAAGCCCGAGCGCCTGGCCTCCCTCGGAGAAGATCCCATCTTCGTCCGGCAGTACTCAGCGGTCCTCAAATCGTACGATGAATACATGACCCCCCAAGGCAGTTGGTTCGCCACCCGCTATCCCTCCCTGAACGACCGCGCGATCGCGTACTTTTCGGCTGAATTCGGGCTGCACAATTCCATTCCGATCTACAGCGGCGGTCTGGGGATCCTGGCCGGCGATCATTGCAAGGAGGCCAGTGACCTCGGCGTCCCGCTCGTCGGGTTGGGGTTCATGTACCCGCAAGGGTATTTCCATCAGCGCATCAGGGCCGACGGCTGGCAAGAAGCTGAATACGAGCCATTCAACAGGCTGGAGTCCCCGATTCGACCGGCGTTGACGCCCTCGGGGTCCCCCTGCGTCATCACGGTCCAGCTGAGTCACCGCACCGTGTCTGTCGTCACCTGGCAGGCCCGGGTCGGCCGCGCCATGCTCTACCTGATCGACACCGACGTCCCCGAGAACCTGCCCCCCGACCGGGAGCTCTCCGCGCGGCTGTACGGGGGAGATCAGGAGACCCGGCTCTGCCAGGAAATCCTGCTCGGCATCGGCGGTGTTCGCGTCATGCGGGCGCTGGGGCTGTCACCGGCCGTCTGGCACGCGAACGAAGGACACTCGGCCTTTCTCATGCTGGAACGGGTCCGCGAGTTCATGCAGGGAGGCGCCTCGTACAGCGAGGCGGTGGAGCTCGTGCGACACACGACCGTGTTCACGACGCATACTCCCGTCCCCGCGGGGCACGATGTCTTCCCGGTGCATCTCATGGACCGCTATTTCGGGCAGTACTGGGAGCAGCTTGGTCTCTCCCGGGACGCCTTTCACCGCCTCGGGGAGCATCCGGACTCCGGATGGGAGGGCTTCAACATGACCGCGCTGGCCCTCCGGCTGTCCGCCAACGTCAACGGCGTCAGCCGGGAGCACGCCCGTGTGTCGCGGAGCATGTGGCGGAATATGTGGCCGGGAACGCCCGAGGAGCGCATTCCCATCCGGTGTGTCACCAACGGCATCCACGCGCCGACCTGGGTGGCCCCCGAGCTGAACCAGGTCTTCAGTAAATATCTCTCGCCGGATTGGGCCGACCGCATCGACGACCCGGCGCTCTGGCATCGCGTGACCGAGATCCCGGACACCGAGCTCTGGGCGGTGCGGCAGGCCATGAAGCGCAAATTGATGAGCTTCATCCGCGAACGTGCCCGGCAGGCCTGGATCCGGGGGCGCACGGAGGCGGCGCAGGCATTGGCCTCCGGCACGTTCCTGGACCCGGAGGCGCTCACGATCGGCTTCGCCCGCCGCTTCGCGACCTACAAGCGCGCCACGCTGCTCTTTTACGACCTCAAACGCCTGACGCGGTTGTTGCAGGATCCCTGGCGCCCGGTCCAGATCGTCTTCGCCGGAAAAGCGCACCCCGCCGACGAGCCTGGTCGGGCCTTCATCCACGAGGTCTACACTCTCTGCAAGGACCACGGCATCGGGGGACATATCGCCTTCCTCGAGGATTACGACATGCACATGGCAAAATTCCTCGTCCAGGGCGTGGACGTCTGGCTGAACACACCCCGTCCGCCCATGGAAGCCAGCGGCACGAGCGGACAGAAGGCGGCGCTCAACGGCGTCCCGCACCTTAGCATCCTGGACGGCTGGTGGCGGGAGGGATATGACGGCGGGAACGGCTGGGCGATCCCGGCCGCGCCGACCCAGTTGGACCCGCAGGCCCAGGATGCGCACGATGCCGAGCAGGTCTACCGGATTCTGGAGCAGGACGTCGTGCCGTTGTACTACATGCGCGACCTGGACGGCATTCCCCAGGGCTGGTTGCGGCTCGTGAAGGACGCCATCCGGACGATCGGCCCGCGCTTCTGCGCCCGGCGCATGGTGAAGGAGTACACCGAGCTCTTCTATGCCCAGGCGGCCGCGCGCGGGACCGGTGTCGAGATCGGCGGCGGGGTCAGCGGGAGCGGAGTGACGGCAGGCGATCGCCCAGCGCCTGCTTAGCGAGCGCCGCGTGGGTGATCGCGTCAAAGCTGCCGGTCGGCGAGAATCCGACTTTTTCCTGGAATCGCGCCACCGCGTCGGTCGTGCGCGGGCCGAACCGCCCGTCCACCGCGCCCTCATAGAGCCCGGCCTCCTGGAGCAGGCGCTGGAGCTCCGCGACCGATTCCGGCGCGCTCTCCCCGGACAGCGGCCAGGCGATTCCAGGCAGCGGCTGCCACAGCACCTGGGCCTGAGGCCCGACCGAACGGAGAAACTCTGGCCTGCCGAGTTCTCGCGTGCCTTCCAACGGATCGAGCACGGTGACTGTCTCGGGTCCTGCTGAGACCAGCGCGACCGGCCGGCTCACCGCCCCCTGCGGCGCCCACGCCACGTAGGCGGGCAAGTCCAGCCGCTCCAGCACCTCCAAGTCGAACGGCACATCGGCTCGCTGGAGAGTGGCCCGTGCGATGAGGGATTCAGGCTCATGGCTCAAGAAGGTCGCCGGAGCCGCGCCGTCGGGCAGCCGCCCCCATCGGCTCAGCAGCGTCACCCAGACGGCCTTCTCGGCGAGTTCGGGGCTGGCCACACGCACCACCGCATCGGCCGTGGCTGGTGGCTGGCGGGCCTCCGGAGACTGGCGCGTCGGCGTCTCAGCATTCCCGGCCATGGAGCCATCCAAGAGCAGTCCCCCCCGCACCGGCTCGACCAGCTCCGGCCCGGGCGTCGCGACGACCCACCAGATCAGGGCGACCATCACCATCATGAGCCCCAGCAGCGCCAGGCCCTCGATGGACCGGCTCCCGCGCCTGAGCGCCTGCAGCAGCATCCGCGGCCGGCTGGCTCCGCCGAGCTGACCGCTCATCTCCCCTTCAACGTCGCTGATCATCGCATCAGTGATCACTCGGGCTTCCTTCACAAATCCCGCGAGCAAGGCCTTGTCGCAGACCGAATTGATCAACCGGGGAATACCCCGCGACAGCTTATGGACCTTCTCGACGGCGGCCGGAGTGAACAGGACCTTGTTGGAGCCGCCAGCCACCTGCAGCCGATGGCTGATGTAAGTGCGCGTCTGCTCAAGATCGAGCGGCTCGAGCATGGATCGAAGCGCCACCCGCTGGTTCAACTGCCTCAGTTCCGGAAGCGCCAGCTTCCGGGAGAGCTCCGGCTGGCCGAGCAGCACGATCTGCAGCAATTTCTCCTTGTCGGTCTCCAGGTTCGAGAGCATGCGCACTTCTTCCAGGCACTCGATGGACAGCGCCTGGGCTTCGTCGATCAGCAGCGCGGCATTGCCGCCGCCTGGCAGGATGTCGAGCAGGAATCGATTCAGCTCGTCGAGCAGCTCTTTCTTCGAGGTGCTGGCCGCGGGCAGGCCGAAATCCTGGTTGATCGTCTGCAACAGCTCGGTGGTCGTGAGGCTGGGGTTGAAGATCAACGAGGTCCGGACCCGCCGGTCGAGTTTGTCGAGCAGGACTCTGCACAGGGTCGTCTTGCCGGTCCCAACTTCTCCGGTGACCACGATGAACCCCTTGCGCTCACGGATCCCGAACAGGACATGCGCAAAGGCTTCTTCGTGCTTGGAGCTGGAGAAGAAAAAACGTGGATCGGGAGTCTGATTGAACGGGGCTTCGACAAACTCAAAAAACCGTTCGTACATGGACAGAATCTGTCATGTTCTCAAAGGTTTGTCAATCAAACCGGCCCGGGTGTTTTCGCGATGGGTCTCTTCCGACCCCTGTCACGCGATTCGTGTCGGCCGCGTGTGTTGCGGGCCAGCCCTGGCCTCCGATGGTAAGATGCTGCCGTCAACGCGACTCATGAACCTCATCCTGGGGTCTTCGGCGCGGGTGATGCTAGCCGGTTCCGCACGTATGCTCATCGGCCTGGCCGGGGCATTGGCCGCCGGCCTGGCCGTCTTCGGCCAGCCTGGCCTGCCTGGGACTCTTCCACAACCCGCCGGAGTCACGGCGATCGGCTCCGCCGGGTCGCGCGCGGCCGAGACGGCTCGGCTGCGAGGCGACGTGGCCGCCGCGTTTCGCGACGGCCGGTACGATCGTGTCATCGAGCTCCTGGAGGGCGCCCCGTCTGACAGCCTCCCTGCACAGGTCCTGGTTCCAGGCGTGCGGAGCTATCTCAGGCTCGGGCGGGCGGATGCGGCGCTGGCACTCTACCTGCGGCTCGTGCCGCCGGACCGGCCGGAGCAGGCACAGCTCCTCAGGGACATCGCCCTGGGGTTCCTGGTCGCCGGCGTGCGGGACCGGGAGGAGCATGTCCGTCTGTCGGCTTACACGGCGCTCGCGGACCTCAACCGCCGGGAGATGATGCCGGTCCTGCAAGACGGGCTCCTCGACCCTTCCATCACCATCCGCGCCAAAGCCGCCGCGGCGCAGGGACGGTTCAACTCCAAGTCCGCTTCGGCGTCGCTGATGACGGCGCTGGACGATCCGGCCCCGGCGGTGCGCATCGCGGCCATGAATGCCGTGAGCCCTCCGGCCTCGTCCAGAGTGACCGAGAAGATCAGTCGCCTGGCCGCATCGGCGGAGGGTCCGGTCCAGGTCTTCGCGCTGGCCGCGTTGGTACGCTTGGGGAAGCGCCAGGCCCTGAACGACATCATCCAAGCGACCGCCGAGCCTGACGCCGAGACACGGATGGCGGCCGTCGGGGTGTTGGGAAGGCTCAAGCCGTCGAATGCCGTGTCCATCCTGACGCCGGCGCTCTATGATCCTGTGGCATCCGTCCGCACGTTTGCCGCCGGCGCCCTGGGGGAACTGGGTGACACCCGCGCAGGCGCGGCCCTCACCCAGGCCTTGAGCGACGAAAGCCCGGACGTGCGCCGGGTTGCCGCCACCAGCCTGGGCCGGCTGGGCCTGACGCAGAGCCGACCGGCCTTGTGGCAGGCCATGCGGGATCCGGTCCCCTCGGTCCGCGCCGGAGCGCTGGAGGGGCTGCTCCGGCTTGGTGACCCCGAAGCCGTCCTGGCCGCCGGCGAGCTCATCAAGCAGCCCGATCCGTTCATTCGCAGCGCGGCCGCGCAGGCGCTGGGATTGCCCGGAAACAAGAAGGCCATCCCGCTCCTGGCGCAACTCTTACGTGATCAGCAGCCCCAGCCTCGATTGACAGCCGCCCGCGCACTGGGGACAATCGGGGCGGCGGACGCGCTCGGGGCGTTGAAGGGCGCACTGCGGGACTCCGACCCTGCCGTGCGCATGGCGGCGGCCGGCAGCCTTGCCGGTCTGCCGGCCGGGGGACGATGAGCCGGGCCTGAATAGGGAGAACCATGCTCAGATTTCTAGGGATCCTCACCCTGCTCGGCTTGGTCTTCGGACTGGGCTTTTACGTGGGGCGCCGACCGATCAGCGAGGTGAAGGCGACGGTCACCACCCTGTCGCGGAACGTGCTGGACAGCGCCATGGGCGTGGAACGCAAGATCAGGCTGCGTCAAGAGTTCGTCGAGGCGAAAGGACGGGTGGTCGAGGCCAAGTCCGCGATCCTCGACAGAAACTTCGGCGCGGCGACCAAAGAGCTCACCGAAGCGGTCGAAGAGCTGAAGAAAGCGGCGGGGACCGAGCTGGAACGGGACCGGGAGGCCGCGGTCAAGACGCTGACCGGCAAGATCGAAGCGGTCACTCGGGACCTGGCGACCGGGAAGAACGTGGCGCGGAGCCGGCTGGACGAGATCCAGCGGGAATTGGACAACCTGCTGCGGTGAGGCTCAGGCGTTGGCGGCGCGCTTTTTCCACGCGGCGAGTATGCGCTCCACGCGCATTTTCACGACGAGGTCGGGGTCCTGCAGGAGGGGCTTGATGGCCTCGCGACCGCGCTCATCCCCCAGCTTCTCCAGCGCCGCCGCCGCGGTCAGGCGGGTAAACCAGTCCCGGTCCTTGAGCATCGCGATCAACGGATCGAGCGCCTTCGGGTTCTGAATCCTTCCCAACGCGATCACCGCCTGCTTGCGGACGTTCTCATCCTTGTCTTTGAGGGCGGCGATCAATTTCTCCACCGCCGGCTCACCGAGATCGACCAGGGCATCGGTGGCGTCCAGCATGAATTCATCGTTCCGCAGCTGCTCGATCAACGGATCGAGGACCCGCTCGTCTTTGATCCTGCCCAGGGCGCGGATCGCGAACTTGCGGATATCCCAGTCCCGGAGCTGACGCAGCAGCAGATCCACGGCGGGCGAGCCGACCGTTCCGAGCGCTTCGATCGCGGCTTCGCGGACTTGCCAGTCCCCGTCACGGAGCGCGCGTACCAGCGGCTCCACGCAGCGTTCGTCGCCCATTTCCCCGAGGGTGATGGCGGCCTCTCGCCGCACCGCCCAGTCAGGGTCCTGGAGCAGATCGATCTGAATTTCGATCTCATCCTTGACCCGCTCTTCTTCGAGCACCACCTCGGCGGGCGCTCCCTCCTCTGAGGCCGTGCCGGCCTCCGGCACCTGGCCCTGAGCCGCGTCCGGCGGCGTCATGGCGTCGGCTACGTGATCGACCAACTCGTCGTCAACCTGAGTCCCGTCGGGGTCGGCCGACAACTGATTTTTCTTGGGATGATCAACCATGGATGATCCGCGTCACGAGTGACTCGGAGCGGCAGAAGCAGTCTATAAAGAAGCTGCGCGCGGTGTCAACCGAGGGAGATGGAGAGAAAATGACGGAGCGGGAACGGCGTTTTCAGCTCGGCCGTGTGCAGATCGGTCGTCCGGCAACCGGCCTGCTCGGGTAGCGGCGCGCCCTCCAGATCGGTGGAATCGCGACGGACCCCGGCCATGAACCCGCGCCAGCGGCAGGCTTCCTTGGGAACGGAACGCCGGTGCTGGGGGGAGCCTTGCACGTGATCCGAAGGATGGTTGGCTCCGAAGAATTCGAAGGCGCGGAAGGCGGCCAAGGCCCGCTCCACCGCCACCACGAGCATCGAGTCCTGCCCGACTACCTCCAGTTGAACGGGCGCGGTGCCGTCGGCAACCATCGCGAGCTCGCGGGCGGAGGCGAATGACAGGTCGATGATCCGGCCGTCCACATAGGGACCCCGGTCGTTGATGCGGACGTGCACCAGCTTGCCGTTGCCGGCATTGGTCACCTTGACGATGGTCCCGAGCGGCAGGGTCCGGTGGGCCGCCGTGAACGCCTGCATATCATAGGCCTCCCCGTTGGCGGTCAACTGCCCATGGAAGCCCTCGCCATACCACGACGCAATCCCCCGCTCCTTGATCCCGACATCCAGGTCCACGATCCCCTTGGGGATGATCGAACAGCCGGTCATGAGCAGTCCGGCGGCGAGTGTCGCCATCCACAGAAGGCCTTGTCCGTACTGTGATTTCATGCTCCTCCGGGCTCCAGTGAACTGCCTCTGTTTCGCTCCCTGCGCCTTTCGCCTGCGGTGGTGCACCTTCCGGAAAGTTCCTGAATGTACGGTGAATGAATAAGCGACGACGAGGAAAATGTCGCAGGCGTTTGTGCAGTGGAGCCGACTATAGCAAAGACTACGGAGAGAGTCAAGACTGAGGCGATTTCTGATCGCAGGCGGTGGCGGATTCGGAGGGATGGAGGGGGTCGAGGACTCGGGGGTTCCCCATCCGTCGCCCCCTGCCGTGCCGACTGCTCCGGGAAGACCCGGTCATTTCAAGCGCAGACGCCCATCTTCCATCTTGGTGTCGGACAACAGTTTGTTCAAGCTGTCCTTCAACACGTCGTTCAACAGGTTCTGGACATCTTCCGGCTCGAACCAGAAGACGCTGTGCGTGCCGTTGCCGTTGAGGGTCATCCGCACGGTGCTGCCGTCCGGGTTCGCGGCGTGGACCGCGATCACGCTCTTGACCGTAACCTCGGTGTTCATGAACCGGCTCTTGGCGTTGGCGCTCAGTTCCTGAACCTTACCGGTGAGGAGCACTTCCGAACCCCCGGCGGGCTTCGTACCAGAGGCCACGGTCGCCTTCCAGCCCTTCTGTTGGAGATAGTCGGCCGTCACCTGCGCGATAACGTTGCCGACCTTGCCATCCGCTACATTGAAATGGGTGACTCCTCCCCAGAGGTGCGTCCGGCTGCCCAATCGCGACTTGTCCGCCCGCAGATCCTCAAACGGCGCCACCGCGACCGCCAAGGGTGCGGCGGACTTGGCCGCCATCTCGGTGGCCGAAGGGACGGCGCGAATATCCAGCTCGATAACCTGCCCTTGGCCTGCACACCCCCCGAGCACCAGCAAGCCGAACCCACACGCCATTCGAAGGATACGGTTTCGCATAGAAGTCCTTTCGTTGCGAGTCATGGATGGGGAGCCTTATGGCACCAGGAAATGGGCTCGTCGATTCTTCTGCCAGCAGTCGTTCGCATGGTCCGTACAAAACGGGCGTTCCTTGCCGTAGCTCACGACCTGCAGTTGAGAGGCCGGCACGCCTAGATCTTCCAGGTATCGGCGCACCGCCTGCGCTCTCCGCTCGCCCAGGACCAGGTTGTACTCAACGGTTCCCCTCTCGTCACAATGGCCTTCAATCACCACCTTGCGGCCATTCATTTCCCTGAGAACTCGAGAGTTTGCCTCGAGCGCGGCTTGGCCATCGGGGCGAATCGTGGAGCGGTCGAAGTCAAAAAAGATATCGGTGAGGACGGGCGCAGGTACGGCGGCCGGAGGCGCCGCAGCCGGCTGCTCGATCTTCTGCGCAGGGGCAGGCTCGGGGGGCGGTGGCGGCTCAGGAGCCTTGGCAAGGGGGGGCGGTGGCGGCTCAGGGACCCGTTCCTCTTTGATCGGCGGCGGAGCGGGCTCAACCTTCGCCACCGGAGGCGCCGGCGCCGCCACGAAGGCTTGATCCTGCACCGAGGTCGTGATTCTTCGATCCGCGCACGCGCTGAGGGCGACCACCAGCCCCAAACAGAGCAGCACGGAAATCAAACGAACTGACCTAGTCATTGCAACCTCCTCTTCACCTCAACGGGCGTGAATGGCCCGGGCAGCCAGTCCGTCCTCATGCTTCACGTAGTGGAGCTCCACGGTCTCACCGGGCTTGATGTCCCCGAGCGTCACGCGGGTTTTGCCGCGCATGACCGCGACGCTTGGATCCACCGTGGCACCGACGATCATTTCCTGCTTCTTGCCGCTCATGGCCTTGACGACGATGGTCGGGGGAGTGGCTTGGCCATTCACGGCGACGACTTCTCCGCGGACTGTCCGGACGGACTCGGTGGCCGCGAGGCCCGGGCTGGCCACCGCGGCCAGCACGGCGATGCTTGCCAGGACTCCCGCGAGGCGCCGCCTGTCCCATCTGTACTTCATTGTGTGCTCCATACGCGATCCCCTGTAGGTTGTCTGGCGTTCCCTGTGCGAACGGGGCGCACTATACCACAGGGCGTCCCAGGTTTCCAAGAAGAGCTCGGCCTGCCGCACAGCCTTGACGGCCCGTGAAACGACTCGGTAATATCCGCCGGACGCGCCGATGCCATGACGTCCTCGTCTCCGTCTTCATGATCGAAGTCCAGAACATCACCAAGCGCTACGGCACCCATGTCGCGGTGGAGGGGCTGACGTTTACCGTCGGCAAGGGGGAAGTCCTCGCCTTTCTCGGCCCCAACGGCGCCGGCAAGACCACGACCATGCGCATCCTGACCTGTTTCATGCCGCCTTCGGAGGGCGTGGCGCGCGTCGCCGGCTTCGACTGCGTCGAGCACCCGCACGAGGTCAAGAAACGTCTCGGGTACCTTCCGGAGCTTCCGCCGGTCTACCAGGAGCTGACCGTCACCGAGCACCTGAGGTTCGTCGGCCGCCTCAAGGGCATGAGCGGCACGGACATCACGACCGGCATCGACCGCGTCGTGGCCCGGCTCTCGCTCGGAGACGTGCGTCACCGCCTGATCGGAAACCTCTCGCGGGGCTACCGGCAGCGCGTCGGTCTGGCGCAGGCGCTGTTGAACGACCCGCCGGTGCTGATCCTCGACGAGCCCACGGTCGGCCTGGACCCCAAGCAGATCATCGAAATCCGGGAGTTGATCAAGAGCCTCGCCGGCTCGCACACGGTCATCCTCAGCACCCACATCCTGCCCGAAGCCACGGCCGTGTGCGAGCGCGTCGTGATCATCAACGCCGGGCGCATCGTCGCCGTGGACACACCCGAGCAGCTCTCGGCGCGCTTGAGGCGGTCAGAAAAGATCCGGGTCACGGTCAGAACCACGCCGCCGGACCTGGCCGTGCGGCTCCGCGCGGTGCCCGGGGTTCTCGGCGTCTTCGAGCAAGACGCTCGAGGCGTTCTGACGATCGAATGCGAGCTGGGCCGCGACCTGCGGGATGAGATCGCCCGGGTCGTCGTGAGCCAGGGCTGGGGGTTGCTGGAGCTGAAGAGCATCTCCATGACGCTGGAGGACGTGTTTCTGCGGCTCACGCAGCATGAAGAAGGCGTCGAGGAGCCGGAGTCCCGATGAGTCCGGTCGCGACGATCATCGCCAAGGAGCTGCGCTCGTACTTCGTCTCGCCAATCGTCTACGTCGTGGGCGCCGTCTTTCTGCTGATCTTCGGCATCCTCGCCTACCTGGCCGTGGTCAACGCCGGGAATCAGGCCATCCGCATGATGCAGCTGCAAGGGACCCTCGCGCAGCTCAACCTCAACGACCTGGTGATCCGCCCCACGCTGTACAGCATGGCGGTGGTCCTGCTGCTCGTCCTGCCGATCCTGACCATGCGGCTGTTCGCCGAGGAGCGAAAGCTCCGGACCTTCGAGCTGCTCATGACGTCGCCCGTCGGCATCAACGAGATCGTGGTCGGCAAGTTCATCAGCGTGCTCCTCATCTTTCTCGGGCTCGTGCTGCTGACCGGGATCGTCCCGCTGATCCTGGCGGTCTTCAGCAGCTTCGACTGGCGGTCCGTGCTGACGGGGTACCTGGGGCTGACGCTGCTCGGCGCCCTGTTCCTGGCCACAGGCGTGCTGGCGTCGGCCCTGACCGAGAATCAGATCGTGGCCGCCTTCACGAGCTTCGGGCTGCTGATCTTGGTCTGGCTGCTGGGGGCGCTCGGCGCCGTCCTCGGCGACACCCCGGCGGGGAACCTCATCGCCTATCTGTCCTTCGTCGAGCACTACGACCGGCTAGTCCGCGGTCTCGTGGACACCAAAGACCTCGTCTACTATGCCGGCAGCATCATCCTGATGCTGGTCCTGGCTCACCAGGTGGTGGACTCCCAGCGATGGAAATGACGCGCGTGACCTCCACATTGGGTGTGATCGGACTCGTGCTCGCCGTCGCCGGGTTCGTGGCCTATTCCGTAGCCCCGGACACGCTCTGGCTCGTCACCTTGTGCGAAGGGCTGGCTCTGGCCTGCCTGGTCATCTATGCGGTCGTGCACTTCCAGCAACTTAGGGCGTTCTCGGCGCGGCGGGCGACCCGGCTCGGCACGCACAGTGTGCTCACCGCCCTGCTGGTCCTGGGCATTTTGATCATTCTCAACTTTCTCTCGGCGCGGCATTCCAAGCGCTGGGACTTCTCCGAGACTCAGCATTTCACGCTGGCGCCCCAGACCCACCGCGTGCTGCGGGGTCTGACGCGGGACGTGAAAATCACCGTCTTCTCCCAGGAGCGGAGTCCGGCCCTGGCCACGTACCGGGACCTGCTGGACAGCTACCGCGCCGAGAGCAGCAGAATCACCGTCGAGTTCGTGGACCCCGAGCGGAGGCCCGGGGTGGCCCGGCAGTATGGCATCACGCGGACGGACACCGCAGTGCTGGAGAGTGGGGCGCAGAGCGCCCGCGTCACGGCCGCCTCCGAGGCCGAGCTGACGGGAGCCCTCATCCGGGTCTCCAAGGACGTGAAGAAGCGCATCCTCTTCCTCGAAGGCCATGGCGAGCGCGGCATCGCCGAGCAGGACCGCGGTGGGTTGTCCACGGCCAAGGAGGCCCTCACCAAGCAGGGCTACGAGGTGGCGCCGTTGTCCCTGCTGCAGGAGTCCGCGGTGCCGGCCGATGCCTCGGTGTTGGTGCTGGCCGGCCCTCGCCGGCCGGTCACCCGTGAGGAACAGGATCGCATCAGCAAGTACGTCGAGGCGGGCGGGCGGCTGCTCATCCTCCTGGACCCGGACACGCAGCCTGAGCTCGAGGCTCTCCTCAGGCAGTGGGGGATCGAAGCCGGCAAGGGCGTGCTGGTGGACCTGCAGGACCGGCTGGCCCAGGGCGACCTCACCACGCTCATGGTCCGGACCTTCACGGAGCATGAGATCACGCAGGACTTCACCTTCGCGGTGCTGTTCCCCGTCTCCCGCCACCTGGTCTTCCACGAGGAGACCGCCAAGGATTGGGACTACACCCCATTAGCGCGCACGTCACCCCGGAGCTGGGCGGAGACCGAGCTGAAGGGCCGGGTCGCCCAGTTCAACGCGCCCCAGGACGTCCAGGGGCCGCTTCCGCTGGCGGCGGCGCTGGTGCCCAGGAAAGCGCCGGAGGAAGGCAAGCGGCGCCCGGCCATCGTCGTGGTCGGCAACTCGTCCTTCGCCAGCAACGCCTACATCAACTTCCCGGGCAATACGGACTTTCTGCTCCACGCCGTGGGCTGGCTCGCCGAGGAGCGCGAGCTCATCTCCATCACCCCCAAAGAGCCCGCGTTCCGGCCGTTCATCCCCAACCCCGCCCAGGAACGGACGCTGCTCTACGTCCAGGTCCTCCTGCTGCCCGCCCTGACGTTCATCTCAGGCATGGTGATCTGGCGGCGCCGGCGGCGGCTGTAGGCATGAAGGGCCACTGGCTCACCGCAGTCCTCGCGACGCTCCTGTTGGGGCTGGGGGCCTATGTCTATTTCGTCGAGTTGCCGACCGAGCGCAAGAAGCTCGACACCGAGACCGCGGCGAAGCGGATCCTGCCATTCGGCCAGCAGGACGTCACGGAGCTGTCCCTCCGGTCGGCCGGTGAGACGATCGCGCTGGCGACCCAGGGCGAGCAGAAATCCCAGAAGTGGCGGATCACCGCGCCGATCCAGGCCGACGCCGACCCAAGGGAAGTGCAAGGGCTCCTGCGGGCCTTGGCACTGGGGAAGGTCACCCGCGTCGTGGACGAGCAGCCCAGCGACCTCGGCGCCTACGGCCTGGCGACCCCGGTCCTCGTGCTGACGTTGAAGGCCGGCGCCCAGGAAGAGACCCTGTCCCTCGGCGACAGCGGCCCGATCTCCTCGACCCTCTATGCAATGAGGGCTTCGGACCCGAACGTCCTGCTCACCGACCTCGCCGCGAAGGATTTCTTAAACAAGACGGTGCTCACGTTCCGGAAGAAAGAGGTGCTCGCCTTCGAGCAGAGCAAGGTGGACCGGCTGCGCCTGACGTACCCGAAGCATGAAATCGTGCTGTACAAGCTCGACAACAAGTGGAAGATCCGCGCGCCGATCGAGGCCCCGGCCGACCAGCCCGCGGTCCGCACGCTGCTCCTCAAGCTCGAAGACCTGAAGGCGCTTTCGTTCATCGACCCCGGCGCGCAACGCGAGGCGCTCCTGAAGAAGCTGAAGAACCCGGCCGCACGGGTCACGGTGCACGAGGAGAGCCATGACGCGCCCGGCACCGAGAAGACCCTGAAGCTGTTCGAGAGCGACCCGCAGAGCGGCGAAGCCTATGCCGTCACCACCCCCGAGGGACCGATCTACCGCATCAGCCCCTTGTCCATCAAAGAGCTGACCCGGGATCTCTTCGCCGTCCAGGACAAGCGGCTGCTGGGTCTGGAGCGTGACGAGATTGCCATGCTCACGGTGAAAACGCACGAGGAGCTGTACCGGTTGATCAAGCAGACCGACCAGTGGACCCTCGAGGACCTCCCGGCGCAAAAGCTGGACCAGCGGAAGGTGGACCTGCTCGTCAGCCGCATCGTGGACCTGCCGGCCGAAATGCGGGTGGTCAGAGAGAGCCGGCCGCTCGCGCCGTACGGCCTGGCCTCGCCGACGGCGGAATTCACAGCAGTCGCGAAGGACGGGAAGATGCGCGGGCGCCTGATCCTCGGGAGCAAGGTCGGGGGGCTGGCCTATGCCATGGGCCAGGGCCTGCCGGGCATCTACCAGGTGCGCTCCGACCTGCTCGCGCAGCTCCCCTCCAAGCAGGACCTCTTCGCCGCCCCGACGCCCGCCGCCACGGCCGCTCCCTGAGGCTGTTCGTCACGAGAGAGAGGGCCGACCGCGTCCCTGGACTTTCCGGCATTCATTGGCTATCGTACGTTCGTGCCCCCGTAGCTCAGTTGGATAGAGCAGGAGTTTCCTAAACTCCGTGTCGCACGTTCGAGTCGTGTCGGGGGCACCACCCCTCGCTTGCGCTGCCGTGCGCGCTTATAATGTTGCGCGCACGGAGAAGCCCAGCAAGTCAGAGCCCTGGCCCTCCCGAGCCGCACGACGAACAAGGACGTGGAGAAAGCCATACAGGGACACATGCTTCAAAAGGCTCAGTTCATGGGCACGTGCCGGAAATAAGACCTTTCATGAGGGGTCCGCTGACATTCCCGGGGGCAGACGGATTCGTGCCGGCAAGCCTCGTCCTGCTCCATCTGGCGGTGGCGGCCGGCTGCCATTCGACCAGCTTCATCAATTATCCGCAGACGACCGGCTCCCACAAGTTCATCGACATCGGCGGGTACATGACCAAGGAGCAGAAGCACGCGGTCGTGATCTGGGCCGACCACCCGGCGGCCAGCGACACGATCAAGCAGCTCGAGGAGCAGAACGGAAGCGTCATTCTCGACCCGGCCACGATCGACGAGCTGGTCAACGAGCAGAAAACCAAGTTCCCCGACCTCATGGAAGAGGAGATCGTGCTCCGGGCGGCGCGCCTGGCCAAGGCGGACAGCGTCATTTTCGCCAAAGTGGCCGTAGCGCCGGCCGACGGCACGCCGGCCTACAATTGCAACGTGGCGATCCGCGCCGTGAACGTGGAGATCGGCGAGGTGCGCTGGACGGGCACGGCCTGGTACCCGCGTCCCGTGAAAGACCCCGAGGAAAGCATCCGGGTATTGACCGCTACGGCGATCGCCCGGGCACGGTGTCCGATCGAACGCGGTTTTTTCTGGTATCAAGACAAGGGCTGCCAAGTCCGGTGAGCCTTCGCCCACGGCCGGCCGATCCGTCCGGATTCGCGCTTGCCAGCGACCGTCCGGATATGCGATAACTCGCCCCCTGTGAGCGGCCCAGACGCGCGTTGGCACGAGAGGACATCCGGCCACCAGTCTGGTATACTGAGGTTGCCATTATTCACGCAGCGTCATCCGGTTCTTTCCATTCTTCCTGCTTATCCACCCGACGGATTCTTTCATTCATTGTTCCCGCGAGACTTCGGGCATCCGAGAACAGCCTGAGCTGTTCATCCTCGACGTAGGCTCTTGGAACGCGAACGATGCCGAAAGAGCGGACCAGCCTGTTGCTTGTCGCCACCGTGGTCACATCGGCCGCGGGCATTTTCGTCTTTGATCTGCTGACCCCGATGGGCATCGCCGCCGGCGTGCTCTACGTCGTCCCCGTCCTGGTCGCCCTCCGCTCGCCCCAGCGGCTGTTCGTGTTCGGAGTCGGGGTCGGCTGTACGATCCTGACGATCGTCGGCTTCATCGTGTCTCCTCCCGGCGGGATCGTCTGGATGGCCGGCGTGAACCGGGCGCTCTCGATCTTCGCGATCTGGGTGACCGGGATCCTCTCGCTGCAGCAGAAGCAAGCGGAGGAGCAGATCCAGCTCCTCCGGCGCCTCCTGCCGATCTGCTCCTCCTGCAAGAAGATCCGTGACGACAAGGGATACTGGAGCCAGGTCGAGCGGTATCTCGAGACCAACACCCGCGCGGTGCTCACGCACAGCATCTGCCCCGAATGCGTCGAGAAATGGTACCCCGAGCTGCATCCGGAGCTGCTCGAACGCTACCCCGAGCTGTACAAAGGCTGACCGTCCCTCCCTCCCATTTCCTCATAGTTATCTTTCCGGTGGTATGTGATAATGAGCGCCCCCGAGGGCCCTCAGGCCGCTGCGTTTCGAAAGGACGCCACCGTGAGCGACTGGTGGACTGTCTCACCCCGCATCGTGCTGGTCACCCTCCTGCTCGTGGCCGCGATCTTTACCGTCGACGTGCTGCTCTTCCCGGTGGGTGTCGCCCTCGGCGTGCTCTACGTGCTGCCGATCCTGGTGTCCCTGCGGTCCCGGCAGCGGATGTTTGTCTTCGCCGTCGCGGCGGGGACCAGCCTCCTGACCGTGCTCGGGTATCTCCTGTCGCCGACCGGCGGCGTCCCGTGGATGGCCCTCGTCAATCGGGGCCTCGCGGTGCTGGCTATCTGGGTGATCGCCGTGCTCTCCTTACAGCAGCGGAAGGCCGAGGAGCTGATCCACTTCTTGCGGGGCCTGCTTCCCATGTGCGCCTCCTGCAAGAAGGTCCGCGACGACAAGGGATACTGGAGGCAGGTGGAGCAGTATATCGAGACCCACTCGAACGCCATGTTCACGCACAGCATCTGTCCGGCGTGCGTCGAGACGTGGTACCCCGAGCTCTATCCTGAGCTGATGGAACGCTATCCGGAGCTCTACAAGAAACCAGAGCAGCCAGGTCTGACGCGGGGTAAGCCGCCGTCACGGGCGTCACGGCGTGATGACCGGGAGAAGGCTCCTGAAGCTCGCGCGCGCGACTCCGATGAGACGGCCGTCCCGCACCGCGGGATCGTCGAGGGCCAGGAACCGGGCCAGCTTGAATGACCGACGTCCCGACAGCACTGCGGCGACCTCCGATTTGCGCCGCTTCGTGAGCTCCAGGGTATAGCCGGACCCGCGTTTCCATTCCCACAACGACGGCCCCAGACCCAGACACACCCCCCGTTCAGTCACGTCCGAAAAGCGATTGATCAGGTTCTGCTTGTAGCGCGCCACCTCTCCTCCCTCCAGGATGAGCGCAAACACGAAATGATGCCCCCACCAGAACAGGGAGCGAAACGTGAATTTGTCGTCCCCGGCGAAGTGCTTGGGAAAGTCCAGGTACTGGTAGGGGAAATCCTCCAGGTGCTCGCCTTTCACGAATTGGCAGGCACCAGGGTTGAACCCGTCAGGCGTCAGGAGGGTCGTCTCCGAGATCTCTTCCTGGAGCTCGCGATGGAGCTGCTCGAGCAGCGCCCGGACCTTGGCCATGATCTGCGCCTTCGCCGGGAAGAAGGTCTGATCGCCCATGAGAGACGCTTCTTCCGGCGTGAAGCGGAGGGCGCCCGCGGCCATCCCGCTCACAAGCGCTCTTCGTCCAGATCGATCAGGTCGGACCACGTCGAGACCGCCGGCAGGCTCTCGACCGGCACCCGCCGTTTCGCGGCCACTTCAGCCAGCCGGCTGTGGAAGCGGAGCCTGGCGGCCTCATCCTTGGGGCCGCCGGTCAGGACGTGCTGGCGCCACTGCTCGAGCTCCTCGGCCGAATGGGGACGCGCGCGAGTCCGGACCCATGCAAGGATCTCGTCGTCCGTCCCGCCCTCCAGCACGCATCGCTCGAATTCAGTCGGCTCGACCTGAAGAAACTCCAGGAGATACCGGTCGAACCCGGCCGTGAGATAGTTGTAGTCCTGGATGAGGCCGGCATGGCGGAGGCGGACCTTGTCGATGAGCCGCGCGAGGTGCGCGATCCCGCCGAGGAGAAGTTTCGGGCTGCGTGGATAGGTGACCATTCGTCGCATCGCGGGCAAGCGGGCCCGGGCATTGTGAATGATCCGCCGGACCCTTGCAACACGTCTCTCGGACAGAGCGCAGCACATCGTGAGTATCCCCAGCGTTTGGACCTATCCCCGCTGAAAACAGGGTTTTGTCGCGTGATACCACCCGGGACGGCATCATCACGCCCCGGTACCGCACGCAGGTCTTTGCGGTGGTCAATTTCGACAGCTTGAAGCAGGACATGGCCGCGGGACGCGGCGAATCGCTCGCATCGTTGCGCAAGCTCCTGGGCGTGTCGCCCGACCGGCAGGCCGATTTCTTCGCGTTGACACAGCAGGAGTACGGGAAGCTCTTCCCGGTCGCCGATACGAAGCCGCGCGAGATGCTGACGGCGCTCGATCGGATTCTGGCGGCGCATCCCGCGCTCGTTCAGACGGCTGCAGCCCGATAGCCGCGGCAGACCGGCAAGACGGGCGGTGGTGGATGCTGTCCGCCGGCCCTGCAGAGTCCACCTGAGGCCTCACCCCTCACGGACCTTTGCCAGCCCATAGACCCGAATCGGCTCTCGGTATCCCTTGATCTGCTGCGGGGGCAGCGCCCGCAACCCCTCCGGCGCGCGCAGCGCCGCATGGGTCTCCGCCGTGATCAGCAGCGGCTCTCCCAGCAGCTTGGTGAGCTCTTCAACGCGCGACGCCACATTCACGGTATTCCCGATGGCCGTGTATTCCATCCGCCGGGGCGAGCCCAGGCTTCCCACCACGGCGCGCCCGGTGTGCATCCCGATCCCGATCGACAGCGGCTCCTGGCCCTGACCCACGAGTCGCGCATTCAGGGCCTCCAGCCGCGCCAGCATGTCCCGTCCGGCCGCCACCGCGGCATCGGCGTGGGATTCCCGGCCGTTGCAGAGCCCGAACAGGGCCATGAACCCGTCTCCGAGAAACTTGTTCACCATCCCGTCATGTTTCTGCTCCACCACTTCGACCATGTCCGCGAGAAAGAGATTCAGGAGGGCCACGGCGTCCTGGGGAGAGGACAGGGCGCAGCGGGCGCTGAAGTTCCGGATGTCCGCAAACATCACGGTCACCTCCTCCTCGACGCCGCCCAGGCCGGGATCGCGGTCCAGGATGAGCCTCGCGGCCTGCTGGCCGACGTGCGTGCCCAGCGTTTCCTTCAAGCGGTTCTTCTCCCGCAGCTCGACGATCATGCGATTGAACTCGTCGATCAACGGTCCGAACTCATCCGCGCGCAGGAGCGGGACCTGCACGCCCAGATCCCCGCCGGCCACGCGTTGGGCCGCCTGTTGCAGTTGCTGCACCGGCTCGGTGACAAGGCGGCCCACCATCCAGGCGGTGGTCAGCCCGAAGCTGATGCCGAGCGCCCCCACCGCCAGGGCGAACCAAGGCGTGTCGGTGCCGCCCGGATCATGGGGCGCGAGCATCAACAGGAGTAGCGAGGCGATCGGGCACAGGCCTGCCGACACCGCCCACAACAGCCCTCGGCCCCGCAGGGACAGCGCGAGCGTGCCCGGAATCTCGGCCGGGCGGGCATCCTTGAACAGGACCGGGTACAGGAGACGCTGGCTCAGCAGCTCGATCGCGAAGAAGCTGTGCGTGACGGCAATCAGCGCCGAGATCAGGAACGAAATGGGCAGATGCGCGTACAGTCGGGGGTCCAGTGCGCCGGGAGACCCGGAAAGCACGATCAGGAAGACCGGAATGCAGAGCAGCCAGCCGCTCCCGGTCAGCGCCATGCCCCACCATGGCAGGTTGATCGCCCGCCGCCGGGCCCGCAGCAATGACCCGGGCTCGACGGCTTGGCCCGTCATCGCGGCCTTCCACGGGCTGAGGAGCGAGCGCAAGACCCCGACCCAGACCAGCAGCGCCACGGGATAGACCGCGAGATTGAACACGGTGATGGTCCGGAGGAACACAGCGAGCTGGGCGGGAGACAGGAGCGGCTTGATGTGGATGAGGTTGTACCAGATGTTGACGGCGCTCCCGACGACCTGCGGCACGATGGGCGCGACGCCGATGAGCCAGAGGCCGTGACGGACGGGCCAGCTCACCCGTGAGGTTTCCACCCGCTCCATGACGCTCCTCGCACTGAGCGGCATTATGGGCTCAGGCGGTCCCGGCTTCAACCGCGCCTCAGGGTTTCCCCCCACGTTGACAGAATCCGAAGCCCGGCCTAGCCTAGGCGCCGAGAGCACGCCCATGAAGCGCACGGTCCGCAGGGGGCCTGAGAAACTCTCGTCCGGGGGGCTGGCGCCTCTGCTGCAGGAGGCGATGGCCCATCACCAGGCCGGCCGGATAGCCGAGGCGCAGCGGCTCTATCAGCGGATCCTGTCGATCGACCCGGGGCACGCGGAGGCGCTGCATCTCTTCGGGCTCCTGGCGTACCGGGTGGGGCAGCTCGAGACCGCCATCGCGTTGATTCGCGCGGCCATTCAACAGCGGCCCGCTCAGGCCCCCTACCACTTCAACCTCGGCGTCGTCCTCCACAAGCACGGGAAGCTCGCCGAGGCCCAGGACGCCTACCGGCAGGCGCTCCGGCTCGATTCCTCCTCGGTCGAGGCCCACGGCAACCTCGGAAACGTGCTCAGGGAACAGGGCCGTCTGGAGGAGGCCGTGGCGTGTTACCAGCGCGCGGTCCGAATCCGGGCCGATTACGTGGAGGCGCACAACAACCTCGGCGCGGCCCTCAACGAGCTGGGGCAATTCGACGAGGCCGTGGGTGCGTTCCGGCGGGCACTCGCCCTGAACCCTCGACACGCGGAGGCGCACAGCAACCTCGGCGCGGCCTTGCTGGGGCAAGGCAAGCCAGACGAGGCCGTGGCGGCCTTCGAGCAGGCGCTGGCCCTGAAGCCGGACTATGTCCGCGCCCGGTACCTGCTGGCCTTTGCGCTCATCCGCACGCAACGCCCCGAGCGCGCCATCGGCTGCCTCCGGGCCTCGGCCGACCACAAGCACAATCACGGAAGGACGGTGGGCGAACGCGCCGTGACCGCCTCCCGCCTCAAGCACGATGCCGAGCAGGTCCGCTACCTGCTCGATCGTCAGCTCCTCGGCCGGGAGCATGCCGGCTACCTCGAGGCGCTCACTACGCTCCATGCCCGCTCCCGGACGGACGGCTCCCCTTCCCGGGTGCTGTCCGCCGAGGAGCTGCGCCCGATCGCGCCGTCCTTCAATCGCATCCTGTACTACGCAGACGCGCCCGTCCTGCCCCAAGGGGCGCTCAATCCCGGGCTGGACGTGCCGGCCATCGAGGCCCGGTACCATGCCACACGGCCCGAGGTCATGTACGTGGATGACTTGCTCACCGAGCCGGCGCTGGGGTCGTTGCGCGCGTTCTGCCTGGAGTCCACGATCTGGAAGAAGGACTACGAGCACGGCTACATCGGCGCCTTCCTGGGGGACGGCTTCGCATGCCCGCTGCTCCTGCAGATCGCCGAGGAGCTGCGGCGCGCGTTTCCGGGCATCTTCAAAGACCATCCACTCACGCAAGCCTGGGCGTTCAAGTACGACAGCGAGCGAAGGGGCTTGAACATCCATGCGGATGCAGCCGCTGTCAACGTCAATTTCTGGATCACGCCGGACGAGGCGAATCTCGATCCAGCCCGCGGGGGGCTCGTCGTCTGGAACAAGGAGGCGCCGGCGGAGTGGAACTTCAAGGAGTACAACAGCAGCCGGAACGAGCCGGCGGTGCGGGAATTCCTCAGACGGAGCGGAGCGGAGGCGATCAGCATCCCCTACCGGCAGAACCGGGCCGTGATCTTCAACTCCGACCTGTTTCACGAGACCGACCGCTTCCGCTTCGCGGACGACTACGAGAGCCGGCGTCTGAACATCACCCTCCTCTACGGACGCCGCAGCGCCTAGCGCGTTCCCTCCGTCAGCGTCCGTCGAAGAAATTTCCCCAGCTCACTCAGGACTCCCGGCGTGATCTCGTGCCCGCCGCGGAACGGGACCCAGTCCACTTTCAGCCCCGCGTCCGTGAGCAGCGCCCGCAGCCGCTCCGCCATGGAGAACGGCAGCAGCGGATCGGCCGTGCCGTGGCTCAGGAACACCGGCAGCCCGCGGCGTGTGCTCATGAGCGGCTGCCACTCGACTCTGGCCAGGAGCGTGCCGGACATCAGCACCAGCCCCGCAAACGGCCGACCGGCCCGGAGGGCGACGTCACAGGCCAGCATCGCCCCCTGGGAAAAGCCGCCGAGCACGACTCGACCGGGCTCGATGCCCGTCCGGCGTTCCAGCTCGTGTACCACGTCGACGATCCGCGCCCGGGATTCGGCCAGACCCGGCGGGATCTCGCCCGACAGGTCCCGTGGCCGGCCCATGGCCATATCCCGCTGTAGCCGCTCGATGTCGATCATCCACCAGGCCCGTCCCATTCCATACGCCGCCGGGAGCGTGAGCGGCGCCTCCGGGAACGCAAATAGGACCTCCCTGGACGCCCCAAGGTGATCCGAGAGGGCGACCAGATCGTCTCCGGGCGCACCGAAGCCATGGAGCAGCACCACCAGCCGGCTCCCGCGGCCGTCTCCACCGGTCAGACGCACCCGCAGCCCGCTCATCTGTTCAACGCGCATGGGCTCTCCCCGATCCGTCTGGAATGGAAGCCGCCGCCGTGTTACAAGACAGCCCCGTGCCCCCTCTGTCTCTCAGCGACGTCCGCCGCGCCGCCGAGCGCTTGCGCGGGATCGCCCATGTGACGCCGGTCCTGACCAGCCGTCTGTTGGACGAGGCGGCCGGCGCCACGGTGTTCGTGAAGTGCGAGAATTTCCAGCGCGTCGGCGCGTTCAAGTTCCGCGGCGCCTACCACGCCATCGCGACGCTCGGGCCCGAGCACCGCGGGAAGCCCGTTGTGACGCTCTCGTCGGGTAATCATGCGCAGGGGGTCGCGCTGGCCTGCCGGCTCCTGGGACGCGAGGCGCACATCGTCCTGGTCGGTCCCGTCAACCCGCTGAAACGCCAGGCGATCCTGGGCTACGGGGCGACGATTCATGAGGTGCCGGATGCTCCCCACGCCGACGCCAGACTCTCCGAATTGCTGGCCCGCCTCGACGGCGTCTACGTCCACGCCTTCAACGACCCCGCCGTGATCGCCGGCCAGGGCACCGTGTTGCTTGAGTTCCTGACGGCCGTCCCCGATCTCGAAGTCATCCTGGCCCCTGTCGGCGGCGGAGGTCTTCTCTCGGGAACGTGTCTTGCCGGGCACGGGCTGAATCCCGCGCTGCGCATCTATGCCTGTGAGCCGATGGGCGCGCTGGACGCCCTGCACTCGGTCCGGGAGAACCGCATCGTGCCGATGCCAGAGCCCCGCACGGTGGCGGAGGGGCTTCGAACGAGCCTCGGGGACCTGACCCTGCCGATCCTCCGCGAGCATCTTACCGGCTTTTTTACCGTCGCGGAGGAGGAGATCCCCCCGGCCATGCGCTTCATCTTTGAGCGCCTGAAGATCGTCATCGAGCCCTCCAGTGCCGTGGCCGTAGTCCCACTGCTGCGCCGCGAGGGCGTCCTCCTCGGCAAGCGGGTCGGCGTTATCCTGACCGGCGGGAACGTCGATCTGACGAGCTTCTTCGAGACCCTCTCCTCTCCCTCCTCCGGGGCTTGACCCCGTGGAGTGGGGCCTTATCTAACCCGCATGCACCCTCGTGATCTGACCTTTCAGGAGAAAAAGGCCGCGGAGGCCGCTTTCCAGGGTCATCCGCTCGAGCCTGGATGGTCCGAGAAGGCCCGTGCCATCTATGAAGGGATCAGCAAGGCCCGGGGCGGATCGGTGGCGCCCCTGCCGGTGTCTCCCATCGAGGCGCCCCCTGAACCAGCCGACCAACCGGTGTCGGCTGAAGCTGCAGTCATCACCCAGGACGTTCGGACTGCGCCGCCGCCGGTTCCGGGATCGCCCGGCTACTTTGCGGACCTGAGCCCGATGGCGCGTGAGATCGGCCTCACCTCGCCGGTCGTCATATCCAAGCCGCTCTGGGACGCCGTCGTGAACGGTCCGGGACACCCTGGTCTGGCGCCGGCCGAGCGACTACGGGCGATGTTGCGGGCCGTGCAGCAGGCTCTCAGCGTGACACCGGGATCGGTCGCCACGATTGCGCTCCGGATGACGCTTGCGGGGTCGCCTGACGATGGTCCCTGGACCGTCGAGATTCGGGTGGTCGTGCATGCGCACCCCTCGGAGCAGACCGTGACCCTGCTGCGACTCGACGAGCCCTGGATGGCCCTGCCGCCGGACGCGGGGACTCCCGCAAACTGATCCGCGCCGCGACGGTCATTTCAAGAGCCCGACCTGCCTCAACACGTCGGCCTGATCCCAGTAGATCCGCTCCGTCGCGATCTTGTCGCCGCGAAAGCCGATGATCGCCACGAAGTCCACCGTGACCTTTTTGTGCGTCGGCGGCACGTTCGGCAGAAACCAGTCCATCCGCCGGCTGTGCGTGAAGGTCGCCCGCAATTCATCGACCAGCTGGTCGGGGCCGACGACCCGGTTCAGCAGCTCCATCGTGACGTCCGACGGCCAGGAGGGAATGAAGACATCCCGGTAAAAGGCCCGCAATGCGCGCTGGCCCCGGGCGCCGGCGTTCGTCGGAACATGATTGACAGAGGGGTCCTTCACCATCGTGGCCATCGTGGCCTCCAGGTCCTTGGTCACAAACTCGGCATCGGTATGTGCTTTCCACAGCCGCTCCAATCGGCTTGATCTCATCGAGCACCTCCATGTTGATTCCAGCCCCTCCGCGCCGGCCTGGACTCAATCGCGGCATTGGTCTACACTGCCGGCATGACCGGCTCAGCGGCGCCCATCCGGATCTGGTACCAGAGCTTCGTGCATCCGGAGCAGCAAGCCGGCTACTTCCGGCACCTCACGAAGTCGTTGGGAGAACTGGCCGATCCCGACGTGACCTATGACGTCCGAGGCCGCTCCCCGCCCGACACGGAACTCCACCGCCTTACCGAATTTCGCTGCGCGGCGCAAGCGTGCGCAACGCGGTGGCCGCCCAACGCCGGGGGTGTGACGCGGTGGCGATCGGCCATTTTCAGGACGGCGGTCTCTCTGAGGCGCGCGGCACGGTCGATATTCCGGTGCTGGGGCTCGGAGAAGCGAGCATGCTCTTCGCCTGCACGCTGGGCCGGACCATCGGGCTGGTCACGATCAACCCGCTCTTCATTCCCCTGCACGAAGAGCAGATCGCCCGCTACGGTCTCCGGGAACGCATCGTCGCGGTGAAAGCGATCACGACCGTGCCCGACGAGCTGGAACGGGCCTTCGGAGACCCGGAAACTTTCGACCGCGTGCAGCGGCAGTTCCGGGACCAGGTGCAGCCCCTGGTGGACGGCGGCGTAGAAGTGATCATCCCGGCCGGAGGCCTCCCCTGCTCTTCTCGCACCTGAGGAGCTTCACGGTGGGAAAGGCCATCGTCCTCGATTGCATCGCCGTGCTCGCCAAGATGACGGAGCTGGCGGTCAAGCTCCATCGGCTGAACGGGACGCAGGCGAGCCGCGCGCGGGCGTCGCCAAGCTGTCGGAGAAGGCCTTGCGGGAGTTCCTGAAAAGCGGCGGCGGCTAGGGCCGGCGCTTCTTGCGCTTCGGCTCGTTTTCCGGCTCCTTCTGCTGCAGGGCCTTCAAGGCGGCCGCCTGCTCCTCCAGCCGCTGTTTCAACTCCCGGTTCTCCTCCGTGAGCCGCTCCAATTCGAGCTGGAGCGGCGGCGGTCCCGACGCACGGGGAAGAACGGGCGCCGTCTCCGGCAAGCTGACCGCGGCCGTCGGGCGTGGGGGGGCCTCAGGCTCGGGCATCCCCGCCAATCGCTCGTAGCTGATCACCAGGGGCACCAGGTAGCCTTGTCCGGAGAGCCTTGGGGCGTCATCCGGGGCAGGGCTCACGGCAGCCGCCGGCGAGAACCGGACCTCCCGCTGGTACAGACCGGTAAAATCCGGTGACTCCCGATCCGCAGCGTCCCCACCCTCCTGCTCGGGCCGTTCCAGGCGGTACCGAAATTGCGTCAGCGTGAGGTACAGCGAGGGCCCATAGGCGTACATCGTTGCCGCGGTGGCCGCCGGGCCTTTGGCCGTGGAGTGCAAGACCTCAAATTCGACGACGTGCCGGGGCGTGGCCTGCCCCAGAGCCTTCACGATCCCTGGCGCGAGATAGCCGGCATCCAGATCGGAGAATGCCCGCACCGGCTCCGGGGAACCGAAGATCAAGGCGGTCACGCTGCCCTGGCGTGGGGTCACAAGAACACCGCGCAGCAACCGCCGCACCAGCGACTCATCCAGCAGGACCGGATGCGACGCCTGAAAGGCCCCCTGCGAGACGCGGGCCAGATACACTCCGCCCTGCGGGCCCTCATACACGGTGCTCACACGGACCGGGCCGGAGGCGCAGGCGCCGATTCCCAACGCCACCCCCGCCACGCCGAAGCCGGCCCAGCTCGGCCAGCGGCACGTCTTCGAGGAATGGTGAAACATGCCGCATTTGTAGCAGCCGGGGCGTGAAAAAGCCAGTGTGCGAATTCCTATTTACACGACTCCCTCGTTGCCGTATCGTGGCCCGGCACATGGCCGCATTGTTCCCGCAGCGCACCGGAACCACGCTCGTGAGCCGCCTGCCGGCCGTCATCATGCTCCTCGCAACGTGCTCGGGTTGCGTCGCGTCGCGCGGGTGGGTCTATTCACCGAGCCCGGCAGTCGACCATCAGCCCCTTTCCCCGCACACCGTCGCGGTCCTGCCGATGACAGACGACCGCCCCGCCGGGAACAACAACAAGGTCTGGCTGTACTGGGTTCCGCTCGTGCCCTTCGGGTGGCAGGACTTCCAACACCCCGAAGGACGGCCGACCCACATCAACTCCACGACGTGGCAGTTCAGCCCCTCCGCAGACCTTCGCACCGCGCTCGCCACCGAGCTTGGCAACCGGCGGATCTTCAAGGAGGTCACACTCGCGGAGGAAGCCGGCCAGGCCGACCTACTTCTCCAGGGACGGGTCTCATCCACGAGATACGAAAGCCGTCTGTATTCCTACGGGGTCACGCTCATCGCGCCGGCGCTGTGGGTGGCCGGCCTGCCGGTGTCCTCGGTCCGAAACACGCTGGCGCTCGACCTGCGGCTGGAGGACCGTCTCTCCGGAAGGGTGCTTTGGGAGCATGCCTACTCCATCGAGCACGAGGAATCACCGGGCACACTCTACACCCTGGCTGAGGATTTCAATTATGACGACATGCTGAAGGAATTGATGGAGCAGATACTGCAGGATCTCGAGGGGGCGCTCACCACGCGGCCGGGACTGGTCCCACACCCCTAGCGCCGTGTGCCTGCCCCGCTCAGGAATCGTGAGGGATGGGCTTACGCCCTCCCTGAAAGACGGCCCCTTCTTTTGGGGGAACCATGCTCCTGGCCGCTGCCTTGCCGGCCCAGCGATCTCGCCGCGATGGCCGGCGGAGGCTCCGGCTCCCGGAGGCCCAGCGCGATCCTCAGCAGGTATCGTGCCTGATCAGCGATCGTCCGGTCAGCGCCCTTGGCCGCGCGCTCTAATGCCGTCTTGAGTTCCTGATCACTGCGGATATGGATGTAGTCCGTCTTTTTTCCGCTCACCGGCCCTCATCCTAAAGCATTTCCCCTCTTAAAGACCACCCCATTTAAGTTGCATAACGATATACTTTGTGATTGATGGTCTGTGAGATGTTGTGCTATGACTTTTCACACCGTTTCTCTCCTGGGCACAGCAATGAACATCTTGCATGTCAGCGGCCTTCCGTCCGCCTTCACTGATCAGCAACTCCGAAATCTGTTCGCCTCCTATGGGACGGTCGTGTCCGGGCGAATCGTGCTCGATGACCAGGGTCGTTCGACGGGGTTGGGGATCATCGAGATGTCGTCTCCGGAAGAGCTGGAGGCCGTCCTGCATCGAGACCGGCTCTGGATCGGCGGGATTCAGGTCCAGGTGTGGAAAGCCCCCGGCCACCTCTTGTAACGTCCCGACCCTCCTGCGCGTTCAGCCGATTGTCACAAGACATCCGGCGGCTCTTGGTGTCCAAGCCGCTGGATCTATGGTAGATAGGAGTTGATGGCTTCTCACGTAGCCCAAGGCCGCAGACCCAGGGAGGACCCTGACGCGTCACAGGTTATACCGCTCCAACCTCAACGGCCTCGTCGGCGGCATCGCGCTGTGGCGGGACCAGGACAGGGATCTCGAGCCTGATGGAACGGGAACTGCACATCCTTAGCGAGGCCGTCCGGCAGGCCGGGGATCGCTGTCTTGAGGTCGCACGCCGCGGCTTTGAGACCCACCTCAAGAAAGACCGGTCGCCGGTGACCTCGGCCGACCTGGCGGTGAATGCCATCCTGCACGAGACCCTCCGGCGGGAGTTCCCGGACGACGGCTGGCTGTCGGAAGAGGGACCGGATGACCCGGGGCGGCTGGGAAGGAAACGGGTCTGGATCGTCGATCCGATCGACGGGACAAAATACTTCATGAGAGGAGAGCCCACGTACGCGATTGCGGCCGCCCTGGTCGTAGACAGCCGTCCCATCCTAGCCGTATTGCTCAATCCGGCGACCGGCGAGCTCTTCTCGGCCGTACACGGGCAAGGGGCCCGGCTCAATGGAGAAGAGATTCGGACCCGGCGCACCGCCACCTTCCCGCTGACGATCCTGGTCCATCCGCCCTCGCTCCGGCAGGGCAAGCTCGCCGCGTTCGAGCCGTATGCCCATTGCCGGCCGATGGGATCCATCGCGTACAGTCTGGGGCTGCTGGCGGCGGGACGGGCCGATGCCTGTGTGAACTTCGAGCGCATGAATGAGTGGGACGTCGCCGCCGGCGTGCTGCTCATCGAGGAGGCGGGCGGGTCCGTGACCGATAGCACGGGCCTCCCCTTCGTGTTCAATCGCGACAAGACGTCCATCTACGGTATCCTGGCCGCCAGCCCCACCGCCCACGCGCCGCTGGAAGCGCTCTTGAAGCAGACCGCCGCATCCAGGCCGGGCGGTAAAGTCGCCGGGTAGCTCATGCCCGACGCCCGCCAGCGAGCGTTCATGGCCCGGACGGTCGGGATCGTCGCCATCGCCCTCGGGTTTGTCGCTGGCATGTACGGCCTGGAGCATCCGGCCTCGCGCTGGCTGCGGACGGCACTGGGGCTGATCGTGACGGGCATGCTGGCCCAGGGCTATGCGCTCTACTGCACGATCCGGCGCGCGCGGGACCAGCCCCCTCACAACCGTTAGGCGTGAGGCGTCAGACATGAATGGAAAAAAACAAATCCCGGGGTTTCGCCTCACCCCCCTCACGCTTCACGCCTCACGTTGAAATATGAACTACTGCAGCCACTGCGGCGCCCCCGTCGCATTGAAGATTCCACCCGGCGATCTCTTGCCTCGCCACGTGTGCGGCGCCTGCGAGACGATCCATTACCAAAACCCCACGATCGTGGTGGGATGCCTCCCGGAGTGGGACGGCCGGCTGCTCCTCTGCCGGCGGGCCATCGAGCCGAGGGCTGGTCGCTGGACCTATCCTGCGGGCTTCATGGAGACCGGCGAAACGATCGAAGAGGCCGCCGTGCGCGAGACCTGGGAGGAAGCCCAGGCCCGGGTGGAGCTCGTCTCGCTCTACGGCGTCTTCAGCCTGCCGCACGTCAGCCAGGTCTATGTGGTCTTCCGCGGACGGTTGCTGGCGCCGGAATTTGGAGCCGGCAGCGAGAGCCTTGACGCCCAACTCATTCCGCCCGAGAAGATTCCCTGGGATGAGCTTGCGTTTCCCGTCATCCACGAGACGCTCGTCCGGTACGTCCGGGACCAGGGCCAGGGCCGGTTCGAGGTGCAGCTCGGGCTGATCCCGCCCGCTCACTGCTGACGCGCATTTGGGATGGCACCCACAGCTTTTCAGCCGCCACACCGGCGGACAGCGATCCTGATCGGCATAAGTCTGTTGATCGCCAGCTGCGTTCCGTACAAGCCCATGGTGTCGCTGGAGAGGAGCCCCTACACCATTCCGGTCTCCGTCGCGATCCAGCCGCTGCGCGATGCCACCCCGCCGGACGACCGGGACAATATCGCCGACCATTCGATCTCCCAAACGGGCACGCTCGAGGGAGAGCTGAGCGCGCTCGTCACGCAGGCGCTCGAGGCCGACTTCAGCGCCACGGGACTTTTCCGGTCCATCGGCACGCGCGAGCGCGATCCCGACCTGATCCTCAGCGGGACGATTCACCGCTTTTACGGGCAGGCCACCGTGCTGACCTGGCTGATTCCGGGCGCCGGCTGGACGGTCAACGCCGTGGCCTCCCCTTCACAGGCCTGGCAGGGCGAGGTAGACCTGGAGCTGACCCTGGCCAGACCGGACGGCCGCGTGCTCGGCACCTACCGCGGCCGTGCGCGCTACGACGAGCTCGCCTCGTACGATCATCACTACTGGGCAATGCCGCTCTACCCGGCCCACGCCCGGCTGAACAAGGCCTTCAGCGAAGCCGTGCAAGACGTGCGGGAGCAGATCCTGCGGGACCGCCGGATGCTCACCGGGAGCCTCGGCCGGGACGCACGCCCATGAGAGCCGAATCTGAACGGATGGGACCCAGCGGAACCCGGGAGGCCGAGGCGCTCCGGGCCTCGGCGGAGGCCCTGGCCAAAGTCCTGGATACCATGATCCCGATCCCCGGGACCAATCTCCGGCTGGGCGTCGATCCCCTGCTCGGCCTCATTCCGGGGATCGGCGACACCGTCGCAAGCCTGATCGGCTCCATGATCCTCATCCTGGCGGCGCGGCTGCGCGTGCCGAAGATCGTGCTGATCCGGATGAGCCTGAACGTCGTGCTGAACGGGGTGATCGGGGCGGTTCCGGGCCTTGGAGATCTGTTCTCGGTGTGGTTCCGGAGCAATGCCCGCAATGCGGCGTTGTTGCGGCGCACTGGCGTCTCACCCCACGGGCGGGCGACCGCGTCGGACTGGGCCGTCGTAGTCGGCGTTCTGCTGGGCACCCTGGGCCTCATCGTCGGCGTGACGATTGCCCTGCTCTGGCTCCTGGCCCGCCTCTGGCACTGGGTGCAATGAGACGTGAAGCGTGGATCGTTGTCTACTATTGTCCCTGGCTCAACTCCCGGAGGCGCACTTCGGCTTTGCGGGCGTAGTCGCTCCCGGGATATTTCTTCGTGATCTCCTCGTACAATTCCCGGGCATGGGCGGGATTGTTCTGCCGCTCTTCGAATTGCGCCGTCTCATAAAGGCTCGCGCCGCCATCGCCGGAGCAGGCCGTGAGCGCGGTCGAGAGGAGCAAGACCGCGATGAACGCTTCACGCTTCATGGGCCCGATTCATGCCGGCACGAACTTCAGCGCCGCGGAATTGATGCAGTAGCGCAACCCGGTGGGCTTGGGGCCGTCGTTGAAGACGTGCCCCTGGTGTCCGTCGCACCGCGCGCAGTGCACTTCCGTGCGCGGCAGGATCAATTTCCAGTCGGTCTTGGTGCCGATGACCTTGTCCGAGATC
Source organism: uncultured Nitrospirales bacterium (assembly GCA_964373355.1). Classification (GTDB taxonomy): domain Bacteria; phylum Nitrospirota; class Nitrospiria; order Nitrospirales; family Nitrospiraceae; genus CAYJUM01. The sequence goes on along the minus strand of CAYJUM010000017.1, from coordinate 4,614 downwards.
GGCTGCCAGAAGCTCGGCCAGCCCGTGCCGCTGTCGAACTTGTGCTCGGAGGAAAACAGCGCCAGATCGCAGCCCGCGCAGAGATACGTCCCCTTGGCCTTGTGGTCGTGATACTTGTTCCTGAAGGAGGGCTCGGTCCCTTCCTGGCGCAGGACGTAATACTGCTCGGGGGAGAGCAGCTTTTTCCATTCTTCGTCGCGCTTCGTGATCTTGGTGATGGTCTCGCCGCCCTTCTGGTCCATCGTCTCCTCCTTGCCCGCACACCACGCACCGCTTGCAGCACGCTATTCTACCCCCGCCCCGCGCTATTCTACCCCCAATGGTGAGCGCCGGCCAATCGCCCGCACTCGCCCTCACCGGTCCACGAACAGCCCTCCCGCTCCATCCGGCACGACCTGCCCATTCCCGCGTCCGGCCATGGCATACTCGTCCTCGCCTGCCAGATCGAAGAAGCCGCTCATCCCGCCATTCGTGACCCGGCCCAACCCGACGCCGACGAGATACCGGTCGCGCCCACCGTCGTCCGCAAAGAGGCTCCAGCCGCGGTGGTCCGCGCGCCCCAGGCCATCGGAGCGCCGCAGGTCATAGATATCATTCCCCTGCCCCGCGTCCACCGCCAGGGCGACGCTCGCCTCCCAGGCCACCCCGCCGTTGTAGAACGGCCCCGACGAGCCGTACCGGTCATCGCCCCGGTAATCGACGTGCAGGCCGACTCCCCCATGCGCGGCCGCGCCATGCCCGTAGCGCGCGGCCTGGTGCTCGTCATGGCCGTCCAGGTCCAGCTTCATGCCGGCCCCGAAAAAATACCCGACGCCCTGGGAGAAGTTCGAGCTCTGGTAGGTGTCATGGCCCGAGAGGTCCAGCACCACCCCCACGCCTCCCGCCAACGCGTAGGATCGCGGCTGCGCGTCGGGGAGATAGAGCCGCTTTCCGGCGCCGGCGCCGATCCCGAAGGCGTCGTACTGAAACTGCGGATCCCCCGGCTGGGCGCCGGGTGCATCGTCGGCGTTGTAGTGGCTCGGATATTTCCCGCCGCACTGGTACCGGTCGTTGCCAGCGACGTCGATGACGGCGCCGGTCCCCAGCGGTCCCCCGAACCCGATCGCGTACCCGAAGCTCGTGTGAGCATCGTGACCGCTTGCGTCGAGCAACAGGCCCAGGCCAGCGAAGGCGGCGCCCTGGGTCAGCCGGCTCCCGTGATAGCGGTCATCCCCGGCCATGTCGTAGAGCACCCCGATCCCGGCAAAGCCGGTGCCCCCCGCCCCATCCGCCAGCTCGTACGTGTCGTGGCCCGCGCGGTCCACCAGCAGGCCGAGCCCCAGCCGGCCCGTCGCCAGGCCCAGCGTCGTGGGATGGTAGCGGTCGTCGCCGGCGAGGTCGATCACGACGCTGACGCCGCGCTCCGGGTCCCCCGGCGCGGCAATCTCGCCGAGATACTGATCGTCCCCCCCAAGGTCCAGCACCAGCGCAAAGCGATGGTCCAGTTGATAGACGTTCGGCCCCGCCCCGCCGATCACGATCAGTCCCAGGGCGGTCTCACGCACCAGCCTGACCTCGCCGCTCACCCCGAGCGGCGGCCGCACAGGAGCGGGAAGGCTCCCGAAGGAATACTCAAGACTCTTGAGGACGGCCGGATCGGCGAGGCTGGACAGCACCTGCGCGGCGGCCACCAGGGCGCCCACATCCAGCCGTTCGGCCAATTCCATAAAGCGGGCATCGGCCTGGGCCTGGGCCAGCGCGGCTTTCGAGGGCTGCGATACTTGGGCTGAAAATGTCTCCACAAGGGAGCCGGCCTGCCGGTAGAGAAAGCGCCGCTCCGGCACGCTCAGCCGGCGCAACGCCCGTTCACGCAGCCCCGTCGCCTGCTCGAGCAACGTTACGAGATAACCGACTTGCACGGCCGACGTCCGTTCCGGGGGCATCGGCACCGGCATTGCCGCTCCAGCCGGATGGCCCGTCACGAGCGCCAGGAGGCCGATCACCCGTGAGAGATCGGGACTGCCATCCTGCACGCTCACCGCAAGCCAGCGTCCGTGCTCCTCCAATCGTCCCAGGCCGATCCAGGGATCTCCGAGCGTCTCCACGACGACCGGCCGTTTGGCCCAAGCGGCCACGGCGGCGGTCCCAGCCAGGGCCTCGCGGACCGCGGTCTCCTCGGCGGCCACATGCCGGGCGAGGTCTTCCTGGACGGCGGCTCGGACCCGGGGAACCGCAGACGCCGGGATGGCCTCCCGCGGGCTTGCTTCCGGCGGCATTGCCGGCGCGGCGCATCCCCAGAGGACGCAGAACTGCACGACCGAGAGCAGCGCGCACGCGCGCGTCATCCCGCCCCTCCGCGCGCCTGCTTGATTCTTCGGAGCCGGCGGGCGCTCCCCCCGACCAGCAGAAACTCATAGAGGCGGCACTCCAGCGCGCCATTGTAAAGGGGGATGCGCCGCGACGGGGCCAGCCCGATCAGACCGGGCAAGCGCCGGTCCGCCGTGAACACATACGCCCGCCAGCCGGCGAATTGCTGTTTGAGGACATCGCCGAGACGAGGGTAGAACTCGGCGAGCTCTTGCTCATCTCCGCTCCGGACACCGTACGGAGGATTGGCGACCAGGACGCCGTCTGTGGCGGGCGCCGTGAGCTCCAGCACGTCGGCGCGCCGCAAGTGCACGGCATCCTCCAGGCCCGCGCCACGCAGGTTGGCACGCGTCGCCTCCAGGGCTTCCGCATCCAGGTCGCATCCGTAGATCGCGCCCGGTTGCTCGCGCTGCCGGGCCCGGCTGGTGCGGCGGATGGCCTGCCAGGCGTTCTGATCGAACCCCCGGAGCTTCTCGAAGGCGAAGCGCCGGCCGAGCCCGGGCGCGATGCCGCGGGCGATCTGCGCCGCCTCCAGGAGGATGGTGCCGCTGCCGCACATCGGATCGAGCAGCGGCTGAGCCGGGGTCCACCCGGCCAGATGCAGGATGCCCGCGGCCAGGTTCTCCCGCAACGGCGCCGCGGCGCGGGCCTGGCGCAGGCCCCGCTTGAACAGCGGCTCGCCGGAGGTGTCCAGGTAGAACGTCACCGCTTGGTCGGTCACGAATGCGTCGATCCGGAGGTCCGGCAGGCGGGTGTCCACGGACGGACGGGGCTGTCGCACGGCCACGAACTTATCGCAGACGGCGTCCTTGATCCGAAGGGTGAGGAAATCGAGGCTGGGAAGGGGGCAGTGCCGGGCGCTGACTTTGACCTTGATCGCGCAGGCGGGGGCGAACCAGCCCGGCCAGTTCAGCCGCTTGGCGGCGCGGTAGATGTCCTCCTCGCGGCGGTAGGGCGCGGCGGTGAGCCGCCAGAGGACGCGGCTCGCGATCCGGGACTCCAGATTGACGCGGTAGCACAACGCGAACGGGCCGCTGAAGCCGACGCCGCCCGGTGACGGCGCGACCCGCCGCGCGCCCAGGCCCGCCAGCTCGGCGCACAGCACGCCTTCCAACCCGCGCGGACACGGGGCAAAAAAAGCCTGATCACTCAACACCCCTCCCGCTTCCAGTCCTTCAACACCTTGTCCTTATTGAAGGTCAGCACGTACCGCACGCACACGACTTTCTCCTTGCCGGAATCGGCGCCGCCCTTCCCGATCAGGGCCATCGCCGCGTTGCTGGCGGTGTTCGCGCTCCGGAACATGTTGTCGAAGCTCATGGGGTTCAGGTCGCTGTCGTTCATGGCGTAGCGGTACATCCAGACCGTCTCGCCGTCGAGCACGGCCTCCTTGGTGATGTGCGGGGGCCCGAACTCCTTGGTCACATCAGCCTGGGTCACCTTGCGGACCCCCTTCTTCAAGTAGGCGTCCTGCTCGGGCGCGCAGCTCACCAGCAGCGCGGCGGCCCCCACGGCGAGGCCGCAGATGACCGTGATGCTGAATTTCATGATTGCCTCCTTGCCTCCAGTGTCTGAATCGTCACCGCACGAACGTCGTCTTCACGCGCTTCGATCTCAACAGATACGGAACCAGCACCGCACAGACCAGCAGAGCTCCGCCCAGATCGAGCAGCGACCCGGGAGCCTCCTGGCCGCCCGGAAGCTGGGATGCCGCGAGGCTGTCCGCGACGTAGAACAGAAAGGCGCCGAGCAGCAGCCCGGCCGCGGCCGTCGGAAACCGTCGCCGTCTCTGAAAGAACATCACGGCGAGCACGAGCGCGGCGGCCGCCAGCACGGCATTGCCGATCAGCTCGAAGAGCAGCACCGGCCCGTTCAGCGGATGGTACGCCTCGGATCCCGGTGTCGTCAGCAGCCTCCAGGCGTCCGTGGCAAAGACCGGAAGGAGATTGTCGGCCATAAAGACGATCAACCAGAGCGGCCAGATCACCACCCCGAGTGCGACCGGGAGCAACCAACCGCGGATCTTCGTGCCTGGCGCCGGAGGGGCCTCCGCTTCCCGCATGGCCAAGCGTCACATTACTCTCTCACTCGAGAACCGTCAATGTCCTTCCGGTTTGTGAGCTGGCGCGACGGCGAGATGGGCCTGCGATGTTTTTACACCGGAACCGAAATGCGCTATACTCCGCCCGGCCCGGATGTCTAGCGGGATTCAACTAAAGGAATCGGCTTGACACAACTGACGCTCTTCCCCGTTCAGCCCCGCCTCTC
>CAYJUM010000016.1:0-42371 GCA_964373355.1 uncultured Nitrospirales bacterium | reverse complement strand
CATGAAGGCGCCCAGACAAGATGACTCCATGGTTTTTGTAAGAAAGGCGGCCCGGAAGGTGTCGACCTTCAAATCCTTGTCCTCGATCACCAGGTCCACGTCCTCGATCTCCGGATAGACGAAAACCGAGGCGAACGAGGTATGGCGACGCTTGTTGGCGTCGAACGGCGAGATGCGGACGAGCCGGTGCACGCCGGCCTCGGCCTTCAGGTACCCGTAGCTGTAGGGGCCAGTGATAGCCAGCGTGGCGCTCTTGATCCCGGCCTCATCGCCGGGCTGGTAGTCCAGCTCCTCGACCCTGTATCCCTTGCGCTCGGCCCAGCGGGTGTACATCCGCAGGAGCATCTGCGCCCAATCCTGCGATTCCGTCCCGCCCGCGCCGGGATGGATCCCCAGGATGGCGTTGCTGCCGTCACGTTCGCCGGACAGCAGCAGCTCAACCCGCAACTGCTGGACGTCCGCCTCGAATCCCGTCAGCTCCGTCGCCAGCTCGCGCTCCATCGCCAGGTCGCCGCTCTCCTCCACGAGCTCCAGCATGGCACGGAGGTCGCCGTGCCGACGGTCGATCTCGCTCCACCGGCGGATCTCCCGCTCGAGCTTGGCCTTCTTGCGGCTTACCCGGGCGGCCGCTTGCGAATCTTTCCAGAAGTCGGGGAGGGCGGTTTGCTGTTCGATCTCGTGCAGCTCGGCATTCAGGCGGGAAAGGTCAAAGATGCCCCCGTAGCTCGCTGACCTGCTCACCCACCGCGTTGAGACGTCCGCGCAATTCATCCAGCATGGTTCCCTCGTCGTGTCATGATGGCTCGTGGGCGACCCGCCGGGGCGCCGCCCTGATGCGGCGCACCCCAGCCACTCCCAGGAAAATCGCGGCGATTATAGCACAGCCACGCGCAAACACATCCCCATGCCGCGTGTAGAAGGTCTGACGGTTTCCGACCTCGAGGCGTCCCGTGACGGACAGCGCCTCGAAGATCTTCGTCGCCGCCAGGACGCGGCCGTACGGGTCGATGAAGCCGGAGATGCCGGTGTTGGCGGCGCGGGCGAAGGGGACGTGATTCTCCACGGCGCGCAACACGACCATCCCGAAATGCTGATAGGGTGCCGCCGACGCGCCGAACCACGCGTCGTTCGTGATGGTCACCATGAAGTCCGCCCCCTGGTGCACGAACTCACGCACGAGCGACGGGAAGATCACCTCGAAACAGATCACGGTCCCGAATCGCGGCGCAGCCGTCTCCGGCCCGCCCGGCACGGCGGCTTTCAGGGGCAGCTCGAAGACGGTCGGCACGGTCCCCGCTTGGAAGTCGCCGATGCCTTCCACGAGCTTGTCGAGAAAAAAGAGCACCGGCCGGAGCGGCACGTACTCGCCGAACGGCACCAGATGCATCTTGTCGTACCGGGCCGCGATCTGCCCGTCCTGTCCCAGCAGATAGGCGCTGTTCAGCAGGTACGGACGCCCCTCGTCGTCCCGACGGACCGCCGGGCTGCCGAAGAGCAGCGGAGCCCCGTAGAACTGCACCAGCATCGTGACCTGTGCCCGGTACGCCAGCTCTTCCTCGAACAGGAACGGCGTGGCGGCTTCCGGCCAGACGATGAGATCGGCCCGGCCCGCCACTTCGGAAGTCAAGCGTCCATACTGGCGCAGAGTCTCGTTGCGGTAGACCGCATCCCATTTCCGGCCTTGGTCGATGTTGGCCTGCACGACCCCGATCGTCACCGGCCGGCTGGCCGCGGCCCCCTCCGGCTGCGAGCCATCTGAGTCCTGCAGGAGGACGATCCCATAGGAGACGGTGACCAGCAGGACCCCGGCCGCCGCCGCCGCCCGAGGCCAGGGAAACGGCTCGCTAGGCTGGCTAGAGCAGCGGCGGCGTCCCCAGCCGGCGGCTTCGGCCAGGGCGACGTTGACCAGCACGAGGACAAAGGAAACGCCATAGACGCCGGTGTGGTCCGCGATCTGGATCACGGGAAGCCACCGGTACTGCGAATACCCGAGCAGCGCCCACGGCAACCCCGAGAACAGATGCGTGCGCACCCATTCCAGCGCGACCCAGATGACCGGCGCGCTCCAGAGCCCGACCACCGGGAGGGCGCTCCGGATCCAGGTCACCGCCAGGGCATACAGCGCCGTATAGAGTCCGAGGTAGGTCACCAGGAGACCCATCACGGCGTATGCCGCCACGAGCGGCATCTTCCCGTACTGGTTCATGGCCGTCACGACCCAGGACATCGTCCCGGCGAAGCCGACCACCCCCGCCAGCCATCCCAGCCACAACGCCCGCCGCGGAGGAACCTCCTCCACGGCGAGATGCAACGGCACCAGAACCACCCAGGCCAGCAGGGCGAGATCGAAATAGGGAAAACAGAGCGGGGCGAGCAGCCCCGTGAGGAGCGCCAGCACGACGTGCCGCGAGGAGGCTTCGCCGATCAGGCGGCTGTCAACATTCAGTCGCACCTTCGGCATCGTCGTAACTTATCGGATCACCCCGCTGGTTGCAACTCAGCCCCGGGGAAGCACGGGGCCGCCTTGCTCAGACTGTGTGGCCCTGTTAAGATGCTTCATCCTCCGGAGTCTCCGCCATGCCGAACGTCGTCCTGCTCGTGTCCCCGACCTGCGGAGCTTGTCCGTCGGCCAAGAGCCTGTTCAAGGAGCTGCGGGTGAAATACAGCTTCAGCTACCGGGAGGTGGACATCAATTCACCGGACGGGCAGGAGCTCGCGGAGCGGCATTCGATCCGCGCAGTCCCCGCAACGATCATCAACGGCCGGCTGACCTTCATCGGCGTGCCGAGCCGCCAAAGCGCTGAACAGGCCCTGGCTCCCAAGCCGAGTTAGCTGAGGCGACACTTATGGAATCCGACCCGCAGGAGATCGACATCGAGCTGCCGGTGCTGCCGCACGTCGACGCCGGTCCGCCCCCCGAGTGCCCCTTTTGCGGCGAGCCCATGGCCATCATCGATGGGGATTGGGGCTGCCAGGACTGCAACGGGGAATCCATGGGCCCCGAGACCGGATAGAAGGCGAAGGTTACGGTTGAGGTTGAGGCCGGAACCGGATCGTGGCTCAACCTTCACCGCAACCTCAGCCTGCCAACGATGCTTCAAGTCGTCACCGGCCGCGTCCACCCCGAGCTTGAGCACGCGCTCGTCGAGGAGATCCGGCAGCTCAAACGGGACTCGCCACTCGCCTCCGTCGCCGTCGTCGTTCCGTCCTCCACATTGTCGAGCTACCTGCGTCGCCTCCTGGTCCGACACGTCGGGCCGCTCCTGAACGTCCATTTTCTGACCTTCCATCAGCTCTCGTTGCGTCTCTGCGGGACCGGTCCCCGCTCGGGTGAATCCTCCGGGCCTCCCGTGCTGCCGGCCACCGAGCGATTCTTCGAGCAGCTCCTGCGTTCCATCGTCCGGCGCGATCTCAGCGGGGTGGAACGGTTCCGGCACTTTGGGCGATCCCAATCTGCGTGGGCGGCGCTGTGGGCCACGCTCCGGGACCTCAAGGATGCGATGCTTGAGCCGGCGACGGCGCTCCGGGCCGTTGATGAAGGGCTGTTCGGCGCGGAGGACGCCCCGGCCCTGCGCGCCCTGTTCCATCTCTACGCCGCGGCCCGGGAGGGTTGCCGCGCCCTCGGGGTGGGCACCCCCGAAGATGTGACGGCCGCGGCGCTCGAGCACACGGCCGGGTCGGGATTCCTGGCGCGCCTCGACCGGCTGTACTACTATGGGTTTTACGATCTCACCCAGGTGCAGCTTGCGCTCCTGGAGGCCGTCTCGGCCTCCGCGCCGGTGACGCTGTTTTTCCCGTTACAGGACCGTCCGGCCTTTGCGTTCGCCCGCCGCTTCTACGAGCGCGCGCTTTCCCGTCTGGGGCCGGCCGTGGCCGCGGCGGTCTCATCCGAACGACCGGCGCGCGAGACTGCGGCCGAGACCGCCGTCTTCAACACGGTCGGCCCGGAGGATGAATTGGCGACGGTCTGCAAGCAGGTCCTGGTGTTGGTCGAGACGCATGGATACCGGTTTGACGAGATCGGTGTCGTGGGCAGGACCCTTGCCCCCTATCGCGGCAGGCTGGGCGGCCTTTTCGACCGGCACGGTATCCCGTACCGTTCGAGCATCGGACCGCCCCTGGTCCAGGAGCCGGCCGCCAAGGCCGCGTTGCAACTGGCCTCGCTGCCGCTCACCGGTCTCTCCCGGCGGCCGGTCATGGACCTTCTCTCTTCTCCCTTCTGCCGAATGGATCGCCTTGGAGGAGCCGTCGAGCCGCGCCCGGACCAATGGCACGTGGCCGTGCAGGAGCTGGGGATCGCGCGCGGGATGGAAGAGTGGGAACGCCTCGCGGCCGCCTCACACCGGCGCCTCGTCTTCGAGCCCGCGAGCGAGTCAGAGGATCAGGAGCCCGAGCCGGAGCGTGCGTTGACGATCGAAGCCGTCCAGTTGCAGCTCCTGTGGGAGCGGCTCACGGACCTGCTCGACGACATCCGGTCTCTCCCGGCGTCCGGCAGCGTCCAGCGGCTGACCGAGGCCTTTCTCGCCGCCGCGACCCGCCAGCTCGCCATCCCCGGGCTCGACGCCTCCGAGGAACGCGATGACGCAGAGTCTCCGCTCCTGGCGGCCGGACGGGGGATCCGGTCCGTCTGCGCTGCCCTCGTGGAGTTCGATCGAATCGGGGACGACGTCACATGGGATGCATGGGTCGGGCTCTTTGCCAGGCTGCTCGAAGACGCCACGGTCCCTGATCCCGAGCCGGATCACCCCGGCGTCCTGGTCCTGGATGCCATGGCGGCGCGCGGGCTCGCGTTTCGAGCCCTGTTCGTGATCGGGCTGAATGAGAAGGTGTTTCCGAGATTCATCCGGGAGGACGCCTTTCTTCGCGACCGGCACCGCCGGGTGTTGGATGCCACGCTGGGGTACAAGATCGACGAAAAGCTTGCCGGATACGACGAGGAGAAGCTCCTCTTCACGCTGCTCGTCCAGGCGGCACGAGAGCGCCTCTACCTCCTGTACCAGCGCGCCGACGCCGCGGGGCGCGCCCTGGTGCCGTCAGGCTATCTCACGGATGACGACCTCCTGCCGGGCAACCGAGGACCCGAGCGCCGGATCGCACGCCGGCTCGCCGATCGGGTCGGGATGCCGCCGTTTCTGGTGGAGGTGCTGGACCATGACGAGTATGCGCGCCGGGAAATTCTCGCCGGGCGCGATCCTTCCCCGCTGCTTGAGCGCACCGGCCGGAGCGCCCTGTTCCGCGAGGGTGAGGCGGCCCAGCGGCGTATGGAGGCGGAGTCCGGTGGCCTCGGGCCCCACGACGGCGTCACCGGGCCCCTGCGGTCCCACTGGGATGCACTGCTGAGTCACGGGGTCTCTCCGACCTCGCTGGAGCGGTACGCACGGTGTCCCTTGCAGTATTTCGCCGCGCAGGTCCTGCGGCTGGAATCGCCCCCGCCCTGCGACGCGAGCGTCTCGCCGCTGACCATGGGCCGGCTCTGTCATGAAGTCCTCCGGACGTGCTACGCCGCGTTGAGCGAGGCGGGCTGGCCGACCCGGTCGCTTCCGGCCGCGTCCGTGCAGCAGCACGTGGAGGCGGCGGTTGAACGGGCCTGCGCCGCCTATGCGAACCAGCACGGTACCGGGTACGCCGTGACCTGGCAACTCGCCCGTGAGCAGGTCACGGCGCTGGTCCATGCCGTCCTGGAGGCTGATCACGAGGAGTGCCGGGCGGGCGGGTTCCAGCCGGTGGCCTTTGAGGTCGACGCGCACGGTCGGCTGGAGGTCCCGGTGGCCGCGGGCCGGCCGGCCGTCACCATCCGCGGGCGGCTGGACCGGGTGGACCGTCGGCTCGAGCCGCCGGGGTTGCGGGTGATCGACTATAAGTACCGCCGCGCGCGGACGCTCAGGCCGGAGGACCGCGACCTGCCCGTCGGAGCGCTCCGCGGCGTCCATCTCCAGCCCCCGCTGTACGCGCTCATGCAGCCCGACGGCGGTCCCGCAGCGGGCCTCCCGATCGAGAGCGTCGACTTCCTGTTTCTCACCTCCTCGAGCGGGCCTTCGGTCGACCGCGCCCGGTTCGAGACGGCAGCCTGGCAGTCCCCCGTCGGGAGGCAGCTCGAGCGGACGTTCCGCGTGCTGTTGGAGGGAATCCGGGACGGGCAGTTCCAGATGCTTCCCGACCGCTACTGCGAGCACTGTGACTACACGGCCGCCTGCCGCCGCTATCACGGGCCAAGCTGGTGGCGGGCGCATCAGTCCCCGGCCAGCTATGCCTTGCGTCGCCTGCGCAAAGCGACCGTCGGGGAGGGGGCATGACGGAGCGGCCCTCCATTCCCGATGCGTCTGTCCGCGAACAAGCCGTCACGACCTTCGATCAGAATGTCGTCGTGATCGCCGGCGCCGGCACCGGCAAGACGACATTGCTCGTCAACCGTCTCGTCCACCTCCTCATGCGGGAGCCCGGCTCGCTCGAACTGGCCCGGATCGTCGCCCTGACTTTTACGAACAAGGCTGCAAGTGAGATGAAGGTCCGGCTGCGCGGCAGGCTGACCGCTCTTCTGTCACCGGAGAGGCCGGAGGGATCCCCGGAGGCGGGAGCGGTGCAGCCTCAGGACCTCCGGGACCGGTACGGCCTGACGTTCGACCGGATCGCCGCCAAGGCCGAGGCCGCTCTCCGGCAGCTTGAACAAGCCCAGATCGGCACCGTGCACAGCTTCGCCGCCCATCTCCTCCGGCTCTATCCGTTGGAAGGCGGCGTCGCGCCGGATTTCCGGGAAGACGACGGGCTCAGGCTGGACGAGCTGTTCCAGGCGCAGTGGGACCTCTGGATCGACCGCGAGCTGGGACCCGGCGGCGACGCGCACGCGCGATGGCGCCGCGTCCTGCGCGCCGCCGACCTGCCGGAGTTGCGGGATCTGGCCCGCGCCTTGTGCAATGACCACGTGAGGCTGGATGATCTGACGACCCAACTCCGGTCTCCGACTTTGTCCGGACCCTTGCTGGCCTGGCTCACCAGGAAGCGCGGCCGGGCCGCGGAGCTGCTCGCGACATCCGGGCAGGGAAAATCCCGCAAGGTGGAATCGTTGCTCGAGGCCGCCGGCCGCGTCTACGCGCACGCGTTGGAATCACCGGCCCTCGATCTCGACGAGGGCGCGCGCACCGCCCTTGCCGAGCGGCTTGCGGGGAACCTCGGCGCGCCGCCGGCCGGATGGACCCCGGACGCCTTTGCCGAGGCCCGGGACCTGATCGCCGTAGCGCGCCGGCTGTTGATGGTGCCGGGTCCGCTTGTCGCCGAAATCGCCGATCTCCTGCTGCCGCTCGTCCGGACGGTCCGCGCCGGCTTTCTGGAGGAAGGATGGGTATCGTTCGACGGCCTGCTCGCGAAGGCCCGCGATCTGCTGTCCGCGCACCCGTCGATCCGTGACCAGCTCAAGCAGGACTATCAGGCCGTCCTCGTGGACGAATTCCAGGACACGGATCCGATGCAGTATGAAATCATCCTCTTTCTCGCGGAGCGCGCCGGACGGCGCGCGGCCGCGTGGCACGAGGTCGACCTGGAGCCGGGCAAGCTCTTTATCGTCGGCGATCCGAAACAGTCCATCTATACGTTTCGGCGCGCCGACATCGAGGCCTTTCAGCGCGTGGTGAGCATGATCGGGGAGTCCGGAGGCCGGTGCTATGAGCTCCGCACCAATTTCCGGAGCCATCGCGATGTCCTCGACGTGGTCAATGCGGTCTTCGACCGTCTGTTCGCTCCTGACCCAGGGGAATGTCCGTCCCCGTCCCCCATCACCAATGTCCCCTTGGAGGCCGTCCCCGAACGCCCGCCCGCTCTGCAACGCCCGGGGGTGGAACTGCGTGTCGTGCAGCCCGTAGAAGACGACTTCGATGCGGCCGCCGCCACACGGGCGGAGGCCGCGGCGCTGGCCGCATGGATCAGCGATGAGCTCCTGGCCAACGAGCGGCTCCGCGACCGCGACGGGCTGCAGCCGCTTCGACCGGGGCATGTGGCCCTGCTGTTCCGGACTCTGACACAGGCCCAGACCTATCTGGACGCGCTCCGCCGGGTCGGCATCCCATACGTGACCGACGGGGAAAAGCACTTCTACCGCCGGCAGGAGGTCATCGACCTCGTCAATGTACTCCGGGTGCTCCTGGATCCTCACGACGCCGTCGCGCTCGTGGGCGTCCTCCGGTCGCCCCTCGGGGCGGTCGCCGACCGCGCGCTCGTGGCCTTGCGTGAACGCGGCGCGTTGGATTACCGGCAGATGTCGCGCCTGTCGGGATGGGACGACCCTCACGCCGGACGCCTGGCGGAGCTCTACGGTCGGTTGGCCGAGCTGCACGGCTCGATGCCGCACCGGGCGCTTCCCGCGGCTCTTGATCTGCTGTTCTCCCGGCTGCCGGTCCTGGAGCTGGCCGCGGCCTCGCAACACGGGGAGCAGGCGGTGGCGAATCTGCTCAAGGTGCGGGAACTTGCCGTGGACCTGGCCGACCGCGCCGAGCTGACCATGAGGGGATTCGTCGAGCTCATGATGGCTCGGGTGGCCGAGCAGCCTGACGAGTCGGAAAGCGCGCTCGCGGAGGAGTCGCTGGACGCGGTGCGTGTGCTGACGATCCACAAGGCCAAGGGGCTGGAGTTCCCCGTCGTCGTGCTGCCTGGCCTGCATGGAGGCACCAGCGCGACACTCCGATTCCCGCTGGTCTCATCCGATTGGACCACGGGCCTGGCCGGGTTTGCGCTGCGAGACTGCTGGAGTCTGGGGGGGGTGGCCGTCCACGAGAAAGTGACCGCGCGGCAGGATGCCGAGCAGCGCCGGATCCTTTACGTGGGGATGACGCGCGCACGGGACCGCCTGGTCCTGTCCGGCGGGCTCATTCGGCACCCTGTGCGGGAAAGCTTCTGGGGTCTGCTGAAGACGGCCTGCGCCGGTGACCTGGGAGAGGCGGGCGTCCTCAAGATCGGCCAGGCCGCCATCCGTCGGGAACTGATCCCTGCCCGGGATCAGTGGCCAGAGGCGGCGCGACACCAGCCCGGACCGTTGGGGCCCGCCCAGGGGGTGGATGAGCAGCTCCGGCGCTGGGCGCACAGGGAGCAGACCTGGAAGCGGATCTGCCGCACGCCCTGGCATCTGACCCCGACGGCGGTGATGGACACGGAGTCGGGAAGACCGTCCGGCCCCCAGCAGGGGCGCGACGGCTCCAGCCTCCTCATCGGCACGCTGGCCCACCGGATTCTGGAGGAATGGGATTTCCACCGCGACCCGGCCGACCTGCCTGCCTGCGTCACGGCGGCTTGCCGATACGGCATCCCCGACGAGCGACAAGCCGACAGCGCCCGGATCGAGGCGGAGCTGCAGAGTATGATGAGGGTCTTTGCCGGCTCGGCCGCATACCGCGACCTCCAACGAGCAACCATCCTCGGGCGCGAGATTCCGTTCGTCATCCCCTGGCCCCAACCCCTTACGCCTGACGCCTCACCCCTCACACCTGCCTGTGTGATGGAGGGCCGGATCGATCTGGTGTACTGTCTGGACGGCGCCGTCTGGGTCATGGACTACAAGACCGACCGCGTCCCGACGGGCGGCCTCGCGGCCCAAGCGCTGCGGTACGGAACGCAGGCGTCCATCTACCGCGCGGCCGTCGCCCGGTGCTTGCATCTGGACGCCGTCCGAGTACAATTCATGTTCCTGAGGACCGGGGAGGCCCTGGCGGTCGAATGACCGGCCCTCACTCATCACGGAGGGAATCATGAAGGGAGCGTGGTTGGTAGTGATGCTGTTGCTGGCCGGCGGATGCGCCGAGGTCATAACCTATGACCCGACGCTCAAGGCGCCGCCCGGGACGGCCAGCGCGGTCATGGCGGCGGTGGATGAAGGCAATCGGCTTTACAGGCAACGGAAGTGGGAGGCCGCGCGCGCCCAGTACGAGGCGGCCATCACGGCGCAACCCGGTCTGGCCGAGGCCCATTACAATCTCGCGCTCGTGCTGGAAATCCTGGAGGGGGACGAGAAGGCCAGGCCGCATTACATCGAGGCCGCCAACCTCGCGCCGGGCCACCAAGTCATCTGGAATTCACCGCCGCTGCGCCGGCACGGCGATGTCGAATCCGGCAGCAAACCCAGCCGCCCGCTGGTCACGCCCGCCATGGGCGTCCACTGACCTCCACCGCCGCGCCCAGGCTCCATGGCGCCGCGCCGGCAGCCCCGCAAGCTCTCGCTCACTCCTGCGGTCTTCGAAGGGCTGGTGCACCAGGCCCTCGAAGACCTGCCGCTCCGCTACAAGCACTTGATGGACAACGTCGCGGTCGTCGTGGAGGAAGAGCCGCCGCCCGAGGTCCTCGAAGAGCTCGGACTCGAGTCGCCGGACGACCTGCTCGGTCTCTATTCCGGCACGGCGGTGGGATCGGAATCTTTCTTCGATCCGGCAGGGGCGCTACCCGCGCGCATTTCGATCTATCGGGAGCCGATTTTACGGCTGTGCCGCTCGAGGACGGAGGTCATTCGCGAAGTGCGGGACACCGTGGTCCATGAGATCGGGCATCACTTCGGGCTCGACGATCACGAGATGCCCTATTAGCCGTCAGGCGTGAGGGGGGAGGCGTAAGGGGTGACTTGTGTGAAAGAGGCTATTGCTTCGTTGGCAGAGATTCGTGAGCGCCGGTGAGGCGGAGGCCGAGCATGAAGGCCCCGATCAGGACCATCGGCGCGCTCAGCGCCTGGCCCATGGAAAACGGCCCCAACACATAGCCCAGATGAAAATCGGGTTCTCGGAAAAATTCGACGACCAGCCGGACCACTCCATATCCGGTCACGAAACTCCAGAACAGCGTGCCGGGCGGCGTCGGCCGGCGGTCGATCAGCCAGACCATCAGGAATAAGAGCACCCCCTCCAGTCCGGCCTCATAGAGTTGCGACGGATGCCGGCATTCCGGCCCTCCGGCCGGGAACACCATGCACCACGGCACGTCGCTCGGCCGCCCGAACAGCTCGCCATTGATAAAGTTTCCCAGACGGCCCAGTCCCAACCCGATCGGGACGCTCGGCGTGGCCAGGTCCGCGACCGTATACACCGGAAATCCCTTTCTCCGGCAGTACAGCACGACCGCAACGATCGTGCCCAGCAACCCACCGTGGAAGGACATGCCGCCTTCCCAGACCGCGAGGATCTTGAGTGGATGGTCGAGGTAGTAGGGGAGGTTATAGAACAACGTGTACCCAAGCCGCCCTCCCAGGAAGACCCCGATCGCCGCATAGACGATGAGATCGTAGAGCTGCTCCTTGGTGATGGCCACCTGCCGGGCCGCGGCCCGCACCTTGATGATGAAATAGGCCCCGGTCAGCGCCAGCAGGTACATCAGCCCGTACCAGCGGAACTGCAAGGGGCCGATCCGCAGGAAGACCGGATCGATATGGGGGTAGGGGATCATGGCGGCACATCCTACAGAGCGCCGCTGCGATTTTGCAACCGCTCCCCTTGGCGACTCCAGCTCCAAAAAGGTCGAGCCCATCCCTTTCCTGCGGTATAAAAGTCGCAGCCGTCAACCTGAGCGGTTTGTGAAACGTCGCCGGTCAGACTGTTGAGAAAATTGCACAGTCCAGCCGCAGCGGATGGAAGCATCGTTCTGGCAGTTCGAGGTTTCCCGCAGGGATAGCCACGTTTGCGCTTCTGGCACGGTTACTGCTGTACACGCAAGAGTACGGAACCACCACCGTCGCTGACGACGGCGTTTCAACCAAGGAGGGATTCATCATGTCACGCGCGCATGCAGCAAAACTGGCCGGTGCCCTGGCCGGCGGCGCCTTGATCGGCGCCGGCTTGGGCCTGTTATTCGCCCCGCAGTCCGGCGCTGAGACACGCCGGCAGCTCCGCACCTATGCGAAACAGGTTCAGGAGAGGACGGAACGGTTCAGCCGGCAGGTGAAAGCGGGAGTTGATCGCGCGGTTGAGAACGGCAAGACGCTGCTCGGGCAGCACCGCAACAGCGAGGCCAGGGACAAGCGGGCGGTGGAAATCGCCTAGGAACAGTGAAGAGTGAGGGGTGAGGAGTAAGGAGATGAGCAAATGGGTCCCACCCCTTACATCTCACCCCTTACTTATTTCTCGATCGGTTTGAGCAGGCGGGCGGCGGCGCTCAGGATGATCTGCGCAGGCACGAACCGTTGCGCGTGCGCGAGCACCTTGTTCCGCCAGCCTGTCACCACGAGGCGGCGCTGGCGGTCGAGCGCCGCCAGGGATTCGGTGACGACCTCGTCGGCCGTTTGAGACCCTCCCGGCGTCCGGTGCGGCTTGACGCCCGCCGTCCGGTGGAATTCGGTCGTCGTCTGACCGGGACAGCAGGTCTGGATCAGCACCCCGTAGGGCCGCGCCTCCATCGCGATCGCCTGGCCGAAGCTGACCATGAACGCCTTGGTGGCCGCGTAGAGCGCCAGGTAGGGGAGCGGATGCAGCCCCGCCGTTGAGGCGACGTTGATGATGGCGCCACGTCGCCTGGCCAGCATGTCGGGCAGAAATAACCGCACCGTCTTGACCAGCGTGAGGATATGGAGGTGCACCATGTCCTCGATGCGCGCCATCGGCTGCGCGAGAAAATCCCCGTACAGCCCGAACCCCGCATTGTTCACGAGAAGATCGACCGCCGCTCCCCGCCGGCTCATCTCCGCGTGCAGCCGTTCGGCCGCGTCGTGCAGGGCAAGGTCGAGGACGAGGCACTCGGCCGCGACCCGGTGGCCGGCGCGGACGGTCTCCGCGACACGCTGCAGGCGCTCGGCGTCCCGCGCCACCAGCACCAGATCGTAGCCACGAGCCGCCAGCAGCCTGGCATAGCTCTCGCCGATGCCACGAGAGGCGCCGGTGATGACCGCAAGCATGCGACGGTTATAGCAGAGGCAGCAGGTCGGGACAACCCGGGAATCAGGCGATCACGACGCGGTTGCGGCCGTCGGCCTTGGCCCGATAGAGCGCGGCGTCTGCCGCCCCCAGGACGGCATCACCCGACCCCCCATGGTCGGGAAACAGCGCGACGCCGACGGAGATCGTAACCGGCTTGAGGGACTGGCTGCGGTGCTGCAGGGCCAAACGCTGGACGGCGGCCCGCAACTGCTCGGCACGTTGGCTGGCCGCGTCCAACGTGGTATCCGGCAGGATCAAAATGAACTCCTCCCCGCCGTACCGGCAGGCCACGTCCTCGCCGCGAATGTACGTCTGCAGCGAGCTTCCCAGCTCCCGCAACAAGGTGTCGCCCGCCTCGTGACCGTAGGTGTCGTTGAACTCCTTGAAGTGATCGATGTCCAGCATGATGATCCCCAGCGGGCGCTTGCTGCGCGCGGCGCGCCGGACCTCACGCTCGAGGGACTCCTCCATGTAGCGGCGGTTGAAGAGGCCGGTGAGCGGATCGCGAACGGACAGGTTGCGGAGCGTCTCGTGCAAGCGGAGGTTCGCAAGCGCCAGCGCGATGTGCTCGGCCAGGGTGGCGGTCAACCGCAGCTTGGAGTCGGTCAATTGACCGGGCTGCGTCTCACAGAGATGCAGTGCGCCGAGGGTCTCCCCGTGTGCCATCATCGGCACGCAGAGGGACCCGGGAGGAGCCGGAGACTTCAGATGTTTGCAGACCAGCCCGTCGTTGGGGCTCTTGAGCGCGTGGATCCGGCCGCGCCGCAGCGCCCAGCACTCGTCGGCGGCAAAGACCGTTTCGGTGGCCGGCATGGGGCCCCACGCCGCCACGACCTCGACGAGATTCTGGTTGCGGAGGACCGAGAGCGCGCCCGCGCCGTCCGGGAAGAACTTCTGCGCCGACTGGGAGATGACCGCATAGGCCTCTTCGGCGGTAAAACAGGTCTGCAGGAGATCCCCCATCTCGCTGAGCAGCTTGATCTCGTGCGTGCGTTCTTCGAGCTCCTTCAGCCAGCCTCGCAGCTTTTCGTTCGCCTGCTGCAACGCCTCCTCGGCGCGTTTCCGCTCGGTGACCTGCTCGTTCAAGACGGCATTGGCCCGTGACAGCTCGGCGGTCCGCTCGCCCACGCGCACCTCCAGCTCGTCCCGGGCGGTGCGCAGCGCCTCTTCGGCCTTGATCCGCTCCGTGACGTCCCGGGCCAGGGCTTGCGCCGTCTGTTGCAGCTTCTTTCTCTCCCGGACAAGCCGGCGCGCCGCCCGGATACCGAAGACGATCAGCGGGGCGACGACGAGCAACCCCATCGTGCCGACGGTCCAGACGATCCGGTCCACCGGGGCATAGACCTCGCTCCGGTCCAGTCGCACCAGCACCGTCCAGTCCAGGCCCGTGAAGTTCCGGTACCCTTGCGTCCGGACATAGCCGGTGACCACTTCGACCTTCCGGCGGAGGTGGGTCTCTTCGAGAAACCCCGGCACGCCCGGGTCCAGCGTGGCGGCTCGGACCGCGGAGGGCAGTCCTGTTTCGCGGAGGTTGAGGACCATCAGGCCTTCTCGGTTGGAGTCGATGATGATCACGCCCCGCCGGTCCAGCACAAGCCAGTCGTAGGACACCCCGCGCTTGTACCGGAGAGTGCCGCCGTGCTCCACGAGGCTCCGTAGTCCCTCGAGCGGCACCCGGCTGCTGACCACCCCTTGAAATTCGCCGCGCGGGCCGCGCACCGGTGCGGAGAACGCGATGGCAATCTTGCCGCCGGCTTCCGGCATCGGCCGGGCCTCTCCAACCTGCACGCGCTTCGTCTGCTGGACGGCGAGAAACCAGTCCTTCTTACCCGCATCGGTCCCCCGCGAGCCGTCGGTCGCCGCGATGACCTTGCCGGTCGCATCCGTCAGGCCGATCCAGCCATAGTATCGGTAGAGATCCTTGGTGCGGCGGAGCGTGCGGGTTTTCTCGGCCGGGGTGCCGGCCCGGATCGCAGCGTTGTCGGCCAAGGCCTGGATCTCGGTGAATTGCTCGAACAGCAACCGGTCCAAGCGGTCGGCCACGACGGCCGCCATGACCGCCACATCGGCGCCGCGGTCACGGATCAGCATGGCATGGAGCCCGGCGAGGGCATAGAGGCCGACCGCGATCGCGATCCCCAGGCTGGAGACCAGGGCCACCGGGAGAGCCACTTCGCGCCATCGGGCGAGCCGCGCGCGGAGTCGCCCGCGGGGCTCCATGCTCATATTGCTCTCAGGAGAGTGTCCAAGAACCATCAGACGATCGCCCCGCGGGCGGTGGGTTCCAACGGAACAGCTCAGACGTGTTGAGATAAAAGCAGCGCCTCTGCGCACGGTATACCAGATGCCGGGGGCTGTCCAGCGGGTTGGAGAAAAGCTGCGCCGAGCTGCCTCACCATTTGCGGCGCTCGTGGGGCTGCACTATAATGCGGGGCCGGACTGAGCCGAGAGGAGCCATGCCGATCTTCGAGTATCGGTGTAAAGCCTGTCATCACCGCTTCGAGACCATCGTGCGCGGTTCGACACTGCCGTCCTGCCCCTCCTGCAGCAATACGTCCCTCGAGAAGCAGCTGTCGGTGTTCGGCGTCGGCGGCAAGAGCGCCGGCGTTGCCGCGCGAGAACCCGGTCCCTGCGGGAGCTGCGGCGATCCACGCGGTCCAGGATCCTGCTCCATCAACTAGCGATCCACCCTCGAGTCTCATTCATTCCGGCCTGCTGCGCGTTGTGAGGCCTCATGGAGCGGCGATCCGCACCGTGACCTGATCCTGGAGGAATCCATGTTCGATGACATGTCGCCCTTGGTGTTCGGCTTCTACAAGATCGTCAAGCTTGGGGCATGGCCGCTCACCTGGGTCTGGGCGCTGCTGGCCATCGCGTCCATTCTGGTGATGATGCGTCCCTCACCCGCCCGCATGAAGGCGGCCAGGGTCTTCCTGCTCTCGGCGTTCATCCTGCTCTACGGGCTCAGCGCCGGCCCGACGAGCGCCTACCTGGCCGGACTCTTGGAGCAGCGCTACCCTCCCTTCCGGATGGTCCCGGGACAGGCGTTCGACGCCATCGTCGTCCTCACCGGCGACCTGATGCCGAAAAAAGACGCCAGGCCGGTCACGGAGTTGACCTATGCCAGCCTCCAGCGGACACTGTGCGGAGCGGAGGCCTTCGGCCAGAAGGCCTCCCAGACTCTGCTGCTGTCAGGAGGCTCACTCGTGGAAGGCGGGGAAGCGGATACGATCGAGCTGAAGAAATTGGCGCTCAGGGTGGGAGTGCCGGACTCGGCAGTGCTTCAGGAAGACCGGTCCCGGAATACCTACGAGAGCGCCAAGGAAGTGCGGCGGCTTCTTGGAGAGCGGGCGAAGGTGCTTCTCGTGACGTCCGCCATCCATATCCCGCGCGCCATGGGACTCTTCCGGAAGCAAGGCTTGGACGTCACGCCCTATCCGTGCGGGTATCTGACGCACCAGCTCGTCGGACACTGGCCGCGGATGGGGATCGAAAGCTTCTTCCCCGATGTGGGACGCCTCGCACGCAGCACCGCGGCGATCAATGAATTGGTCGGCTTGGCGGTCTATCGGCTGGCCGGCAAACTGTAAACGGTTTCGTGTTACGATAGCCCGCCATTCAATAACTCAGCGCCGGAGTGGCGGAATCAGGCAGACGCCAGGGACTTAAAATCCCTTGGGCCGCAAGGCCCGTCCCGGTTCGAGTCCGGGCTCCGGCACCATCATACCCCCCGCATCCCCACGTGGACATCCACGGCATGCAGGCGTAAGGTTCGCACAGCGTCGCCTCGGGCTAAGACGACAGACGGAAAGGAGGCCAGCATGTACCTCTCTCTGCTAGTTGGACTGACGGCCATTGCGATCCTAGTGGTTGCCACCATCAGGATCGCGCCGGAGTATCAACGCATCGTCATCCTTCGTCTAGGGAGAGTCCTCCTGCACCCCAAAGGGCCGGGCCTTGTCCTGATCATTCCGTTCGTCGATCGGCCGATCCGTGTGGATCTTCGCGAGAGCTATCTGATGGTTCCGCACCAAACCTGTATCACCAAGGACAATGCGCCGATCGCAATCGATTTTCTGATCTATTCCAAAGTGCTGGACCCCACCGCCAGCGTGGTCCAGGTCCAGGATTTTGCCGGCGCGTCCCAGGGCATTGCGACCACAACCCTCCGGGCCGTCGTGGGCGATATCCCGTTGGACGACGTATTGGCCAAGCGGGATCAAATCAACCATCTCTTGCAGACACGCATGGATGAAGTGACGCAACGCTGGGGAGTGAAAATTACGACGGTGGAGATTCGGGAAATTACGCCGCCCCAAGAGGTCCAGGAGGCGATGACCCGCCAGATGTCCGCCGAACGCAGTCGGCGCGCCACTGTCACCGAAGCGGAAGGAGCCAAGCAGGCAGCCATTGCCGTGGCGGAGGGGGAGAAACAAGCGGCGATCCTGAAGGCTGAAGGCGACCGGCAAGCGGCGAGCTTGCGGGCGGAAGGGTTTGCCCTGGCATTGGGAAAGATCTTTGAGGTGGCCAAGCTGGTGGACGCCAAGACGATGAGCCTCCAATACCTGGAGACGTTAAAGGCGATGGGCGCGAGTCCCGCCACGAAATTCATCTTTCCTCTGGAATTTAGCGCTCTGCTGGCCGGCCTGGGCGGAGAGGTCCGAAAGGCGTTCGCCAAGGAGTGAGCTGGCTGGAAATGACGAGGAGCCGCCGGCAGGCAGC
Source organism: uncultured Nitrospirales bacterium (assembly GCA_964373355.1). Classification (GTDB taxonomy): domain Bacteria; phylum Nitrospirota; class Nitrospiria; order Nitrospirales; family Nitrospiraceae; genus CAYJUM01. The sequence continues at coordinate 24,780 of CAYJUM010000016.1, read as the reverse complement.
TCCTCGTGTAGCCGACGAAGACGTTACTTGTTCGGCTGAGGGGTGTAGCGGAGGTACGGTTTGACCGCCCGGTGACCCTTCGGGTACTTGGCCGGAATGTCGGAATCCGGCACGGCCGGCGGAATGATGCATTCCTCGCCGTCCTTCCAGTTCACCGGGGTCGCCACCTGGTATTTGGCGGTGAGTTGCAGGGAATCAATCGCCCGCAGCAATTCATCGAAGTTCCGCCCCGTGGAGGCCGGGTAGGTCAGCATCAGCTTGATCTTTTTGTCAGGGCCGATCACGAAGACCGTGCGGACGGTCAGATTGTCGAGCGCATTGGGGTGGATCATGTCGTAGAGCGTAGCCACTTTCCGCTCCGGGTCAGCGATCATCGGGTAGCTCACGGTGCACTTCTGGGTCTCATTGATGTCCTTGATCCACCCCTTGTGGGCCTCCAGCGGGTCCACGCTGACGGCGATCACCTTCACGTTCCGCTTCTTGAACTCCGGCATGATCTTGGCCATGTAGCCGAGCTCGGTGGTGCAGACGGGCGTAAAATCCTTGGGGTGCGAAAACAGGACGCACCAGCTGTCGCCAATCCATTGATGGAAGTTGATCTGTCCTTCCGTTGTCTCGGCGGTAAAATTGGGGGCTTCTTCTCCCAGGCGCAGTCCCATACGATCCTCCTTGGTTGAAAATTTCCCGTATGACGACCCAGCCTCCTACCATACTGCAGGCCCTCCTCGAAGATCAACCTGGCGGTTTCCGGCGGCCACGGTCTCGCGGGCTCAGTCGCACCCGATCCGCCGGCCGGTGACGATCAGACCCTCCGAGTCGGCCACGAATACGAGCTTGCAATCCAGATCGGAGCCGTACATCGGGAGCGTCCCGTAGGCATTGGCTTGGCCCTGCATGCTCGGCAAGGTCATGTCCCACATCATCTCGGCGTACCCGTTGTCCAGCCGGTGATCGTGCATGTTGGGCGGGCCGATCTCGTAAAACAGATGATCCCGCCGCTTGCCGATCCACCGTTTGATCACGTCGTCCCAAGTCTGGTAGTTGCCTTGCACGCCCAGGTCCGAAGGGCCGCCGGGGGATCCAGCCGCGCAGCCGACATGCACGGCGGCCACGCCAGCGAGTAGGATCCTGCCGAAGGAGAAGGCACAACGGCGGGCTGCGGATGTCCAGGCTCGGCGTGGACTCCCATGGTCTCGATCGGGTACAATCCCTCCCATCACGTCTGGAGACCGTTCCCCATGCTGAATGCCACCGCCGCCGCGCACGCCCTGACGATCCTGGTCTCCGGTCTGTACGTCGGGTTCCACGTGCTTGGGCTCCTCTCCCCGCAGGCGTTCGTGTTTCTGTTCAATGCCCAGTTCTTCGGAGCCGACGCCGCATCCCTCCTGCCCAAAGAGTGTTCGCTCGGCGGGGTCCTCGGGACTCTGCTGGCGCTCGCCGCCACAAGCTGGATCCTGGGATATGTCGGCGTCCGGCTCTACAACAGACTTGCCGCCTGAGCGATCAGGCTTTCCGGGTTTCATGTCACGGGAGACGGACGGAACGGCCTGCGGTCGGGCAGGGCAGGACGAACGCTAGACTGCTTTCTTGACCAGACCGGAACGAAGGCAGCGCGTGCAGACCCGAATGCGCCTGGAGGCGCCGTCGATCAGCGCCCGGACGGTTTGGAGATTAGGGCTGAAGATCCGTTTGGTCTTGTTGTTGGCATGGCTGACGTTGTGCCCTGACTGATGTCGCTTCCCGCATAGATCACACGCATTGGCCACGATGCTGTTCCTCCCCCGCGTTGTGTGGAAACGGGGGGCATGCTACCATACGCACGCCTGATCTGACAAGCATCCCACGCGGCACCCGGGCCCCTACCATCCTCATGACGGATCGTCTGCAAGAGGTCGTGCAGGTTCTTGCCCGGCCCATTCAATTCGCCAGTCAGGACTCCTACGCGCATCTCGCCACCGTCAAGAATCTCGGCTCGTTCGTCTCGCAACAAATTACCCGCGCGCTGGCCCAACAGGTGCGCTCCTCGTCCGTCGAGGCCGACCTGCTGACGCTCCGGCAGCTCTTCGCGGACTATGCCGATGATCTTCCCGCCAGCGAGCAGAAGACGCGGCTCGTCCGGGCCCGCTCGATCCTGAGACGGCTGGGGGCACGCTTTCCGGCCCTCGGGGACGATGAGCTCGCCGAAGAAACGCATCCCGTCGTGGAGCTGTGGAACGTTCCCATCCGTTTTGCCAAGGGCGTGGGGCCGAAACGCGCTTCACTCCTCGAGAAGCTCGGCATCCGCACCGTCGAGGATGCCCTCTGGTTCATCCCCCGCCGCTACGAAGACCGCTCGGCGATCAGCGCCATCGGCGCCGTGACGCCCGGCGTGCAGGTCACGGTCTGCGGGACGGTCGGCCGCACGACCCTGAAACGGATCCCCGGCCGGCGGCTGTCCATCCTCGACGTGCTCGTCGGCGATGACACTGGGTCGCTCCATGCGGTCTTCTTCAACCAGCCGTACCTCGAAAACGTCCTGATCGCGGGCCGCCGCGTGATGCTCAGTGGGACGGCCTCGGCCGGCCGACGCGGCTGGACGGACATCCGTCTGGAGGCGCCCCAATACGAGCTGGTGGACGACGACGCGGACGCGCCCATCCATGTCGGCCGGATCGTGCCCGTCTATCATGAGACCCGCGGCCTCACCTCCCGCCAGATTCGCGCCATTCTGAAAGAGCTGCTCGATCAGTACCTGGGCGCGGTGGAGGAGGCGCTGCCGGCCGGGGTGCGCGAGCGGCACCGCTTCCCTCGGCTGGCGGGCGCGATCGGGGAGCTGCACTTTCCGGGACCCCAGGCTGATCTCCGGGCGCTGGAGCGGGGCACGTCGGTTGCCCACCACCGCCTGGCCTTCGAGGAATTCTTTCTGCTCGAGCTGGCGCTCGCGCTCCGGCACCGGACGGTCAAGGACGAGGTCAAGGGCATCCGCTTCATGACCCAGACGCCGCTGATCGGCCGGCTGAAGGCGCTGTTGCCGTTTCGTCTCACATCCGCCCAGGAACGGGTCATCGGCGAGATCCTCCGCGACATGGGAAGCCCCCGGCCGATGAACCGCCTCATGCAAGGCGACGTCGGGTCCGGCAAGACCATCGTCGCCTTGCACGCGATGCTCGTCGCCTGCGGCTCCGGCTACCAGGCCGCGCTGATGGCGCCGACGGAGATCCTCGCCGAGCAGCACGCGCTGACGATCCGGCCGATGCTGAAGGCGCTGGGCCTTCCGGCGGCCTTGCTGACCAGCGGGGGATCCGCCAAGTCCCGCGCCGCCGCCCTGCGGCAGATCGCGAGCGGCGAGGCGTCGGTCGTGATCGGCACCCACGCGCTCATTCAGAAGCAGGTCCGGTTTGCGCGCTTGGGGCTCGCGGTCATCGACGAGCAGCACAAGTTCGGCGTCCTGCAACGGGCGACGCTCCGCGCGAAAGGCTACCAGCCGGACGTGCTGGTGATGACCGCCACGCCCATTCCACGGACCCTCGCCATGACGGTCTACGGAGACCTGGATGTGTCGGTGATCGACACCCTGCCGCCGGGACGGACGCCGGTGCGGACCCTGCTGTTCGAGGAGCCCGACCGCCGGCGCGCGTATCAATTGTTGAAGGACCAGGTGCGGGCCGGCCGGCAGGGCTATGTCGTGTATCCGCTCGTGGAGGAATCCGAGAAAATCGACCTGAAGGCGGCCATCCAGGGCGCGCAGCATCTTCAGGCGGCGCTGTTTCGGGCGGAAAAGGTCGGCCTGATCCATGGGCGCATGAAGCCCGACGAGAAGGAACGGACGATGGCCGCGTTCAAGGCCGGCACGATCCAGGTGCTCGTGGCCACCACAGTGATCGAGGTGGGGATCGATGTCCCGAACGCCAGCGTGATGCTGATCGAGCACGCCGACCGCTTCGGCCTGGCCCAGCTCCATCAGCTCCGGGGACGCGTGGGGCGGGGGACGGGTCAATCCTACTGCGTCCTCCTGACCCCGTCACCGCGCCGGGCGCAGGACGCGGTCGAGCCCGACGGAACCGGGCGCCGCCTGCAGGCGCTCGTGCGCTGCGCGGACGGATTTGCCGTGGCGGAAGAGGACCTCCGCCTGCGCGGTCCCGGCGAATTCTTCGGGGTCCGGCAGTGGGGGCTGCCGGAGTTCCGGGCCGCCAGCCTCGTCCGCGACGCCGCGCTCTTGGCGCAGGCCCGACAGGAGGCGTTTGCACTGGTGGACCAAGACCCCCGGTTGAGCCGTCCCGAGCACCGGGGCATGAAGGCGGCCATGCTGCGCCGCTGGAGCGCCAAGCTCCAGCTCGGCTCGATCAGTTGAGGAGGCCACATGGGCGTCTTGAGACGGCTCAGACAGGACCTGCGCGCGGGCTGGGCGGCGTTGCGGCACGGCACGGCGCGCGCCGCGAGCCGCGCACTGGAGGAAGCCGAGCTGCTCCGTCTCAGGCTGGAGCTGCGGAAGCTGGACGAGCAGCTCGCCGAGCTCTACCGCGACCTCGGCGATCGGGCGGTGACGCTCCACGACAAAGGCGAGCCGGCGGACCGGGTGCTGGCCGATGCCGAGGTCCTGCGGCGGGTCGAACACGTGCGCGAGCTCAAGAATAGCCGCGCCAAGCTCCTCAGCGAGATGGAAGACGTCCGCCGGCCCGAGGACTGAGGATGCTCCTTGCCGGCGTGGACATCGGCACGCTGACCTGCCGGCTCCTGATCGGCCGGGTCCATCCGGATGGCCGGCTGCAGGAGGTGGAGTCCGATCGCCGGATCCTCCGCCTCGGGGAGGGCCTGCAGGGAGCGGGCACGCTGTCCCCGCAGGCCACGGCCCGGGTCATGGACGCGCTCGACGGCTGGCGTGTCCGGATCGACGCGGCAGGGGTGGAGGCGGAAGAGACAGTGGCCACCAGCGCCGTGCGTGACGCCAAGAACCGGGACGAGTTCCTCATGGAGGCCAGGCGCCACGGCTTCGACGTCCGGGTCCTCAGCGGCGAAGAAGAAGCCCGGCGCACCATGCTGGGCATCCGCTCCGGACTGCCGGCCGACGTCGCGATGGTCTTGGGGCTTGACCTCGGCGGCGGCAGCACTGAATTCATGCTGGATGCGATCGGCCGCCGCCCGACACTCTTCTCGCTCCCGTTGGGGGTCGTGCGGCTCGCGGAACAGGAGCTCCGTCACGATCCTCCACGTGCCTCGGAGGTGGCCGCGGCGCGCGCCGTGGTCCGGCAGGCCGTAGAGACGGTCCGCCCGCGCCTCGGCGACCTCGCCGGCGTCACGCTCGTCGGCAGCGGCGGCACGATTACCTCCCTGGCGGCCATGGCGCTCGGCCTGCCGCGCTACCAGCCGGCGCGCATCCATAATCACCCATTGGCGCTGGAGACGGTCCGTGCGCTGGAGCAGCGCGTCCTCTCCCGCAGCCGCGAAGAGTTGAAAGGCCTGCCCGGCGTGGAAGCCGGCCGGGAAGGGCTCATCCTCGCGGGCACCGTTATTTTGCGCGGCGCGATGGAATGTTATGGTTTCGCCACGTGCCTCGTCAGCGACCTCGGCCTCCGCGAAGGCATCCTGCTGGACCTGGCGACCCGGCGTCGCGGCTCGTGATCACAGCACGTACCGGAGTCCAGCAGGGCGGCGAACAGATCGATCACCCAGTGGCCGTCCCGCAGCGGGCCGGTGGCAGCGGCCGCTATTTCTGGGCGTACCAGCGGAAGCCGGAGACTTCGCGGAAGGCGGGGCGGGGGGTGCCGCCCGGTTTCTCCACCGTCAGCACCTTGAAATCCCACAGCCCGAACCAGGCGGGATCGGACACCTCATGATAATGGTAGCCCGTCAGCTTCGGCAGCATGTCGCCGAGCGCCTGCGCCAGCTCGCGCTCGCTGTAGGCGCGGATCGCAAAACTCCGGCCTTCCGCCTCGCAAAAGCGGCGGATCGCATAGGCCGCGCCCGTGCAGAGGAGGCGGGTATCGGGACGCATCACCAGGAATTGGGGAAGCGCGGAGAGCCTCGCCTGGAACCCCAGCCAGCGCGCGGCCTGGCGGAGCTGCGTGAACTGGACCTCATATTCGGTGTGGCCGGGGAGCTTGACCGGCGCCGGCAGCCCGTGCTCGATCCCGAACTCGACCAGCACGGCCCGGCCGCCCGGCTTGAGGACGCGCCAGACCTCCGCCAGGAACCGCAGCGGGCCCAGGTTGAACATCCACTCATCGGGCACGTCCTGATCGAACGGCAGCCGGAGGCGCCGGATCCAGTCGAGGGCCTCCTGATGCAGCGGGCTCCGGCCCTGCCCCGATGCGAGCTCCCCGCGGGTGAGCTTGACCGGGGTCATGTCCGCCAGATTCTCGTTGTCGATGATCAGGTCGATGCTGGCGTCCCGGAGCGGGAGCCACTCGCCGTTGGCCTGGACGGCCCGGCAGCTCCAGCCGCCCTCCTGCGCCAGGCGTACCTGCGAGGCCAAAAAGGGTCCGGTGAGATCGAGCGAGAGATAGCGCATGCCCTCCCGCTCATCCGCCGACAGCTCCGCGGCCAGCTCGCGCGCCACGTAGCCGAGGCCGCCACCCACCTCGAGTATCCAGCGCGGTTTGGGCGTCCACCAGCCGAGGCGCCGGAGCTGTCTGGCCAGGAGCCGTCCGTAGGTGAGCCCCTGCAGGGCTTCGCTGGGCTCGCGGAACAGATGGGAGACGGTCGTCTCCACCGTTTCGAAATGGCTCTCCTGACCGGGAATGTCCTTGAGATGGAATGCCGAGAGATGCGCTTCTCCTTCAAATTCCCGGGACCCCGACCATTCTTCGCGGATCCGCTGCAACAGGAGATCCCACCGGGCGCCCGCCCGGTCGCTCGTGGGCGGCGCCTCGCCGAAGTAACACAAGGAGAAGGCCCGCAAGGGCCACCGCTCGATGTGCCACCGGCCGGTCTCGCCGTCCGGCCCGCAGACCCGATCCCCGAAGCGCTCCAGCAGCCGACCCACGGTCACGCGCCCGTCCATGGCGGCGAGGAGCTCCGCCCCGGCGCGGTTCAGGCGGATCAACGGCAGCTGGTCATCGAGCGGCGTGAGCCACCATTCAGACGGCGCATGCTGATAGACCACCATGTCGGGCATACGCCAGGCCCGCAACCGCACCACCTCGGCGGTGAGGGCAAGCGGCTCCTGAAGGGCGGCCCCTCTCATCACGCGTCCGTCACGCTCGGCTCGCAGGGCTCAGGAGCCTCCTCGAACACGGCCGTGTACAGGCCGTCCCAAAACCGGCTCCAGGCCCAGGCGGTCTCCCTGGCGCCGGCGGCCACCTTGGCATAATCCTCGGGCCCCCGGGCCGTGTGCCGGACCGCCGCGAGCAGCCAGTCGCCATGCGCCTGCTCTTCCTGCAGGTGCAGCTTGAAGAACTCGAGATCATCCTCCTGAAATCGTTCGTATTTGAGAAGCCCGGGATAGAAGTAACGAAACTCAGCGGCCGCCGTGATCTCGACGGCCAGTTCGGCCCCGAGCGCGGTGAGATAATCCCCGTCGAGGAACAGCCGCTGCAGCACGCCGAGGTAGGCCGTGACGGCAGGGAGCGGCTCGGTGGTCTCCAGCGCTTCCACCGTCAATCCCAGGACCGCCGCAAACCGGTTGAGCAACAGGATGTGCGCCCGCTCGGGTTGCCCGGCCCCCAGCTCCGAGTGCAATGTCTTGGTCAGCTCGATGCGCATCTCGAGCTGGGCGAGCGGCGTGCGGTACAGGAGCCCCTCCAGGAGCTTGACGAAGTGATGGCAGAAGTACTGGTACTGGCGGAGAAACCGCCGGAGCTGCGCATCGCCCAGATGCCGGTCCCGGAAGGCGCGGAAGAACCCATGGCGGGTGACCGGATGGCACTCCAGTTCCTCGCGGAGCGCGCTCAGAACGTCGGGGAACGCGTGGGTCATCGCCGTGACTCCTGAAGGTTGAGGAAGAGTACCCGAACCGCGGCCGTTGCGACAAGCCCCGGACAGGAGCCGCTGACCCTTAGTGAAGGAAGGCGGTCCGTAGACGGATCAGAAATGCATCGAGACGCTCCGGATGGGCGTCGTGACGGCACTGCTCCAGCCGCCGCGCCGCTTCCTCGATCATCGCGTCGCCGAGGTCGATCACCTCACCCGGCCGGAGGCGGCCCTGCTTGATCCGGCTGATCGTATCGCCGGCCGGGGTGTCGGCGATTCGCACCGTGAAGGTACCCGCCTCCAGCAGCTCGCCCAGATTATAGAGCACCCGGAGATAGGCCGCCGCATACTTGTCCGGCCTGCCGTCTTTTTTCTCGAGGAACTTCCGGCGCTGATTGATCGCATAGCCCACGAAGGCGTCAAAGGCGCGGCGCGCGCTCCACACATCCGGAAAGAGCCGGCGCAGCTCGCCCCCCCAGTCGTCCATGCTCACCACGGGCGCCAGGAAGGTCTCTAGGACGAGGGGGTGGCATTGGACCGCAAGCCACAGAAAGCGGCCCACCTCCCAGGTCGTTTCGTCATCCTGGCCTTCGACCAGGCGCATGCCGTCGTACTTGAAGCCCACCCGGAACATGTCGGCGGTCGGCATGACGAAGACGCTCCGGAAATCCCGGTCGCTCTCCGGCGCTTCCAGGCCATGCGCGTGTGAGCCGACCAGAGTCTTTAAGATGATCGTCTGCATGCGCTCGCCGATCCCATCGCCCCCTTACTGGCGCCCCGGCTTCGCGTCCGCGACCAGCCGGGAGGCCAATTGCCGCTCTTCCGCTTCGTTCGTCACCTCGCCGTTCAACCGCGCGTCCCGCAACCGGTCCAGGACCCGGGCGTACAGGGGACCCGGGGTGAGCCCCAAAGCCTTCAGGTCGGTGCCGGTCACCATCGGCCTCACGTGCTGATAGGTGCTGAGGTAGGAGGACAGTTGCCGCTTGGCCGGCTCCGACCCGGTCTTGGCGAGGAGGAGCAGGACCGCCGAGGGGGACAGGCCGGCCAGGGCGTGCGACACCTCGGCGGGAGAAGGCAGGGGACTTCTCGCCATCCGCCGGAGGAGGGCCGGGAGGCGCGCCCGCATGTCCCGAATGATCCGGACCTCCCGCCCCGCGATCGCGAGCCGGTCCAGGACCTCCCGCACCGCCTTGTCGGGGAGCCCGTCCACGAGCGCCATAAAGTGGAGCAACCACGGAGGATCGGCGTGGGATCGAGACGGGGGCCAGCTCAGCGACGCCAGCCTGTGCCAATCCAGCACCTCCTCCACCGCCTTCAGCAGGGCGCCCAGGCGGGGGGACCATTTCAACTGCGGGTGGATGAATCGCAGCAGGTCCAACTCCCCGAGCCGCGCGATCGCCCGGCGCGGCTCCTGCTCCGACAGGAGCAGCGTCAGCTCTTCTCTGAGTCTGGCCCCGGACAAGCGCCGAAACAGATCCATCTTCACGGCGCCTTTGATCAAGGCGAGGGTGTCTTTCCCGAGGCGGAACCCGAACCGGTGCTCGAACCGGATGGCGCGGAAGACCCGCGTGGGATCCTCGATGAAGCTCAGGCTGTGCAGGACCCGGATCGTCTTGTCGTGCAGATCCCGCTGCGCGCCGTAGAAATCGATGAGCCGCCCGAAATGCGGCGCATTCAGGCGGATGGCCAGCGTGTTGATCGTGAAATCCCGCCGGGCCAGATCCTTCTTGAGGGAGCTGCGCTCCACGGTCGGCAGCGCTGTGGGGTACTCATAATACTCGGTCCGGGCCGTGGCGACGTCCAGCTTGAACCCGTCAGGAAAGATGAGCACGGCGGTGCCGAAGCGGGCATGGCTCGTCACCCGGGCGCCGACGGCCTGGCCCAGGGCGCGCGCATAGGCGATGCCGTCCCCTTCCACGACGAGATCGAGGTCCAGATTCGGCCGCTCCAGCAGGAGATCGCGGACGAAGCCGCCGACGACGAAGACAGCCACGCCGCGGAGGTCGGCGGTCTTTCCGGCCTGCGCGAGCAACTCGCGCACCCGCTCCGGCAGCCGGCGATCAAGGAGCGCGCGGACATCCCGATGGTGCGCGAAGGGGGCGGCCTCTTCTCCCTTGGCGCGGGCCCGGGCTGCGCCCAGCACGTCATCATGCAGCGTACGGAGCAGGTCGGTTCTCGTGATCACGCCCACCACCTTCCCCCGCTGCAGCACCGGGACGAATCGCTGGTTCCGCTCCAGCATGCGGCTCTCGATGGCCCGAAACGGAGTCTCGGGAGCCGCGGTATACGCCTCCGTGTGCAGGAACTCCTCGACCGGCAACTTGGCCAGCTGATGGTACAGCGCCTTCTGGATGCTCTCCCTCGTGATCAGTCCGAGATACCGGTCCTTGCGGTCCACCACCGGCAGGACGTTCACTCCAAACCGCGTCATGCAGGCTTCGGTCTCGGCGATGGTCGCCCCGGCGCCGATCGTCTTGGCGGGAACGGTCATGACATCCCGGGCCAGCAAGGTGGGCCGGAACCGCTCGGTCAACAACCGCACGAGGCGCTCGCGGACCTGCACGAGCGTCTGCCCCTTGACGCTGGCGGCCGCGGCTTGGGCGTGCCCGCCGCCGCCGAACTCCTCCGCCAGCCGCCGGACGTCGATCTCCGGGATCCGGCTGCGGCCGATGATTTCCACTTTCTCATCCATGGCGATGGCGGCTACGACCGCGTCCAGCCCCTCCATCTCGGCCAGCTTGTGCACCGCTTCCGCCAAGTCGCCGTGGAACCGAGCGGTGGCGCTGGTCGCGAGCAAGACCTTGCGGCCCTCCAGATAGTACGTTTCGCCGGACTGGACCAGCTCGTGAAGCAGCATGACCTGCTCGGGGTCGAGGGGACGCCGCAGGGCTTCGGCGACCAGATTGAGGTCCGCGCCGGCCCCGACGATCCGGGCGGCCGCCTCCAGGTCCCGTGGCGTCGTCGAGGGATAGGCAAAGAATCCCGTTTCCTCATAGAGTCCCAGGGCAAGCACCGTGGCCTCGAACGGCGTGAGGGGAATCCCTCGCTCCGCAAGCGCTTCGATCAGGACCGTCGTGGTCGCACCCACCGGCTCGATGCGACTGAGCGCGGGGCGGAGGCAGGCATCAGGGCCTGCCTCCGCTCGGTCCCCGCGTGGATGATGATCGTAGACGTGCACGGACAGGCCCGGCGTCGCGCAGAGCGCCTTCAGGGGTCCCAGCCGATCGGGGTCATGCGTGTCGACCAGGATCAGCCGGGAGACCTGGCTGAGGTCCACCTCTTTGAGTCGGACGAAGTCCAGGTCGTGCAGTTTCAAGAAGCTCCGCACGGCTTCCTGCGCCCCGCCGGCCAGCGTCATGCGGGCATCCGGATAGAGCTTGCGGGCCGCAACCATGGACGCGACACCGTCGAAGTCCGCATTGAGATGCGTGGTGATCAGGTCCATAACACTGCGTATTGTATCAGTTTTGGAATGGGGTCTTCATGCGCGGGTGCCAGTATCGGAACGTCGCACGAGGCGGTTGCAACAGGGGAGTCAACCATGCTAGAGGGATACGAGTAAGGCGGGTGAGGGCGGGCTCGCGAGGAGGAAACCATGGCGCGAAGACCAACAAGAGCCAGAAAAGCATCGAAGGCGGCCGCGCGAAAGCTGGTCCGGAAGAAGCGCAAGGGCGCTGCGGGCGGACGTCGAGCCAAGCCTCGGCAGACCAAAACCTCTGCGCGCGTACGCACGGTCAAGGCCAAGCGATCCGCGAAACGGACGACCTCCAAGCCGGTCACGCGTCCCGCCCGGCCCGAGACACATTTTCCCCGGATGCACGACGAACGTCCTGGTAAGGCGCTGGAAACACCGAGCATTGACGACGAACTGGTGGAAGACGCCCTGGCCGATGACATCGTGGAGGATTCGGACGAGCTCCCCGAAGAAGAGGAAGACGAGCTGGATCATCCCGACGAGCCGGACAATCTGACGGACGACGATCACGAGTATTCGCGGCCCTGAGCTCACAATCGGCGCCCGGTCATCACTTCATAGGCTTCCTCGACCGTGCCGACTTCCTTGACGGTCATATTCAGCTCCAGGGCCAGCCCATTCAGGTTCCATCGAGGATCATGGAATTGCCCGGCTGGAATCAGGACCGTCCGGTATCCTTCCCGGGCCGCCGCCCGGATCTTGTCCGGAATGGCTCCCACCCATCCGATCCTGCCATCGGGTTCAATCGTGCCGGTCAAGGCGATGCCCCGCCTGATCGGTTCGCCGTTGAGCACGGCCAGAAACCCCACCGCCATGACCGCCCCCGCGCTCGGGCCGTCGGTCGTCGTCGGCGCATAGGCCAATCCCTGTAGCCAGATCGTGCCGGTACGCTGGCCGGCCTGCGAGACGGAAGTCCGGCCGGCGGCGTAACGCCACGCGGCCTCCAGCGCGGCCAGATACGTGTCGGCGAACTGCACCTGGGTCTTGCCCCACCGCACGACGAGCGGACTCGGCGTAGCCTGCTGGTCCCACCGCATGAGCAGCAGTTCGAAGGCGCCGCGGTCGTTCGCGCCGATCGCCACGAGCAGCGGGACCTCGACGAATGTCTCGGCCACGGCCGGACGGAGCGCCGGCGACGGGCAGAGCACCCAGAGGACGACCAGCATCCATGGCATGCGGCATCGTGTCATGCGGCCTCCTGCGGGCGCATTCTAGGAGCGAGGCCGAACATTGTAAAGAAATCGGCGGATCGCCTTGTTTCGTCCGGGGCGTTTTCGTATAGTCGGGCCATGTCGCGGCCGCCCTGTGATTTCATCCGGTGCGCCGGCTTCCTTGCCCTTGTCTTCCTCGCCGCGGCGGCCTCGCCGGCTCAGGCGTGCCGCGCGACCGGGTCGTCCGAGGGGACATTCACGAGGCATCTCGGGCGCGACTGCACGGAGGCCCAGCGCGATGCGCAGGCGGTCCCCGCCGGGGAGATTCTCGCGGCGCTCAAATCCGGCCGGGGGATCGACCTGAGCGGCGTCACGGTGACGGGGGATCTCAGCCTGGATGAGCTTCCGGTCACGGCGATCAGCCGGGAGAGCCTGGATTCGGCGGAGCTGCGCGACACGCTGAGCGGCATGCCGGCGCGGGTGATCACGGGACCGATGTTGATCCGCGATTCGGTCGTCCGCGGACGGATCAGGACAAATCTTCAGGACGGGACCCTCCTGGTCACCGGTCCCGTCCTTCTCGCCGGTTCCACCTTCGAAAGTCCGGTGGACCTGTCCCGTGCCGTCTTCCTCAGCCCCGTTGACGCCTCCAAGGCCGTGTTTGCCCAGGAAGCCTTCTTCATTCTGTCCCGCTTCGAGCGGCCGGCGCGCTTCGAGAAGACCGCGTTCGGCGCCCACGCCCGGTTTCACAAAGCCCGATTCTCCGACAGCGCCTCATTTGCCCGCGCCGGCTTCAATGGGATGGCCGAATTTATCGAGGTGACGTTTGCCAAGGGCGCGAATTTTTCCCGGACGGTCTTCAAGAGGGGGACGGGCTTCTCCGGCAGCCGATTCGCAGGGCCGCTCGATTTTTCAGAGGCGACCTTCGAACGCGCGGCGTTTTTCACCTTTACGGTGTTCGAGGGTGACGCCTACTTCCGGCGGACGACGTTCCGCGCCGAGGCCAATTTCTCGGATGCGGTGTTCCAGGGGCTGGATGATTTTTCGAAGGCCTTCTTCAACGTTGAGCCGCGCTTCACGCGTACGAAGGCCACTCCGGAGCGCGCCCCGGCCGGCCTTCAGAACCCCCGGCTGCTCTACGTCATCGCCGGCGCCCTGTTCATGTTTGCCGTGATCTTTATCCTCCAGCTCCGGAGGCGATGAGCCACTATATGCTGGATTTTTATTGCCTCTCCCCACATTTTGTGGTATAGGGACCGGTCAACGACACCGCCAGGAGCGTCCGGATGAAGCGGACTCGCCCGACACAGCAGCCCTCCCATGGCGGCCCGCCGATGGGCGTGGGCCCCTCCGATCCGCGAGGACCGGAGAGCGACGCCTATCAGGTCCGGCTGGAGACCTTCACCGGGCCCCTCGATCTGCTGCTCCATCTCATCAAGAAGAATGAGATCAACATCTACGACATTCCGATCGCCTTGATCACCCAGCAGTATCTCGACTATGTGACCTTGATGAAGACGCTCAACCTCACGGTGGCGGGGGAATTTCTGGTCATGGCGGCGACCCTCATCCAGATCAAGTCCCGCATGCTGCTCCCCGCCGATGAGAATGCCACCGATGACGAGGACGGTCCCGATCCAAGGGAAGAACTCGTGCGCCGGCTCCTCGAGTACAAGCGTTTCAAGGAAGCCGCGGCGGGTCTGGCGGCGCGGGAACGGCTCTGGCGGGAGATGTTCGGGCGGGAACCCGTGGCGCTGGAGCGGCCCCCGTCCGATGACGTGCTCCTGGACGATGTGACGGTCTTTGACTTGGTGGACGCCCTGCAGGGGGTCCTGGCCCGGCTCCCGGCGAATCAGAGCCTGGAGATCATGCCTGACAACCTCACGGTCCAGGATCGGATGAACGCCATCTTGGAGGCGCTGGAAGGGGAGGAATCCGTCACCTTCGTGTCGCTGTTCGACTCGGGGCAGCACCGGCTCGTGATCGTCGTCACCTTCCTCGCCTTGCTCGAATTGGTGCGCATCAAGCTGGTGCGGGTCTTTCAGGCGGAGCTGTTCGGCGCCATCCGGCTGGCCCGCACGTTCCTGCCCGTGAACCCGGATGATGGGCTCGACCTGTGAGCCCTGAGGACATGCAAGAAGGAGGAGACATGACCGAGCACGGAAACGGCAGCAGCCACGAGGCCCTCACGACGCACAACGGCCACGACGAGGCGGCGCGCGGAAACGGCGGCCTGACCGCGGTCCCGCCCCCGGTCCCGAGTGCGGAAGGCCTGGATGAGCGTGAGGTGAAGGCCATCCTGGAATCCCTGCTGTTTGTCTGCCATGAGCCGATCAGCCTCGACCGCTTGACGATGGTGATCACCGGCCTGGCCAAAGCCGAGGTCGCACAAGCCCTGCGCAGTCTGCAGCAGGATTACGACCTGGACGGACGGGGGCTCCGGATCGTCGAGCTGGCCGGCGGGTATCAGATCATCACCAGGCCGGATTGCGCACCGTGGGTCAAGCGCCTGGAGAAGGTGAAGACGGCGCCGAAACTGTCCCGCTCCGCCTTGGAGACCATGTCGATCATTGCCTACAAGCAGCCGGTGGTCCGGAGCGAGATCGAGGCGATCCGCGGCGTGGAGACATCTGGGGTGCTCAGGACCCTGCTCGACCGGCGGCTGGTACGGATGGTCGGGCGCAAGGACGTGCCCGGGCGGCCGATCCTGTACGGCACGACCAAGCTCTTCCTCCAGCAATTCGGGCTTCGGGACCTCGCGGACCTTCCGCCGCTCCGGGACATCAAGGACCTGGGGGAGCCGGAGCTGCCGTTCTCCGCGCCCGAGGCCGAGGCGATGGCCCTCGCCGTCCCGGACCCGGTCCAGGCGGCCGAGGCGTCCTGACCCTCCTTGTCAACCGGCCCCTCCTCAGCCGACAATAGCTCGGCACTCCATGACCCTCGTCTTGCCGGACACCCATCGTTCACTCGCCCGTGATCTTCGCGCCCGCCTGGGGACGACGAAGGTCCTTGACGATCTCACGAGCCGCACCGCGTACGCGGTCGATGCGAGCATCTACAAGATCGTCCCCCGGGCGATCGTGCTCGCGGAGAGCGAGACCGACATTCAGACGGTCATGGACTACGCGACGCGGACCGGAGTGCCTCTGACGCCGCGGGCAGCCGGGACAAACCTCACCGGATCGGCCATCGGCCCGGGCATCATCCTGGACATCTCCCGCCTGAACCGGATCCTCGAGCTGAACGCCGAGGAGCGCTGGGCGCGGGTCCAGCCTGGCATCGTCTACGCCGAATTGAACCGGCATCTGGCGGGAGACGGGCTGATGTTCGGCCCGGACCCCTCCAGCGGCGACATGTGCAAGCTGGGCGGCATGCTGGCCAACAACTCCTCCGGCCCCCACACGCTGCGCTACGGGTCGGTGAAGGACAATGTTCAGGCGTTGCGGGTCTGTCTCGAGGGGTCCGGCTGGCTGGACGCCCGCAGCTATCGCCTCGATGACGTCACGCTCCGGTCGCTGCTCGACGCTCACCCCGCGCTCGACGCGCTGTCCCGGCTCGTTCGGGAGCACGCCGGGCTCATCCGCGCCAAGCGTCCGTCGGTCAGCAAGAACAGCTGTGGGTACAACCTCTTCGGCCTCGTGGACGGCCTCGACCGGAGCGAGTTGGACCTGCCCAAGCTGTTCGTGGGGAGCGAGGGAACGCTCGGCGTCATGAGTGAGGCCACACTCCGCCTGGTCGAGCGCCCCACAGCCAGCGCCACGATGCTCATCCACTTCCGCCGACTTGACGAGGTCGGGGAGGCGGTCTACCGCCTGCTGGAGCTGACGCCGAGCGCGCTCGAGGTGATGGATGCCAACACCCTGAACCTGATCGGGCGGGACCGGCATCAGATCCCGGCCGAGGCCGCCGCCACGCTGCTGGCGGAGTTCACCGGCGACGGACGGGAGGCTGGGCTCACCGAGCTGGCCCGGCAGGTGACCGCCGTCTGCCGGCGCTATGCGCTGGCGGCCGACCCCTTGGTGGCCTTCTCGGCGGAGCAGCAGGAGCAGCTCTGGAGAGCCCGCAAGGCCCTCTATCCCACGCTGTACCGGTACGACCTGAAGAAAAAGCCGATCAACTACGTGGATGACGTGGTGGTGCGGGCCGAGCGGATCAGTGAGCTGATCAGCTTCCTGGAGACCGTGTTCGGCGAGCAGGGTGTGCCGGTGGCGATCTTCGGCCATATCGGCAATGGGAACGCCCATATCGTGCCGCTCCTCGACGTGAACGACCCCGACGATTTTGCCCGCATGGTCGGGAGCTATCAGACCGTGCACGAGACCGTCCTCAGCCGCTTCGGCGGGTCCATCTGCGGCGAGCACGGCGACGGCCGTGTCCGGGCGGAATTCGTCCGGCGCATGTTCGGTCCCGAGCTTTACGAGCTCTTCGTCCAGGTGAAGCAGCGCCTCGACCCGGCCGGCGTGCTGAACCCGGGCGTCAAGATCAGCCAGGCGCCGTTCACGGAGCACATCGACTACGCGCGCCTGGCGAAAGCCTGCGCGACCTGCGGCAAATGCAATTCGGTCTGCCCGGTCTACGACGTTTTCCAGTCCGAGGACATGAGCTCGCGCGGCTGGTTCGAGATCGTGACGGCGCCGGGCTACCGCTACCTGGAGTCCAAGCGGGTGGTCGAGGCCTGCCTCAACTGTAAGTCCTGCCGGACGGTCTGCCCTGCGGACGTGGATGTGTCCGAGCTGATCCTCCAGCGCCGGGCCGAGCACCCCAATCGGCTGGCCGGCCTCATCTTCGCCGTGCAGGCCCGGTCCTGGCTCTTTGAGCCGTTGCTCAGGACCGCGGCGCTGACCCAGCCCCTCTGGGACCGGCCGCGGATCAGACGCTGGATCGAGCGCCTCACCCGGCCGGTCCTGACCCGACTCGCCGAGACCGCCCGGTTACCGTGGGACCTGCGGCTGCCGAGGCTCGCCGCACGACCGTTGCGATCACGCTACGCCGCGCTGACGCGCCCTGACGGGAGCCGGGACGTCGCCTATTTCCACGGCTGCGCCGCCAACTATTTCGACGACGGTGTGGGCGATGCGGTCATCGCCGTCCTGCGGCGGCATGGGGCCGAGCCCGGCCTTCCGCCCCAGCGATGTTCGGGGACCCCTATCGAGACCTATGGCCATCGTGACCGGGCCAAAGCGGGAGCCCGTTTCAATCTGCAGTCCCTGGCGGGCTACAAGACCGTCGTCACGGGATGCGCGTCCTGCACGCTCATGCTGAAGGACTATCCGAAGCTGTTCCGCGGGGAGCCCGAGCAGCAGGCTGCCGAGGATCTGGCCTCCCGCGTGAAGCATCTCACCGAATTCGTGGTCGACTCCGGAGGGGTGCGCCGGGACCAGGTCGCGCACCAGGGCCCCGCCCGAAAGGTCACCTACCACTCCTCGTGCCACCTGCGCGCTGCGGGCGTCACCAAGGCCCCTCGACAGCTCCTGGCCGGGATTCCGGGGGTGGAGCTGGCCGAGATGCAGGATGCCGAGCGGTGCGCGGGAGGGGCGGGGACATACCTTATCAAGGACTACGAGACCGCCCGGAAGATCTTCGAGCGGAAAAGACGGGCGATCGACCGCACCAGTGCGGCGGTCGTGGCGACGAGCTGTCCGGCCTGCATGATCCAGCTCGACAACGGCCTGCGCGGCCGCGTCCCGGTCAAGCACGTGGCCCAGGTGCTGCAGGAGGCGTATGAGCAAGAGTCTCCACCGCGTGCCGGGTCATGAGATTCCGTCGCGTGGATTGGGTGTATGTGCTGGGAGCCGGCCTGGTGGTCGGGGCCGTCTCACTCCTGCCGTCGCCAAAAGACAACAACCCCCGCATTCCCGGCACCCCCGCGCACCGGGCGGTACGCTCCGACCAGGAGTGCAGCCGCTGCCACGCCCCGGGACAGAGCCGCCCGCTGCCGGGGCGTCATCCCAAACGGCAGGACTGCTCGCGCTGTCATGCGCCGGCCGCAGGCACGGGGCGCTGAGGGGACGCGCGATCGGAGGAGGCGGATGATGGTGACCGTGGTGCTGCTCGGACAGACCTTGCGCCAGTGCGTGGACGAGCCCGAGCTGCAGGTCGAGCTCGCCGCCCCGACGTCGGTGAAGGGGTTGCTCGCGGCGCACGGGGAGCGCTTGCGCGGCATCGCGCCGTTCATCGCGAACGGCGAGCTCATGGTCACGATCAACCGGAAGGTCGCGACGCTGGATTCGACGGTACGGGACGGCGACGTTCTCAAGCTGACCCACCAGTCCCATCCGACCTATGAAGGGCCCATGTGGCAGAATCCCTGAGCCGCCGTCACTCGTGGCTTGACTTTTTAGGGTTTTTCCTGTAGCCTGTCTCCGTCATCGCCCATACGGTCCGTGGCGGTGAAGGCCAAGACGCCTGCAAAACAGCACGGAACGGACCATCACTGGGTCACTGAGTTTGGATTTGTCGGAGTTACCGGGTAAGTTCTCTCCTTTTCGGGAACCCTCCGCTTCTTAACTCCCTGTCGCCGCCTCAGCAGCCCCAACCAAAGGACAGAACTGTGACGACTCAACTTGCATTTGACGGCCTCGGCCTATCCACAGCCATGCTGCGCGACCTTGCCGCGGCCAAGTATCACACCCCGACCGCCATCCAGCGCCAAGCGATCCCGCCGGCGCTCGCCGGACGCGATGTCATCGGCTGCGCGCAGACCGGGACCGGCAAGACCGCCGCGTTTGCCGTCCCGATCATCGAGCGCCTTGCCGGAGGGCAGGGCACGCGCGCGCTGATCATCGCCCCGACGCGGGAGCTGGCGGTGCAGATCCAGCAGGCCTTCGAGCTGCTGGGGCAGCGCCGCGACGTCGTGGCCACCGTCATCGTCGGCGGGGCCGACATGGCACAACAGGAGCGGGCGCTCCGTCGGCACCCCGACGTACTCGTCGCCACGCCCGGGCGGCTGCTCGACCATATGTGGAAGGGGACAGTGAATCTCCTGGGCATGGAGATCTTCGTGCTCGACGAAGCGGACCGGCTGCTGGACATGGGCTTTGCTCCGCAGCTCGATCAGATTCTGCAGGCGTTGCCGGAGGAGCGGCAGACCATGCTGTTCTCGGCGACCATGCCCCGCGACGTTGCAGCCCTGGCCAAGGCCAGCCTGCGGCACCCGGTGCGGATCGAGATAGCCCCCAGCGGGACGACAGCCCGCGGGGTGGTGCAACAGGTCTTTCACGCCAACCGCGAGCAGAAGCTCCCCCTCCTGTGCCGGCTCCTCAAGCAGGAAGGCGGGGCCACCCTGGTCTTCACGCGAACCAAATCCCGCGCCGACCGGCTGGGCAAGGTGCTGATGCAGGACGGGGTCAAGGTGGCCGTCTTGCACGGCGATCGGACGATGGGCCAGCGGCGCCAGGCGCTCGAAGGGTTCAAACGCGGGCAGTATCGGGTCCTGGTGGCCACCGACATCATGGCGCGGGGGATCCACGTCAACGCGATCGCCCACGTCATCAACTACGACCTGCCGAATACGCCGGAAGACTATGTCCACCGCATCGGCCGCACCGCCCGCGTGCAGGCCACGGGCCGGGCCTCCAGTTTCGTCACGCCGGAAGAGGGCCATCAGCTTCGGGCGATCGAGCGCCTGCTGGGCCGGCCGGTGCCGGTCGGCGCCCACTGACGCGGGACTGACGGACGAGGCGGAGGGGAATCAGAGCGGAGGGGCTTCGAGCAGGGCTCCGATGCGGCGGTACTTCTGCTCCCGGCGGGCGAGTAATTCCTCCACCGGCAACTCCTCGAGTTGCGCCAGGTGGGTGGCCAGGGCCTTGGCCAGCCGATCCGCGGCGGCCTGGGGATCCCGGTGAGCGCCACCCACCGGCTCCTGGACGATCTCATCGACGAGGCCAAGCTCGTGCAGGTCCTTGGCCGTCATCTTCAGGGCGGCCGCGGCCTCCGGCGCTTTGGCCGCATCCTCCCACAGAATCGCGGCGCATCCCTCGGGTGAGATCACCGAATAGATCGTGTGCTCCAGCATCAGCACCCGGTCGGTGACGCCGAGCGCCAGCGCGCCGCCGCTCCCGCCTTCTCCCGTGACCACCGAGACCGTGGGAATCTTGAGCCGGGCCATCACCCACAGGTTTCTGGCGATGGCTTCGGCCTGCCCGCGCTCCTCCGCCCCCACGCCCGGATAGGCGCCCGGCGTATCGATGAAGGTGAGGACGGGCCGGCGGAATTTCTCCGCGAGCATCATGAGCCGGAGCGCCTTGCGGTACCCTTCGGGGTTCGGCATGCCGAAGTTGCGCTGCATCCGCTCCTTCAGGGTCTTGCCCTTCTGATGACCGATCACCATGACGGAGCGCCCGGCAAAGCGCGCCAGGCCCCCGAGGATGGCCTGATCGTCGCCGAAGAGGCGGTCGCCGTGGAGCTCGACGAAGTCGTGGCAGAAGATCCGCGCATAATCTGCGACCGACGGCCGTTGGGGGTGCCGCGCTAGCTGCGTCTGCTGCCACGGCGTGAGCTTGCCGTAGAGTTCGGCCTCGGCGCTGGCGAGGCGCGCCTTGAGTTTGCGGATCTCGTCCTGCGTGGAAGGGCGGGCGTTGTCACCGGCCGCCAGTTTCTCGATGCGCTCCTCGAGCTCCCGGAGCGGCTTCTCAAAATCGAGATAATCCCTCATCGGGCCGCTCCCTCCAGCCCGACCGCCCCCTTGCCCAGTACCTGCTCGACCTCCGTCACAAAACTCTCGCTGGGCAGTACGCCCAGATGTGGCAGCGCGCCGGTCTGCGCCTCGCCCGCGGGCAGCCGGAACGTCAGAAAGACGGCGGCGGGCCCGGGATGCCGTCGGATGATCTGCTGGAGCTGCGCGAGCCGGCCGGGCGCATCGGCCTGATCGATCAACCGGATGGTGACCCGGGAGACACCCTTCGCCTGGAGCGTCGTCAGGGATTCGATGCGCACGCCCTTGAGGCGCGTGCCCTTTTCCGTACGGTCGATCGTGCCGGTCACCTGGATCAGGTGCTCGGGCGTGAGCAAGGCGGCGCCCGTCTTGTACAGATCCGGGAAGGCGATGACCTCCACGAGCCCCTGGAGGTCTTCGAGCTGAAAGTACGCCATCCGGTCGCCCTTTTTCGTCGTCATGACCCGGACCGAGGCCACGATCCCGCAGAGCTTCACCTCTTTGCCGTCCCCATGCTCCGCCAGCGTTTGCGTGGAGGCGGTGGAGAATTCGCGAATCGCCGCCGCGTGGGGCGTCAGCGGATGGGCGGTGATGTAAAACCCGGTCAGCTCGCGCTCATACTTCAAGAGCGTATGATGATCCCACTCCGCGACATCGGGAAGGCGGACCGCGCCGTCCTCAGGGGAGGCCGAGCCCTCGCCGCCGGCGTCCCCCCAGCCGCCGAAGATGCTCGTCTGGCCGCGCTCCCGCGCGCGCTGGGCCGCTGCGGCCTCATCCACGGCCTGGTCGATCACGGCCATGAGCTGAGCCCGGCGGGCTCCGGTCGAATCGAACGCCCCGGCTTTGACCAGCCCCTCCAGCACCCGTTTGTTGACCTTGTGGAGATCGCTCCGCCGGCAGAAGTCGAAAAAGGAGACAAACCGGCCGTCTTGCTCGCGGGAGGCGATGATGGATTCCACCGCGCCTTCTCCCACGTTCTTGATGGCGGCCAGCCCGAAGCGGATCCCGCTCTCCACGACGGTGAAGTCGACCTGGCTCTCATTCACGTCCGGCGGCAAGACCCGGATCCCGAGGTCGCGGCACTCGGTCAGGTATCCCACCATCTTGTCGGCGTTTCCCATCTCGCTCGTCAGGAGCGCCGCCATGAACTCGGTCGGATGATGTGCTTTGAGGTACGCGGTTTGGTAGGTGACCATGGCGTAGGCGGTGCTGTGGCTCTTGTTGAACCCGTATCCCGCGAAATACGCCATGAGATCGAAGAGCTTCTCCGCCTTCTTGTCGGACAGATGGTGCTTCTTCGCCCCCTGGATGAACAAGGCCTTCTGTTTCTCCATCTCCTCCGGCTTCTTCTTGCCCATCGCGCGGCGGAGCAGATCGGCCTGACCGAGGGAGAACCCGGCGACCTTGTTGGCGATCGCCATGACCTGCTCCTGATAGACGATCACCCCATACGTGTCCTTCAGCAGCGGCTCGAGCACGGGCAGGTCGTAGCGGATCTTGGAGGGGTCCCGTTTGCGGGCGATGAAGTCATCGACCATGCCGCTCTCCAGGGGACCCGGGCGGTAGAGGGCCAGGATCGCGATCAAATCCTCGAAGGTCTCCGGCTTGATCTTGACCAGCAGGTTGCGCATCCCGGGGCTCTCCAGCTGGAAGATGCCGGTCGTCCGTCCGGCGGCCAGCAAGGCATAGGTCGCGGCGTCATCCACCGGAAGGAGGGCCATGTCCAGCGCGGCGCCGTCGGCCCGGCCGGCATTGATCAGCCGGACCGCATGATTGATCATCGTGAGCGTTTTCAACCCGAGAAAGTCGAACTTCACGAGCCCGATCTTCTCGATGTCGCCCATCGAGTACTGGGTCACGATTTCGTCGTTCGCGCCCTTGTACAACGGCACGTGGTCCGTCAGCGGCTCGTCGGAGATCACCACGCCCGCGGCGTGCGTCGAGGCGTGGCGGGCGAGCCCCTCCAGGGACCGGGCCGTGGCCATGAGCTCCGCAATCTTCGGGTCGGTCTCCGTCAGCTCACGCAACCGCGGCTCTTGCGCCAGGGCTTCCTCCAGCGTGATGTTCAACTGGGAGGGGACCAGCTTGGCCACCCGATCCACCTCGGCGTAGGGGATCTCCATCACTCGGCCGACGTCCCGGATGGCGGCTTTCGCGCCGAGGGTGCCGAAGGTGATGATCTGGCAGACGTGCTCCGCGCCGTACTTCTCGATGACGTAGTTGATCACCTCGCCGCGCCGGTCCATGCAAAAGTCCATGTCGATGTCCGGCATGGTGACCCGCTCGGGGTTGAGGAACCGCTCGAAGAGCAGGTGGTACTCCAACGGATCGATGTCGGTGATGCGAAGGGCGTAGGCTACCAGGCTGCCCGCCGCCGAGCCGCGGCCTGGCCCGACCGGAATCCCGCGTGAGCGCGCAAAGTTGATGATGTCCCAAACGATCAGGAAATAGCCGGCGTACCCCATGGTGGTGATGACCAGCAATTCCTCGCGCAGCCGCAGCTCATACGCGTCGGGGGGAAACCGGCGGGGATGCTCACGCAGCCGGGCGGCCAGGCCTGCCGTGGCCAGCGTCTCCAGATAGGTCTCACGCGTGTAGCCCTCGGGCACCTTGTATTGCGGAAGGTAGGACCGGTTGAAGGCCAGCTCGAGGCTGCAGGCCTCGGCGATGCGGCAGGTATTGCGGACCGCCTCCGGCAGCTCCGCGAACTCCGCCACCATCTCCTCCGAGGACTTGACGTAGAGCTGGTCGGTGTCAAAACGGAGCCGGTTGGCGTCGTTCAGTGTCTTGCCGGTCTGCAGACACAGCATGACATCGTGGGGGCGCGCGTCCTCCTTCTTGAGATAGTGACAGTCGTTGGTGGCCGTCAGCGGGATTCCGAGCTTGCGGTGGATCTCCACGAGCCCGCGGTTCGCCACGCGTTGGTGCTCCAGGCCGTTGGCCTGGACCTCGAGATAGTACCGGTCGCGCCCGAAGATCTCCCGGTATTCGCCGGCGACACGGACGGCGCCCTCCATGTCCTTCTGTCCGATCAAATAGGGCACTTCCCCGCTGAGGCAGCCGGAAAGGGCGATCAGGCCCTCGTGGTGCTGCTGGAGGAGCTCCTTGTCCATGCGGGGCTTGTAGTAAAACCCCTCGAGATAGGCCTTGCTGATGAGCTTGATGAGGTTCTGGTAGCCGGTGCGATCGGCCGCGAGCAGAATGAGATGGTAGTAGTCGTTGTGCGCCAGATGGCCTTCCCGGCCCAGGCGGCTCCCCGGGGCGAGATAGGCTTCGCAGCCGAGGATCGGCTTCACGCCAGCGGCCCGGGCCTTCTGGTAAAACTCCACCGCCCCGAACATGTTGCCGTGATCGGTGATGGCGACCGCCGGCATGCCGAAGCTGTTGACCTGCCGGATCAGCGCATCGATCTGGTTCGCGCCGTCCAACAGACTGTACTGGGTGTGCAGATGGAGGTGGACGAATTGCGACGGCACGGGTGGAGGACCTCGGACGAGATTGTAGTCAGCACTCCGGATGAAGTCAATGAATGAACCTCCCGTGTCGACGGGGCCGGCACCTGCCTTGAACTTTCCCGGGGCATTTGTTATTCTGCCCGCGCTTCACGCGGCGCC
>CAYJUM010000015.1:0-43268 GCA_964373355.1 uncultured Nitrospirales bacterium | reverse complement strand
GCGGGCGCGCGCCTCGGCATTCCGGTCACCGTGCACGTCGCGCTGGGGACCGATCGCATCCACCTGCATCCGTCGGCCGACGGCGCGGCGATCGGCGCAACCTCGCTGCTGGACTTCCGGAAGCTCGCCGCGGTCGTGGCCCGGATGGAAGGCGGCGTCTATCTCAACCTCGGTTCCGCCGTGATCCTGCCGGAGGTGTTCCTCAAGACCGTGACGCTCGGCCGCAACCTCGGCCACCCCCTGAGCGACATCACGACCGTCAACATGGATTTCCTCTCGCACTACCGCCCGTTCACCAACGTCGTGAAGCGGCCCACGCAGAAAAACGGGCGCGGCTATTCCCTCATCGGCCACCACGAGATCATGTTTCCCCTGCTGGCCGCTGCTGTCCTGGAGCAGCTTCAACGTCAGGCGTCAGGCGTCAGGCGTCAGGCGCGCTGAAGACCCGACGAACCTGCCAGGTACTGTTTCCCCGTTCAATTGCACTTTCGGGGGGAGTTTGCTAGGGTTTCCTGCTATGCGTGCTGGAAGTGTGCCGGCACTCTGCCGGGTCGTTGGTTTCGCCCTCCTCGGCGCGCTCGCGGCCTGTAACGGCAGGCCTCCTGTTCCGATCTCATCCGCGCAACCTCCCGCCAAATCGGACGCGACGGAGATCATCGCCGCGGCGATTCTGGCCGATGTGCCGAAGCTTCAACACAAGACCATCGCCGTCATCGAGTACTCGGAAGCGCAGGGTTCCAACTACGTGCCCTCCGCGCGCGGTCGCCTCCTCGCCGAACGGGTCACGACCAGGCTCGTGAACGCGGGGCAGGTGGAGGTCGTGGAGCGCGCGCAGCTCGACAAAGTCATGCGGGAACTGAAGCTCGGCACGAGCGGTCTGATGGACGACGCCACGGTCAAATCGATCGGCAAGCTCCTCGGGGTCGAAGCCATCGTGACCGGCACCCTCTCCCAGGTCGGCCCGGAGACCGAGATTCACTCGCGCATGGTGCGCGTCGAAGACGGCGTGATCCTGGCCGCGGTCACCACCCGCGATGTCATTCAGATGACGGCGCGGCCGGACCTCGGGGGGCGGGATGCAGGAGCGTCGCCGCGGCCGCCGGCGGGCCACACGAGGCCGGCCCGGCCGGACTTCCCCCGTGTTGATCCCGACCGGGCCGAGGAGACCACCCCCTACGCCCACTACGATCGGCTCTTCCGCGAAGGACGGCTGGCTCAGCTCAACCAGGAAACGCGCTTCGCCCTGGACCAGAACAATTCTGATTTTGTCGCGCATCTCTACCAGGCGCTGCTCCAGCAGGATTCCGGCCGCCCGAAGCTCGCCCGGGAGCACCTCCGTCTGGCCTACAACGGCGCGCTGACCCTGCCCGCCCCGGAGCGCGCGATCCGCGTGATCGCCCAGACCCTGCTCCGGATCGACCGTCCGGCGATGGCCCGCGAGGTCGTGCTCCGCGCGATCGAGGCCAAGCCGGAGCTCCGCACCGCCCCCGACCTCCAGGACCTTCTGCGCCGTCTCGACATCCGTTAGAATAAAGCGCCCTGGCGTGAAGCGTATCTCGTGAAGCGCGTGCGAGATACGAACGACGAGCGGCGAGCCTAGTTGGCGCGTCATGAGCGAGCGAAAACGGTGGCCGCGGCAAATCCTGTTCGGCGATGTGGACGCGATGTACGCGTCCTCCGCGGTCGCGGCGAACCCCGCGCTGGCCGACAAGGTCCTCGCCGTCGGGGCCGCCCCGCCCCGCGGGGTCATCACGGCGGCAAGCTACGCCGCGCGCCGCTTCGGCGTGACAGCCGCCATGCCCACAGCCCATGCGCTCCGGCTCTGCCCGGACCTCGTCGTGGTCCCTCCCGATCATGATCTCTACCGCCGCATGCACCAGCGCATGCGGGACACGCTGCAGAGTCTCCTTCCGGTCATGGAGTGGAGCAGCATCGACGAGTTTTACGCCGAGACGACGACCCTCCAGCTCCGGCACCCCGACCCTGCGGCGCTGGCGCGCATGGTCAAGCAGGCCCTGCTGGAGGCGACCGGCCTCCGGTGCACCGTGGCCGTCGCCACCGGCAAGACGGTCGCCAAGATTGCGGCCGATCGCCACAAGCCGGACGGCCTCGCGGTGATCGAGCCCGGGACAGAAGCCGCCTTCCTCGCAGCGCAACCGGTCGCGGCGCTGCCGGGCATCGGCCCGAAGACCGCGGCGATCCTCACGCGCGCGGGCCTCCGCGTCCTCGGCGACCTCTCCGATCCGCGCTTCGAGCCGGACCTGCGCCGGGTCTGGGGCCATCGCCTCCGGGCGATCCAGGCCCTCGCGCAGGGCTACGATCCGGAGCCGGTCGTGCCGGCCCGGCCGCCCAAGACCATCGGCCATGAGACCACCTTCGAGGCGGACACGGCGGACCTCCTCACCCTGGAGGAGACCGTGCGGGAATTTCTGGGGCGCCTGACTCCCGATCTGCGGCGGGAGGGACTGGCCGCGGGCTCGTTCCGGATCAAGCTCAAGGATGCGCGCTTCAAGATCACCACGCGCCAGCGGCATTTCTCCGGGCCATTGAACCGCGACGCGCCGATGTGGCGGGAGATCAGGCCGGCCGTCGCCGCCCTAGTCCGCCCGCGCACGCGGTACCGCCTGATCGGCCTCTCGCTCGGGGACCTCGTCGCCGCGGCGCCCGGCCTCTTCGATCATCCGCGCGCTGACCACGCCACCGCCGTCATGGACGCTCTCAATGAGCGGTTCGGCTCCGGCGCCGTCCATCCGGGCGATGTCTCCGCCCCGCCAACGCCATTGACTTCCCGAGCATGGGTGCGGTAGATAGCACCCCGTCTACACAGGATTACTAGGGGCCGCCGATCGGCGGACGTCACGAGGGAAAGGAGCGGACATGATCTGGCAATATCGGAACGGGAGGCGAGCCGTCCTCCTGGCTGTCGTGAGTATTTTGCTGCTGCAGAGTCCGGAGAGCGGCCTCAGCGAAGAATCGAACCTCGCGCTCGGCCAATTGCCGAACGTCCCGGTACCCGCGAATAACCTTCAATTCCAGGCCAAGGTGGAGCTCGGCAAGCTGCTGTTTTTCGACCCACGCCTGTCCAAGGACGGCAGCGTGAGCTGCGCGAGCTGCCATGTACCCGCGAAAGCCTTCTCGGATCCCCGGCAGTTCTCGCTCGGCGTAGGCGGCAAGCAGGGCGGGCGGAACGCCCCGCCGGCCGTGAACGCGGCCTACAACCATCTCCAGTTCTGGGACGGCCGGGCGGGGTCCCTGGAAGAACAGGCGCTGGGGCCGATCCAGAATCCCATCGAGATGGCCGAAACGCTCGACGGTGTGGTCAAGAAGCTCAGAAAGGTGAGGGCCTACCGGAAGCGGTTCGAGGAGGTCTTCGGCGAAGACGTGTCCCCGGACGGCATCGCGCGGGCCATTGCGGCGTTCGAGCGGACGCTGATCTCGACCAACTCCGCCTTCGACCGGTTCGTCGGGGGGGAGAAGGCCGCCCTGTCCGAATCGGCGCACCGCGGCTTTGATCTGTTCCAGGGGAAGGCGCGCTGCGTGCTCTGCCACAACGGCCCGAACTTCACCGACAACAAGTTCCACAACATCGGCGTGCCGCAGACCGGGCCGTTGAAGGAGGACGTCGGGCGGTATGCGGTGACCAAGCGGGATGCGGACCGTGGCGCCTTCAAGACGCCCTCCCTGCGCAGCATCGAGCTCAGCGCGCCCTACATGCACACCGGCGGCTTCAAGACGCTCGAAGAGGTGATGGACTTCTATAACCGCGGCGGAGAGGCCGTGAAAGGCAAGGACCCGTTCATGACCGCCTTGAACCTGACGGATCAGGAAAAAAAGGATCTCGTGGAGTTCATGAAGAGCCTGACCGGCGACCTGCGGGACATGCCCGCGCCGAAACTGCCGTAAGCCGCACGTGACGCATCGTTCGTGAAGCGTGACGTGTCTGAACCGAAGGACGAGATACGCTTCACGAGATACGAGTGACGAGACTTGGGGATATGAACTCGGCAGGCACGCCCTGGACGAGTTCAGCAGGAGAGAGTAGTCAACCTAGAAGGGGGTGGAAGGATGAATGACAAGGCCACCAAGTCGTGCGTCGCGGAAGCCATCGCAACCTTTGCGTTTTGTTTCGTCGGAGCCGGAGCGATCTGTATCGCTCAACTGATGGAGGGCAAAGTCACGAACACGGGCTTGATCGGTATTGCCCTCGCCCACGGATGCATGATGGCGGTGCTCATCTCGGCCCTGGGGCACATTTCGGGAGGCCATAACAATCCCGCCGTCACCTTCGGCGCCTGGGTGGGCGGGAAAATCTCGACGCCGCTTGCCGCAGCGTATTGGGTCTCGCAACTGTTCGGCGCAGCCGTGGCGGGTTTCCTCTTGCTGCAGATCTTTCCGGAATCGGTATGGCGGCCCGTGAATCTCGGCACGCCCGGTGTGGCAGCCGGCGTTTCCGGCAAGACCGCCATTCTGATCGAGGCCGTCCTCACATTTTTCCTGGTGATGGTCGTGTACGGCACCGGCATCGACGAGCGCGGCACCTGGAAGACGATCGGCGGGTTCGGCATCGGCCTCACGATCATGTGCGACATCCTGGTCGGAGGGCCGCTCACGGGCGCCTCCATGAACCCGGCCCGGACGTTCGGGCCTGCGCTGGCCGCCGGGTACTGGAATTACCATATCGTCTACTGGATCGGGCCTTTGCTGGGCGGGGGGCTGGCCGGGCTGGTGTATGGGCGGTATCTGATCAAGCCGTAGCGCCCACGGAGCGGCGCCTGGGAACTCTCGCTGATGACCGCAAGGGGCCTGTTACTCATTCTCGCGGCGCTCCTCCTCGCCGAGGGCTGCTCCAGCTTGCCCACGGGCACCCTGACCGGCAAGGTCCACGAGGTCCTGATCCAGGAGGGCGAGATCACCCCCCGGGACGTGAAGGTACGGCCCGGGGACGAAGTCCGGTTCGTCAACCTGCGCTTGAAGCCGGTCTGGGTCTTCTTCTTCCGGGACACGCCCGATGAGCTGGCCTGCCAGCGCGGATTCTCCTATTTCTGGGGCACCGAGGAGTCCGCGAAGATCCGCCCGAATGAGTCCGCCAGCCTCTGCTTCTCGAAGCCCGCCCCCGTCGGATTTTCCGTCCAGATGGAGCAGACCTTCCGCGGGGGCGACGAGCTCGGCGCCCTGAAGATCTCCGGCGCCATCCCCGGCGCCATCGTGGTCGAATAAGGCTTATCAGACCAGCTCATTGACCATCCAACAGCTCATCGTTCTCTTCCGGAGAAGCCGATGAATATGAGGGCCGCAAGAAGTCCCATTCCTGCGCCGAACCAGAACGGAGCGGCGCTTCCCGCAGAATCCCACAAGAACCCAGCGATGACGCTCGCCGGAAGCACTGCCAGACCCACCACCATGTGGTACAGCCCATATCCTGTGGCCCTTTTCCCCGCCGGAAGCAACGTGCCCAGGTAGGCTCTGTGAACCCCCTCGGTCAAACCCATCTGCACCCCGTATGCTGCGAATAAGACCACAATGTGCGAGAGAGCGGTCGCCGCGGCAAATCCGGCGTACACGGCAGCGAACAGGACGAACCCTCCCGCAATGACCTTTCGTCGTCCGACCCGGTCCGCCAACATTCCGGCCGGCACCGACACCAGCGCATACGCGCCGTTGAAGAGTAAATAGATGCCGGATATCCATCCCGGGCTCATTCCCACCTGGTCCGCTTTGAGAATCAGAAAGGCATTGCTGGAATTGCCGAAAGAGAACAGCCCGATCGACACGATGAACACCAGTAAGCGCCCATCACGGCGTCTGACGGACCAGCCGCCGATCGCTCCGATCGAGGGACCCGGTCCATCGGCCCGAATGAAACCCACGATGAGAAGGACGGCCAGGGCGCCGGGCAGGGCGGAGAGCCAGAAGACCAGGCGATAGTCGTCGGTCCAGACCGTGAGGAGAAGCAGGGCGACGGCCGGTCCCACGACGGCGCCGGCCTGGTCCATGGCGCGATGGAAACCAAAGGCCAATCCCAGCCGATTCATCGGCGTGGATGCCGCAATGATGGCATCCCTCGGCGGGGTTCGAATGCCCTTGCCGACTCGGTCGGCGAACCGGGCTGAAAACACCATCCCCCATCCGGTTGCGACCGCCAGGATGGGCCGTGAGGCAGCCGAGACCCCGTACCCCATCGCCATCAAAAACTTGTTCTTGCCGGAGCGGTCCGCCAGCACACCGGAGAAGAGTTGGAGCAGACTCGCTGCGGATTCGGCGATCCCTTCGATCAATCCCACGATGAATTTACTCGCGCCCAGTGAAGAAGACAGAAACAACGGGACAAGCGGGTAGACCATCTCGGAACTGACATCCATGAAGAAGCTGACCCAGCCGGTCACCCAGACGTTCCTGGAGATGTTTTTCATGTCGAGGATTGTGCGCGAGATCAATGAGGGATTGTCGACGTGCGCAAGGCTCACGATAAGGCAGAGACAGCGGTCTTTGCCACTCGTGACAGGTTATTTGACGATCAAGACCGAACAAGGGGACAGTTTCGCCAGATTTTGGGACGTGCTGCCCCAGATCCGTCCGAAAATTCTCGAGTGCCCCATGAAACCGATGACGAGCAGATCAAAGCTGTGCTCTTTGGCGAACGTCACGATGGTCTCGACCTCGTGCCCGGGCAGCACATGGGGCGTGAGCCGAACACCGGCCTCTGTCGCGGCCATTCCAGCTTGAATAGTCAGCAGACGAAAATACTCTGCAGCCTCGTGCTTGGCTTCCACGACTTCACCCACGGTCGCGGCATAGTGTGGCAGGCGCTCCTCCACTGAGATGGAATGGAGTTCCGAGCCATAGTTCCTGGCCAGATCCACCGCGACTTTAAGCGCTTTCCTGGCGCCTTCTGATCCATCATTGGCGATGAGGATTTTACCAAACATGGGCGATGTCTCCTTTATAGCCGAGGCGAGGAGTGTGGCTCCTGGGGCCAGGCGTTCGAGTCGGAATCCATTGACCGTCGAGCTATTCCCTCCTCGGGCGGTGTCCCGGGATCAAACCAGCGCTCTGCGATCAGGGTAGGGACCAGTGCGCTCAAGATGACAACCGCGACCAGAATGGTGTACTGATCCTGAGTTATCAAGCCGTGGTTCAGTCCGTAGAGCGCCGAGAT
This sequence comes from uncultured Nitrospirales bacterium, assembly GCA_964373355.1. Classification (GTDB taxonomy): domain Bacteria; phylum Nitrospirota; class Nitrospiria; order Nitrospirales; family Nitrospiraceae; genus CAYJUM01. Next base: position 36,112 of record CAYJUM010000015.1, on the reverse strand, counting down.
GGTGCCGAACGTCAGGCCAGTGGACATGAGCAGCGTAGTATAGAGTCCTTCGCGCCGACCGAAACCAAATGCGAATGTCAACGGCCAGACGCCGATGAATTTCGCCGCCACCTTGACCGCCAGATAGACCCCAATGAGAGTTGCGCCTGCGACGGCTGCCGTGAAATCCACGAGCGCGCCGGCTTTTAAGAAATAGAAGGGGGTCAAGATCGTGAACGCGATTACCCGCATACGCTGGGCCAGGGTTTGGTTGGCGAGGAACACAGGGGATAGAACCATTCCCACCAGATACGCCGGTAACACCGCTTCGCTGTGGGTGGCCTGAGCCAGTCCCCCAAGCCCAAACAGTACGAGCAGGATGAACTTGGTCTCCGGCTCGCAGATGCGGCTGCCCATGATCCCAAATAACCATGGGTAGAACCGCGGCAGGACCCACAGCGACAGCGCCGTCGCGGCGCTGAAGATCAGTAACCACCAGTCGTAGCTCGCGAACAGCAGCCCCAGTGCCAGGACCGTCCCGAGGTCGGTGATGAAGCAGGCCGCAAGGATGACCTTCCCCAAGTCGGTCGCGGTATAGCCTCGCTCGACCATGACGGCATAGACCACCGCGACGGAGGTTGTGGACAGGGCGATGCCCGCGATCTCGGAGGCTTCCAGCGACCATCCGGCCACCCAGTGCGCATAGGCCATGGCGCCCAGGAAAGGCCCGAGAAAGGAGATGAATCCTATCGAAATCGTCTCTCGCCATCGGACTCGCATGATCCCGAGGTCGATTTCAGCACCCGCGAGGAACGTGAGCAGCACGCTGCCGAATGCCGCAAGGAAATCGAGCCAGGCCGTGTGCTCCAGATTGATGAGGTTTCCCCCGACGGCACCGATTGCGATTTCCATGAGCGCGACGGAGATGCCAAGCCTGATGGACAGAAGCGCCGCCACGAGCGCCATCGCGATCCACGTTGCGGCCATGAGCCAGGTTATTTCCATGTTCCATTCTTTCGCTGCCTGCATCTCCGTCCATGAAAAGGACGCTCGACGGACACGATTCGACGAGGCGCCATGTCGGTTCCTTCGCGCCGACGCGAGCCGTCAGTCGTGCTCGACCTTTTCGATCCGGCCATTCGCGGCATTGACGTGCAGTTCCTTTTTTGCCCTTGTGCGGTGGTGCGCTCAACCTGGTAGACGAGGTTGCCCTTTTCGGTCTCCAATGCAATTTCGCGGATGGTTGCGTTCGGAAACTGCATCCAAGACGATGCGGGTTGCCTCCTGCATGCTGATCGTCGCCTGGGGCTTCTCATCTGAAAGGCTAATCCCGGGCCAGGCGAGCCAGATGACCCCTATAAGAACCACGCGGCTTTGTCGTGATCCCATGTGCGCCCTCCCCCTAATTGGAATTGAAGTTGTCAGCAGACCCGGCCCGATAGAGGAACCGGCCCACGCAGCGGGATTTGCGCTTCCGCCTCGATGTGGTCCCGAACATTGTGTATCGTCAGATCGAGGAACAGCAGCCGAAGATCGGTTCGGCCGGCAATTTGGTACCGGGCGTCGACAGCCATCTCGCAGATGCGAGTGACTATGCCAGGAATCCCGTGCGCTTCCCTGAGCAACCCGCTGATGAAGTCCCTCCTATCCGGGAGGTGAACCCTGCTCTCTTCCAGACAGCGCTCGATCAATCGCCGAGCTTCGCTGAAACGGAGAGGCGGGACCTCGACTGTCGCATGCCCGACGGCAATCCACCACAGCCTCCCGCTCTCGCGCGGATCGAGGGAGCGCACGGCAAAGACAACTGGCACCTTCACCCTGCGTGTCAAGTCTTCGAGGAACGTCGCGTACGCGCCTCGAACCAGACCAAAATGATCCAGCAGCAGCGCGTACCGTCCAGACCGGAGCCGCGGGAGGACCAGCCGTTTCAAGTTGCCGACTGACAGCCGGCCCAAGGCCTCTTCCGACATCGCGACCTGCGGAGCCTCCGAGAGCAGGAGCTGACGCGCCATAGAGATCAAGCTTGCTTTCAGCGTCGAACCATGGCCGCAATAGATCGGTCGCCGCGGATCACGCGCTCTTTGGGCGCGCGCCGCCACGGCGCGAAGGATGGCGGTCTTCCCGATACCCGCTTCGCCGACGAGGAATGCCGACCGACCCTCTCGGAGGTGTTCGAGCAGAGCTCGCACGATTGCATTCCGGCCGACGAGGTGAGCTGCGCCAAGGGTCGCTCTCCGAGCTGTCAGAGGCAGAGACGGGGGGCGGCTAGTGCGCACGGTGCTTCTGGCTCTCCACATCGGCTCCGGCAAGGTTGCCGAAGAGCAAGTCGCGCAGCTCAAGCATCAATCCGGCCAGCGCTGTGATCTCAGGGTCAAGCCGTGGAGCAAGGCCGGGACGGACCTCTCCATAGCGCCGAAGGGCCTCGGCGTTGGCCTCCTGGAGCATGGCCCAGAGCTGGGCCAGACCCTTTGACGCCTCTCTGCTCGCCTGCTTGGTCTCGATGGGCAGGGCGAAGCGGTCGCGGACCGTCGTGATCACCTCATACACGTGGGGAATCTTCTCCCGCAGCGCCTGTGCCAAGGGATCGCTGATGTCGTTTGTGACCTCGGACATGAGCCGATGTTGCGCTGGGTGATCCAGCAGCCACTCGATCTCCTGCACCCTGTCTTCGATCAGGCGCATCGCGATGCGCAGACTCCTCCGCTGGGAGTCGTTCAGCATGCCGCTCCATTCAGGCGTTCCAGATGTGATTCTCGAGCGGTGCATCTTAGACCGGGCTCCCGGGTTGCGTGCCGGCTGTCGGGGACAGAGCTGCCCGTAGTTCTTCCAGACGCTCAACATGAGTCGCGAGGCGCTCCAGTTCCGGCACGGAACGCGCCTCACGCCGTGACTGAGAGTCCAGGGCGGTCTGGACGGCCGTCCGGATCGTGTGGATCGCGGCGTCAATCTGAGCCTCCAGCCTGGCCTGAAAGCTTCGGATCGCGTTTTCAACGTTCTGGCGCGTCGCCCACCGGAGCTCTTCCGCATTGCGCGCGACGAGATAGTCGATCTCCTCCTGAATCTTCCGCTCCAGTCGCTTGGCCCGGAGCGGGCCAGGCAGAAGCCGGGTGAGCCAGAAGCCGGCTTCTTCCGTGAAGGAAGTCACCCATCGTCGGCGGACCAGCAGTGGTTCTCTGAGCGGCTCGACGCGGTCGAGCGTCGCGCCCTCCAGGCAGGCGACTTCGAACAGATCGGCCGCGCTCCTGCGGATCTGGTCAAGGAGACTTTCCACATGCCGGCAATGGGTCTGCTGAACCTCGTGAAAGCGCGTCTCGGTCGTGGCTGGCACTTCTCCGGCCGCTCGCTCGAATATCTCATCCACCATTGCCGAGAGCGCAAGGTGCGCTTCTTGCTCCCATCGCGTCGGAGCTGCATGCGGGCCCAGCTCCCGACGGACTTTCTGAAAGCATCGGGTCAGCCGGTCGCGCGCCCGGCCACTCAATTCCTTGGAGAGACGGTCCAGGTCATCGAGGAGCCGGCGGCGGTCTCCGGCTAAGCGATCCCGAAAATAGACCCGTTCCATTTGGACCTTGGCGAGGTGCGTCTCCAGCCGCGAGGACCGGCGCTCGAGTTCATGGCGCGGCAACTCGATGGCCTTGCGTTGCAGGTCCAGCGCAAAAAGCGCTTCACCGATCACCCGGCTGCCTTTGCCGCGAATCGCGTCCTGGAGCGCCTCGGTCTTTTCGGCCAAGAGAAACCGGGTCAGGTATGCTTCCAATTCCCCGAGGCCGCTCTCCCGCCAGGCGTCCTCCGAGCGTGTGGAGCGCGCTTGAAGGGCCTGAAGCGCTGAGACCGGGAAGATGCGCAGCGGCACGGAGCATTCCGCGTGGCCCTGCACAACCTGACCCATGAAGCCAAGCATCTCATGCCGCTCCGTCGGGTTCAGCAGGTCGGCTTTGGTCAACACGCACATGATTCGGGCGACCGCATCTTTGACCGCTCTTAGGAACTGGGCTTCGGCCTCGGTGATGGGCGGGTCTGGCGACAAGACGAAGAGTGCCCCATCGCAGACCGGCACTGTCTCACGTGCCGTGCGGGTGTTGTGCAGCATGGTGGAGCCGATGCCCGGTGTGTCGATGATCTCGACGCCCTTGGCGAGCAACTCGCCGGGATGCTCCACCTCGACCCTGGCAATGCCCAACCGGTTCGCAGGATTGGCCTCTTCCGTGACGTGGCGGGCGAGGATTTTGGCCAAGACATCCGGGGACCCCTGATGGGCTTCGCAGTGACCATCGAAGAAGATGACCCGTACACGGCGTTGTGCGCCGTATCGAAGGATAGTGGGGATAGCTGTCACCGGCAGGATGCCGGTCGGCAGGAGCGGCTCGCCCAAGAGGGCATTCAGAAGCGTGCTCTTTCCCCGTTTGAACTGCCCCAGGACAGCCAGCCGGAAACAACCAGTCTCCAGGCGCCCGTGTAATTCCTCCATTCTGGTCTCCAGCCCGGAGAAATTCGGTCCCATCTCGTGCAGGACATGGCGGCCGGCGTCCAACTGGGCCAGAAGCCATTGTGTTTGAGGAAATGCAGGCATTGGCACAGCAGACAAAAAACTCCTACCAGGTGCACTGGTAGGAGTCATCAGCGGGCGGAGTTTACCGCCCCGCGATTTAGGCGAACTCCATCACCTGCGGCGTATCGTGGCGAATCCTCATGTTCCGGACGCCTTGTCGTACTGCTCTTTGAGGAGCTTCAGCTTGGCCTCCACGCTCTCGCGCATCTCACGCGCAGTCCATTTGGCGTCGCCTGGGGCGGACTCTATTTTGACGATCTCTCGCAAGATGTCGTCACGGGTTTGGAGAAGGTCCAGGACGATTGTCCGGTTCCTAGGGTCCGCCTTGAGCTTCGTTATCAGAGCATCGACCCTGGTGAGTATCTGGTCGACTTGTGCTCGAAATTGTCGTGGTTCCTTCGGCAGCCCGTCAATTTTCAAGGGCTCGGCCGCCGTCACGAGGCCGGGCCACCACGCCACAGAGAGGGCGGCAAAAAAGAGAACGCTTGCGGCGCTCAATAGGCCCGCCGCGCGCGAAGCCGGTGTGTTCATGCGCTCCTCATGTCGATCAGGATTGACGCTACGTGCGCCCGGTTCCTTGTCAAAAAAAAACTCCTACCAAGACTGGTAGGAGTTATCAGCCGGGGGGTGAGCCCCAGCGGTTAGGTGAACTCCATCACCCGGAACCTATTTTCGACTTTTGTATATACCTCCCTGTGTCCTGCTGTCAATAGGACGGCTGGTCAGAATCAGGGGAAGGGCGAGGACGACAGGGGCCAGGGTCATGGCAGAACATCCGGGCTAGGATTTGCCTCACTGCCGAGGTATCATGCCTCAGGACCGATGCCGAATAAGATCATCGATAGGATTGAGCTGGTTTCCCGGTTGGCGAAGCACCGCACGGACGGCCAACGCATCGTCTTCACGAACGGCTGCTTCGACCTGCTGCACATCGGCCACACGCGCTATCTGCAGGCCGCCCGAGACCTCGGGGACCTGCTCGTCGTCGGCGTCAATTCCGATGCCTCCGTGCGGTCGCTCAACAAGGGGCCGGGGCGGCCGATCGTGCCGGAGAGCGAGCGCGCGGAAGTCCTGGCCGCGCTCGGCTGCGTCGACTACGTCGTGCTCTTTCCCGAGGCGGACCCCGGCGCCTTGATCAAGGCACTTCAACCGGACGTCCTGGTCAAGGGCGGCGACTGGCCGGCCGACCGGATCGTCGGCCGCGACACGGTCGAGGCGCGCGGCGGCCGCGTCGTGACGATCCCGCTCATCCCGGACGTCTCCACCACCCGCCTTGTGCAACACATCGTGGACACCTCGGCGAGAATTCCAAAGGCCTGACCGTGACCCCAGTCCCGTCTTCCTGGGACCACATCTTGCAGCCTGTCCGCGACGCCTTGCGCCGTCCTGGGGCCAGGCCCTGTCTCACCGGCGTCCATGGATCCACCACGGCGTTCGCGCTGACCCTGCTCGCGCGCGGCGCCGGGTCCTGGCTGGTCGTGACGCCGACGGAGGACGCCGCGGAGCGGCTGATCGACGACCTCCGCTTCTTTCACGCCATGCTCGGGCTGCCGGCAGACTGGCTGGCGCCGTTCCCGGAATGGGAGACCTTGCCGTATGAAGCCACGCCCCCGCACGTCGAGCTGATCGCCCAGCGCATGCAGGCCCTGCGCCGTCTGACGGCCGGGACGCCCACCATGCTGGTCGCGTCCGTGAAAGCCGTCGTCCAACGCCTCCTTCCGCGGTCGCTGTTCCTGGAGGCGTGCTTCGCGTTGAAGCCCGACCAGACGATGGATCGGGAGACCTTGATCGCGAAGCTGCTCAGGCTCGGCTACCGCCGGAGCTCCGTCGTGGAGATCCCGGGGGAATTCAGCGTCCGGGGCGGGATCATGGACATGTATTCGACGGCCTACGCCGAGCCCCTGCGGGTGGAATTTCTCGGGGACACCGTGGAGTCCATCCGGCGCTTCGATCCGGCGACCCAGAAATCCACCGGCGGCCTGACAGAGGCCTGGCTCTTGCCCGCGCGGGAGTGCATCGCCCCGGCGGGCACGCGCACGGAGCCGGCGGCCGGCGACGAGTGGCGGGGACCCGATCTCTACCCGTCCATGGACCTGGTGCTGGAGTACTTCAGCGAGCCGCCCCTCGTCGTGCTGGAGCACCCGGACAGCCTGGCCCGGCAGGCGGAGGAATTCGCCGGCCAGGTGCAGGACGCCTATCAGAAACGCGGCAGCCTGCCGGACAGCGGACCGTACCCGGACCCCGCGCGGCTGTTCGTCGCATGGACGGAGCTCCGCGCGCGGCTCGACCGGTCGGCCGGTCTCCGGATGGAGCCGCTGGACGCGGACGCCGCCTGCGAGCCGGTCGCGGCCATGCCGGTCCAGTCGCCGCAGAGCGTCGGGGTGGGTCTGCGCGGGACGCCCTTCAGCGACACGCTGGTCACGCTCGATCGGCTCCGTGGGGCCGGCCCCGTCGTCATCGTCGCCCGGAGCCGCGGGCAGGTGGACCGCCTCCTCGCCCTGTTCGCCGAGCACACTCTGCCGGCGGTTCTCTGGCAACCGGCATCCTGGGACGCCCCGCCGGGCCGGAAGCCTCCATTCTTCCTCAGCCAGGGCGATCTCTCGGCCGGGTTCGTCTCCCAGGCCGGGCTCGCGGTCGTGACCGAGGAAGAATTGTTCGCCAAGGGCCTGCGCCACCGCCCGCCGGCCAAGACCAAGGCCGCGACCTTTCTGTCGTCGCTGGAGGACCTGAACGAGGGCGATTTCGTGGTGCACGTGCAGCACGGCATCGGCCGCTACCGGGGGCTCCGCCGGCTGACGGTACAGGAGTTCGAGAGCGACTATCTGGTGCTGGAGTTCTCCGGCGGCGACACGCTCTACGTGCCGCTCGACCGCCTCAACCAGGTCCAGCGCTACACCGGCGCGGAGGGGCACGTGCCCCGCGTGGACCGCCTGGGAGGCAGCAGCTGGGCCCGGACGACCGCCCGGGTCAGGAAGGGCATCGAGGAGATGGCCAAGGAGCTCGTGGACCTGCATGCCAACCGGGAGGTGGTGCGCCGCGCCGAATACGCCCCGGACAGCACGCTGACCCACGAATTTGAAGCGGCGTTCGAATACGAAGAGACCTCCGATCAATTGCGCGCGATCGAAGACGTGAAGCGGGACATGGAGGCGCCGAAGCCGATGGACCGCCTCGTGTGCGGCGACGTCGGCTACGGGAAGACCGAGGTAGCCATGCGCGCCGCGTTCAAAGCGGTGGAGGACAACCGGCAGGTGGCGATCCTCGTCCCGACCACGCTCCTGGCCCAGCAACACTACGAGAATTTCGCGCAGCGCCTGGCCCCGTTTCCGATCCGCGCGGCGATGCTCTCCCGATTCCAGACGCCCAAAGAGCTGAAGACCATCCTGGCCGACCTGGCCGCCGGCACCGTGGACGTGGTGATCGGGACGCATCGCCTGCTCCAGAAGGACGTGCAGTTCCGCAATCTCGGCCTGGTGATCATCGACGAGGAGCAATGGTTCGGCGTGCGGCACAAGGAGCGACTGAAGCAGTTGCGGACCCAGGTGGACGTCCTGACGCTGACGGCCACCCCCATTCCGCGCACGCTCCAGATGGCGCTGGCCGGGGTCCGCGATCTCTCGGTGATCGAGACCGCCCCGCCCGGCCGCCTCAGCATCCGGAGCCAGGTGCTGCGGTTCAACGAGAAGACGGTCCGGGAGGCGATCATCCGGGAGCTGGCGCGCGGCGGCCAGACGTTCTTCGTGCACAATCGCGTCCAGACGATGGAGAAGGCCGGCGCCTGGCTGCAGCAGCTCGTGCCCGAGGCACGGGTGGTGATGGCGCACGGCCAGATGGACGAGCGCCTGCTGGAGTCCGTGATGTCGAAGTTCGTCCGCGGCGAGGCGGACGTGCTGGTGACCTCCGCGATCATCCAGTCCGGCCTCGACCTGCCCACGGCCAACACCATCCTGATCAACCGCGCCGACACCTTCGGGCTGTCGCAGCTCTACCAGCTCCGGGGTCGGGTCGGCCGCGCGGGCCACCAAGCCTACGCCTACTTCTTCATCCCGGAGGAGGGCGCCCTGACACCGGAGGCCCAGAAGCGGCTCACGGCGATCCAGGAGTTCACCGAGCTGGGGTCCGGCTTCCGCATCGCCGCCGCGGACCTGGAGATTCGCGGCGCGGGCAATCTCCTCGGCAAGGAGCAGTCCGGCCATATCGCCGCAGTGGGGCTGGACCTGTACCTCCAGATGGTCGAGCAGGCGGTGCAGGGATTGAAGGGCACGATCGTGGAGGAAGAGCCGGACCCGATCCTGCGCCTGAACGTGTCGGCCTTCATCCCGGAAGAGTACGTGCCGGACAGCCACCAGCGCCTCTCGCTCTACAAGCGGCTGGCCGCCAGCCCGCGGGTTGGCGACCTCGCCCTGCTCCATGGCGAGATCCAGGACCGCTATGGCGCCCTGCCCGATCCGGTAGAGCGCCTGTTTGAAGTCATGCAGATCAAGATCCTGGCCAAATCCTTGCGCCTGGCCACCGTGGAGGTCAAAGCCAACGCCGTGGCCTTCGCCTTCAACCCCAAGGTCGAGCTGCCGGAGCCCGGGATCCGGGCGCTCATGGATCGCTACCAGCGCCGGCTGCGGCTCCTGAGCCCCCTCTCCTTCGAGCTGCACGTGCCCGGCTCAGGCTGGCCGGCGCTCTTCGGGGAACTCGCCGCTGTCTTGCACGCCTTGCTGTTCTATGATACGAAAGGGCCCGCCGTCGAACGGCCCGTGGCCTGACCCCCAGGCAGCCCGGCTTCCGGCGCCTTCATACGCACCGATGCAGCGCACCATCTTGGCCCTCATGCTGACAGCCGCCGCCGGCATGGCCGGCTGCGGCTCCGGCACGCAGGAACCGGCGGCCCTGGCCGTCGTCAACGGCAAGACCATCACGGAAAGCGAGTTTGAATTCCGCTGGTCGGAGCTGTCCCCGGCGATCCAGGCCCACTTCCAGGAGAACGGCGGGAAGCGGAAGTTCCTGGACGAGTTGATCTCGAACGAGTTGCTCTTGCAGGAGGCGCACCGGCGCGGCCTGGACCAGACCCCGGCCTTTCGAGAACGGCTGCAGCGCGCCCGTGAGCGGCTGGTCCTGGAGGAGCTGATGCGGGACGCGGTGAAGACCAAGGTGCAGGTGACCGAGGACGAGGTGAAGTCCTATGAGGCCGCCCATGCGGACGCCATCCCGGACGAGGACATCCATGCCGCGCATATTCTGGTGGCCTCGCAGGCCGAGGCGAAGTATCTGCGGAAGCTGCTGGAGGGCGGGGCGGAGTTCGGCAAGCTCGCGCAGAAATTCTCGATCGATCCCGCCACGCGCCACAAGAACGGCGACCTGGGCCTGCACCAGAAGGGCGCGTTCGGCCCGGACTTCGACGAGGCGCTGCGGGCGTTGAGGCCCGGCATGGTGAGCGAGCCCGTAAAGAGCGACGCCGGCTTCCATCTCGTGAGGCTGTTCAGCCGCACCCCCGGTGATCCGGAGCGCGTGCAGGCTGCCAGGGACCGCCTGCGCCGGGAGCTCTACGCCGAAAAGCAGCAGGAACGGTTCGAGCAATTCATGTCGCAGCTCCGGACCGGCGCCACGATCCGCGTGGCGGACACCTCGGCACTGGCCGCCGATGGGGCCGATCCCGACCTGAGTCCGACGCCATGACGCACGCGCGCCGCCAGCTCTCCTTCCCGACCGCCGTGGCGATCCTCGCCGGATGTGCCCTCGGGCTGCTGACGCCGGGGCATGCCGCGCACGTCGCGGACAAGATCGTTGCCGTGGTGAACAACGAGGTCATCATGCTCTCGGAGCTGAAGACCGAGAGCGCCGCCGAGACGAAGCGCATCCGGGAGCGCTACAAGGGCGAAGAGCAGGCCCGGCGCCTGCAGCAGGCCGAATACATGGCGCTCAACCGGATGATCGAGCGCAAGCTCCAGCTCCAGTGGGCGAAAGCCAAAGGCGTGGACGTCACGGAGGATGAGGTCAAGACCGCGATGCGGGAGCTTCAGAAACAGGGCGAGCACGTGGACGAAACCAACACCGACGACCGCAAGAACGTCAAGGAGCAGCTGGTCCTCCTGCGGGTCGTGGATCGTGAGGTCCGGGGGAACGTCATGGTCGCCGAGCGGGACATGCAGCGCTTCTACGAGGAGCACAAGCCCCGTTTCTCCCTCCCCGAAGAGTACCGCATCAGCCAGATTCTGATCGTCCCGCGGGCCGGGGAGGAACGCGCCGAGGCCCGGTCGCGGGCCGCCGCGGTCTACGCGCAATTGAAGAAAGGGGCGGACTTCAGCGACCTGGCCATCCGGCAGTCGGACGGCGCCGAGGCCGCGCGCGGCGGGAGCCTCGGGTACATCCGCCAGGGCGAGGTGCTGCCTCAGATCGAGCGGGCGCTGAGCACCCTGCAGCCCGGCGACATCACCGAGCCGGTCGAATCCCCCGAGGGATTCCACATCATCCGGCTGGATGAAAAAAAACCCCCTCAGTTCCGTCCCTTCCCGGAGATCAAGACGGAGGTGCAGAACCTCCTCTACCAGCAGAAGACCGAAGATCTCTACCAGACCTGGATCGCCAGCCTCAAGAAGAGAGCCTTCATCGAAGTCAAATTCTAAATCGTGATCGGTGATGAGTGATGAGGGTCTTCTCGTCACCTGTCACGCATTACCCATCACCTTGCAAGCAATTCGCGGAGGGCGTCCCACAATTCTCGTTCGCCGTCGCGCGTGACGGAGGAATAGGGGAGCACGGGGACCGTCTCCGGCACCCCCAGCCGCTGCCGGATCGCCTCGAGGCCCGGCCCTCGGTCGGCGCGGGACAATTTGTCGCTCTTGGTGGCGATGATCACCGCCGGCACGCCCCGGTCCCCCAGCCAGGCCGACATCATCGCGTCCTGCTCCGTCGCGTGCCGGGCATCCACGAGCAGGAGTGCGCCCTTGAGGGCGGGCCTGTCCTCCAGATAGCGCTCGATCATCGGCCGCCACGAGGCGCGGATGGTCTTGGCGACTTCCGCGTACCCATAGCCCGGAAGGTCCACCAGGTAGAAGGCGCCGATCCGCGGGTCGCTCGTCGCCACCCGGAAGAAATTCACCGTCCGGGTCTTGCCCGGCGTCCGGCTGACCTTCGCGAGCGCCTTGCGGTGGAAGAGCGCGTTGATGAGCGAGGACTTGCCGACGTTCGACCGCCCAACGATCGCGACCTCGGGCAGGTGCGCCCCGGCGAACCGGTGCGGCTCCGTGGTGCTCTCGATGAATTCCGCTTCCAGTATCTTCATGAAACCGTCAGGCGTGAGGGGTGAGGCGTAAGGACGGAGTTCGTGTATCATCGCGCCATGGTCAAGTCAATGCGCGGGAGGGCTCTGGCCCGCATCATCCTCGGGTTGATGCTGCTCGTGGGCCTGCCCTTCGGCGCGGTCAGCCTGTACCTGCTGCGGTCGTTGCCCGACGTGGCGCCGCTCGCTCGGTCCAACCCTTCCTCGACTGCGCTCATGGACGCCCGCCGCGCGGAGGCGCGCGAGCAGCGCCGCCCCTTCCGGGCCCAGTGGGTGTGGGTGCCGCTCTCGCAGATCTCGCCCCATCTGCAGAGTGCCGTGATCGTGGCGGAGGACGCGACGTTCTACGCCCATCGCGGGTTCGATTGGGACGGGATCAAGGAGGCGGCCCTGCGAAACTGGGCCAAGGGAACGCTGCGTCGCGGCGGCAGCACCATCACCCAACAGCTTGCCAAGAACCTGTACCTCTCCACGGACAAGAGTTTTCTCCGCAAGGCGCACGAAGCCTTGATCGCGCGATTGCTCGAGCAGCACCTGAGCAAGCCCCGCATTCTGGAGCTCTACCTCAATGTGGTCGAGTGGGGAAACGGCGTGTATGGAGCAGAGGCGGCCGCCCGGCATCATTTCGGCAAAACGGCCCTGGATCTCACGCCGGAGGAGGCGGCGCTCCTGGCGGCCATCCTGCCGGCGCCCCGGCACTATGACCCGCTCCGCAGCACGCTGTACCTCACGCGGCGGCAACAGCAGATCCTGCGGTGGATGGAGAAGCGGGCCGAGTCCGAGAAAGTCAAACGGCGGCCGAGTCAGCGCGGCTCATCGACGTCGCCGACCTCGGCCATCTGACGTTCCCCGAAGATCGCCGAGGCGTGGGTGTAGTGCTTGAACTCGAGGAGGTTATGAAACGGGTCCTCCAGGAAGAACGTGAGATGCTCCAGCGGCGTGCCGGGGAACCGGCGTCTCGGCTGTTGGTAAAACTTCAAGCCCTTGGCCTTGGCCCGGTCGGCCAATGCCTGCCAGTCGGCCTCCGCGAGAAACACCAGCCCGAAGTGGCGCGGGTAGATCCCGCTCTGGGCGCGCAACGGCTGGTCCGTCACCTGCGCGACGATCTGATGGCCGTACAATCCCATGATCAAAGACCGGTCGCTCTCGCGGCCGGTCACGCACCCGAGGCCCTCCACGTAGAACCGCTTGGTATCCTCGAGATTGGCGACCGGAAAGGCCAGATGAAAGAGCACGTCCGCCATCGTTCCCTCACTCACGGCGTGATTCGTAATTCGTGACTCGTGATGGGAGGCTCCGGTCACAATCACGGATCACGAAAGTTGTCGGCCACGACCGGCCGGCCTGTTCCGTGAAACCAGCCCGCGGCCATCCTCGCGGTGGTGTGCCGGATCGCCCAGCGTCCGTCCGGCGCCAACACCAGGGCCCCGGCCGTCCCGCGCGGCTTCAGGCGCGCGGCCATGGTCCGGAGCGTCTGCTGCGCCGCCCGGACGGGAGCACGCCCGGCCGCCATGTGCTCTACGATCTCCTTGGCCACCGCGAGACGGATGATGCACTCGCCCCAGCCGGTCATCGAGACGGCGCCGCCCTCATTATCCGCATAAACGCCGCATCCAATCAACGGCGAATCCCCCACCCGGCCCGGCAGCATGGAGGCGATGCCCCCGGTCGACGCCCCGGCGGCGAGATCGCCGCGCCGGTCCAGGGCCACGGCGCCCACCGTGCCCATCGGGCCGCGGCGGCGGATCATGAGACGGTACAGCCGCATCATCTTATCCGGCTTCGGCGATACCGCCGCAAGCCGTCCGGTGCGGCGCGCGGGGGCCCGCTCGGCTCGAAAGTGCCGCGCGAACCGCGTTGCCTGAGGGCCCACGAGCAGGACGTGCGCCGTCTTGTCCATGACCAGACGCGCGACGCTGATGGGATGCCGCACCCCTTCGATCGCGGCGACGGCGCCGGCCCGAAGCCCTCTGCCTTCCATGAGCGAGGCGTCCATGCGACGGACCCCGTCCAACTGGCGGCGCGAGCCGATCCCGGCGTTGAAGAGACCGGAGCCCTCCAGGAACCGGATCGCCGTCTCCACGGCCTCCAGCGCGGGTCCCCCGCGGCTCAGACGCTCGAAGCCACCGGCCAGCGCCTCCGCCAGACAGTCCCGCTGCGCGGCGGACATGACGCGGGCGCCGGCGCCGCCGTGCACCAGGATGACGCCGTGAGCAGCCGCCCGCTTCAATGCAGCAGGGTATCCTTGGCCTTGCGGTAGGTCGGGTCCTGCAGCCGGTCCAGCGCGGACCGGACGAACCCGAGGCCGGTCACGCACAATTCGAAGTTCTCGGAGAGCTTCCGGAACAGCGGCGGGTGGTCTGTGGCGTCGCTGGAATGAAACTGCGCCACGATGCCGTAGGAGCGCTTCCCGGTCTTGACGTAGTCCACGAGGAAGTCTTTGTGCTGGATCAGCCCCGCGGTCTTCAGCCGGTGCAGATATTCCGGGAAGATGCCGGCCATGAACAGGGTGAAGTCCCCGATGTGGCGGTGCACCTCCCGCTCGCGGTCCACCGAATTCGCCTCCAGGAGCAGCTCCGCCTCGAAGAGCAGGTCCACCACGCTGTCCAGCCGCGCACCCTTCTGGTTCTGAATGCAGCGGAGCCGGTCGATATGCGTGAAGTCCACCAGCAGATTCGAGACGTACTCGGCGACCTTCAGGTCCGGCCAGCCCAGCTTTTCGGTGAAGCTGCTCTCGGTCAGCGTCCCGAACAACCGGCGGAGCGGGTGATCCTCACGGAGCCAACTCTCCATGCCGACCTCCTCGAGGTGAGTATGCCAGCCAGTGCCGTGCGATGCAATATCCCGTCGTACGGGAGCGCCCCGCGGTTACGAACCTTTCCGGCTATCCACCACAAACGTCACCGGCCCGTCGTTCTCCAGCGACACCACCATGTGGGCGGCAAACACCCCCGTTTCGACCCGGTGGCCGTGCTCGCGCAGCCCCGCCACGACCTGCTCGTAGAGCCCGCGGGCGGCGTCCGGCGGAGCCGCCTGTTCGAAGCCGGGCCGGCGCCCGCGGCCGGTGTCCCCGAGCAGCGTGAACTGCGAGATGAGCAGCAGGGCCCCGCCGGTGTCCGAGAGCGACCGGTTCATCTTGCCCTGCTCATCGCCGAAGATCCGGAGCCCGGGAATCTTCTCCACCATGTAGGCGACGTCGGCGGGCCCGTCCCCTTGCGCGACCCCGAGCAGCACGAGCAGTCCCTGCTCGATCCGGCCGACCACGCGGCCCTCCACCTCGACCGAGGCGCGACGCACTCGCTGGATCACCGCCTTCATCGTAGGTCGTACAGTCGAAAGTCCGTCAAGTCTGAAAGTCCTTCGACTTTAAGACTTTCGACTTTCGGACTTTTTGACACTTTCCAAGGCAAGCAACCGGCGCTTCGTGGCCAGCCCTCCGGAGAATCCGCCCAATGAGCCGTCGTGCGCCAGGACCCGATGGCAGGGCACTGCCAGCGGCACGGGGTTCGCGCCGAGCGCGTGTCCCACCGCGCGCGCATACCGGGCGCCGCCGAGCCGCATGGCCACCCACCGGTACGACCGCACGCGGCCGTACGGGATGGCGCGGGCCGCCCGCCAGACGCGCCGTTGAAACGTCGTGCCCGTGGAGAGGTCGATCGGGAACGCGAGACGCCGGCGCCTGCCAGCCAGAAATTCCGACAGTTCCCTGCCCGCACGCCTCAACAATTTCGCGATTCGTGATCCGTGATTCGTGAGGGCTAACGTCGTACCCCGCCCCGGCACCGGAGCACTGCACGCTCTGCGGAGAGCGGCCTCCGCGGCGCGGCGGGTCGGTTGCGGCAGCACGATCGCCCGGATGCCTCGCGGCGATCCGCTCAGCGCCAGCCAGCCGTCGCGGGTGCGGATCACCCGGGCGAGAGGCGCGTGGCTCGCGGCGCCTGGCCCTTTCCGGGAGGTTCCCCTCGCGCCTGACGCCTCACGCCTCACGGCAGAATTACCCATTCCCCCTAGCCCTTGGCCTGAACTTTTCTCCTCACGAGCCTCCAGACCACCTCCAGCTCGTCCGACCGCAGCAGGGCATGGACCCCGAAGTATCCCGTCAGGCTCAACCCGATGCCGACGAAGAGCATCACGCTCTTCGCGGCCCACTCCCCTTCCCGACCCCAGACCGCGAGACCCGCCACCCAGAGACAGACGACGACCATCGGGATGGACGCGGCCAGGACGCGGCCCGCCGATCTCCCGATGGCCGTCCAGTTGATCCCCTCCACGCGCCTGCTCAGGACCGCGACCAGTGCCCCGACATTGACCATCGCCGCGACGGCGGTCGCCAGCGCCAGCCCCACGTGCTGGAGCGGGCCCATGAGCAGGAGCGAGAGCGCAAGATTGACGGCCACCGACACGGTCGCCACCACCGCGGGGGTCTTCGTGTCCTGCAGGGAATAGAACGCCGCGACGACGATGCGGAGCCCTCCGAAGGCCCAGAGCCCCACCGCGTAGGCCAGCAGGGCCGTGGCCGTGGCGGCCGTGTCGGCGGCCGAGAAGGCGCCGTGCTCGAAGAAGAGATGCACGATCGGCCGCCGCAACAGGATCAGGCCGATCATCGCCGGGAGCATGATGAAGAGCACCATGCGGAGCCCGAACTCCAGCGTGGTGCGAAGCTCCTCCCACGCGCCCCGGGCCGCCTGCGCCGAGAGCGTCGGCAGGATGGCGGTCCCCAGCGCGACGCCGAAGATGCCCAGGGGAAATTGGATGAGCCGCATGCCGTAGAAGAGATAGGCCGGCGCCCCGGCAAAGAACGATGCAAGGATGGTGCTCACCGTGATGTTCACCTGCGTCACGGACATGCCGGCGAGCGACGGCACGAGCAGCGTCCCGATGCGCCGCACGCCCGGATGGCCCGGCTCAAACCGCCAGCCGAAGAGGAACCCGCGCGCCCGCAGCCCGGGCACTTGCATCAGGAACTGCGCCGCGCCCCCGACCACCACGCCGACGGCCACTCCGACGATCGGTTCCTCCAGGCGCGGCGAGAGCGCAAAGGCCGACGTGATGATGCAGATGTTGAAGAGCACGGGCGACAGAGCCGGCGCGGCGAAGGCCCGCACCGAGTTCAGCACGCCCATGGCCAGGGCGGCGAGGCTGATGAACAGCAGATACGGAAACATGATCTGCGTCAGGCGCGTGGTCATCAGCAACTGGGAGGGGTCGTCGTGAAACCCCGGCGCCAGCAGCCAGACGATGGCGGGCGCCGCCAGCACGCCGGCGATCGTGACGAGCGTGAGGATGGTCAGGAGGGTCGTGAAGACGGCGCTCGCCAGCTCCCAGGCGTCCCGTTTGGCCCGCAAGGTGTGATACTCCGTGAAGACCGGGATGAAGGCCGAGGACATGGAGCCTTCCGCGAAGAGCTCGCGCAACAGATTGGGGACCCGGTAGGCCACGAAAAAGGCATCGGCCGCGGCGGTCGCGCCGAACAGGCGGGCCAGGACCATGTCTCGGACAAACCCGAGGATCCGGCTGGAGAAGGTGGCCGCCCCGATGAGCCCGGCGGCCTTGGCAATGGCGTGGTTCTCGTCCTGGAGGCCGGCGGCTGGCCCCGGCATGGTCACGGAATCGGCCATCGCGCGGATTGTAGCGGAACCCTGCGGAGGAATCTACCGGACAAGGAAGTGATGCGTGACAACGTGAGGGGTGATGAGCAGGCCGACGTTACACATCCTGGGGCGCCTCCGTGGCGAGGTTGGGGGACATCTGCGGCTGATCCTGCTCATCGTAGCCGCAATGCGGACAGGGCATGCAGCTCGGCCCGTCGCAGCAATGGTAGAGGTAGGGCTGCCCGCAACGCTGGCAGATGGCCTGCGCCACGACCTCATAGCTTGCATTCCCGTTTCAGCGGGACGACGCAGATGAATTGCGCCGACCCATCCGCGACAAAACAATGTTGTTCGTGCGGGGCAACGTAGACCGTATCGCCGGGCTTGAACGGCGTTTCTTTTCCTTCGGTTTTCACCCGTCCGGTTCCTTTGACGATGAATACCTCGTGCTCCCATTCGTGGGAGTGAAACGGCGTGCTGGTCCCCGGCTCCAGATCGAAGACGCGCATCGAGAAGTTCGGCGCCCCGTCCTGGCCGGTGATCATCTCACGCATCTGCACTCCATCGGGGATTCCGGCATACGCCCCCGGTTTCACGTCCTTGTAATTTTTGATGATCATGGCTTCCCTCTCACTTTGTGCCGCGCCTCTGGCCAATCGGACTGGGAGGGCCTATCCTACCCATGATGTCCGAGTCTGACAAGCACCAGGGACGGATCTTGTCGCACCGCGGTGATCTGGCCCGCGCCCGGCGCTGTTACGAGCGCGCGGTCGAGGACGACCGGGCCGGAGACCCCCTGGCTCTGACGGAGTCCCTGGGGAATCTCGGCAATGTCTGCGCGCTCCTGGGAGACTCCGCCGCGGCCGAGCGCTGTTACCGGGAAGTGCTGCAGCTTCAACGGGCCGGACAGGACCGCCGCGCCATCGCCCAGACGCTGGTGAATCTGGGGAACCTGCAGGCCGACGCCGGCCACACCGACCGGGCGCGCGCGTATTACCTGGAGGCATCGGACCTGTTCGATCCGGCACGCGACCGGCAGGCGCTCGGCGTGCTGTTCTCGAACCTGGGGGTGCAGGACGCGGCGCTCGGCCGCGTGCAAGAGGCCATCGGCTATTTCACGCAGGCCCTCGAGCATCACCGCGCGGTCGGCGATGAAGACAGCCTGGCGGTGACCTATAGCCAGTTGGGCAAGACCTACTTGTTGAGCGGCAACCGGCGGCAGGCCGAGCGGTGCCTGAACAATGCCTCCGAGCATTTCATCAAGCTGGGCAACGAGGCCGGAGAGGCGGCCGCGCTCCGGCTCCTCGCCGGATTGTACGAGCAGGACGGAGAGCCGCTCTCCGCGCTCCGCTGCCTGGAGCGGGTGGTCCTGGTGGATGAGCGGTACGGCTTGAAGGAGGGGCCGGAAGATATGGCACGTCTGGCGTGCCTCCGGAGCAACGTGATTCATAATTCGTGACTCGTGATTATGGCGGCTGCAATCACTAAATCACGAATCGCCAATCACGTCTTGTGGTTCACCCGCAGCTTCAGCCGCGAGACCGTGATGTACCCCTGATCCAGCGCTTTGATGTCGTGGACGGGCTGGAGGACGGGACGCCGGTGCGCCGGCGGCCGGAACCAGGAATACGGCGCCACCTGGCAGGTCTTCCATCCTTTGACCGGCCCGACGGGAAAATTCACGCTCCAGCACGATCCGCGGCTCAGCCGCACACGCTGGAAGCTCCCTTGGAGATGGCGCGCTGCGTTCCGGAACTCCGCGGGGTCGTCCACGCTGCCGTCCAGGTCGAAATCTCTCATCGCTTGCGAAAATGCCACGGCCGGCAGGCCGAAGGACGTGCTGGCGAGCAGCGCCATGCCGACCGTCCCCGAGTGCAGGATGTCCATCCCGACGTTCTGGCCGTGGTTGACGCCCGTGACCACCAGATCAAATCGCCCGCGCGGCAGAAACCGCTCTGGGTGCTGCAACGCGAGATAGATCAGGTCCACGGGCTTCGCGCGGCAGACGAAGAACCCGTCCCGCTGCTCCTCCACCGGAATGTCGGGAAGATGGACCGGCGTGATGCACATCCCCTGCCCGACCATGGCCTCGGCCGTCGTGAGGATGACCACCGTCGCCCCGCGGAACTCCTCTCGGACCGCCTGCGCCAGGATCTTCAGCCCGTACGCCCGGGCCCCGTCATCGTTCGCGATCAGAATGTTCATGCGTGCCCTGCCGGGAAACAGCTCTCAGCCGTCAGTCATCAGTTGTCAGATGCTACCTGACAACTGACCACTGAAAACTTGTCATTGAGTTTGCGCCCGTCTTTTCTCTACAATGCGCCGACTCGACGTCCAGCGTGGAGGAACCCCTGAGAGGCCTGCGGTTCGAGCGTCGTCAGGACGGACACTACAAAGTGATCCTGCATATCGGGAGCGCCTACGCGCCCGTCAGCGATGAGACCGTCGCGGAGCTGAAGGCGCAAAGCCTCTTGCCCGCCGAGCGATTTCTGGACTTGTTGGTCGAGAAGGTGGGGTATTCCTCGTATCTCAAAGACCAGATCCTCGCCGAGCTCAAAAACGCCGGCGATCCCATCAGCCAGGTCACCGTCCTCCAGGGCGAAGTGCGTAACTTATGAAGTGATTAGTGACCCGTGATTCGTGAGTAGGCTTCAAAAAATCACTGATCACCAATTACTGCTTCATTCCACCCGGCCGTGCTGGACCAGGTGGTTCATGATCGCGCTCTTCTTCTCGGGGTTCTTCTCGTACTTCAGGGCTTGCCGGAAATGCTCCTCCGCCAATTGATGCTTCCCCATCGCCTCGTAGATCTGGGCCACGCCGTAGTAGGCGCTCGCGTCCTGCGGGTCGGCCTTCAGCGCCCGGCTGAAGGATTCCATCGCCTCATGCTTGCGGCCTTTGGCTAACGTGATCCAGCCCAGCGCCGTGTGCGCAGGCCCGAACGCGGGGTCGGCCGCGAGCGCCTCCTGATACTCCTTCATCGCCAGATCGGCGCGTCCCTTGGTCTCATAGACACCCGCCAGCGCGAGGTGCAGCTCCGCGTCGCGGGGGGTCAAGCGCAGCGCCTCCTTGTAGGCCTGGATGGCGGCTTCGAGCTTTCCCTGCTCCGAGAGGGCGCAGGCGAGATTCGCGTGGGCCACCGCATCCCCGGGATTCAGCCGGATCACCTCGCGGTACTGCGGGATGGCCATCTCCAGTTGTCCCTGCTCCTGGTACGCGACTCCGAGGTTGGTCCGAGCGGCCACATAGTCCGGCTGCAGCTTGACCGCCTCGCGGTACGCCTTGATCGCAGCCTCGAGCCGGCCCATCCGCTCGTAGATCTGCCCCAGAAAATAGTGGGGATAGGCCGCCTGGGGATCCAGCCGGATGGCTTCCTTGTAGCGCTCGATGGAGCGCTCGGATTGCCCCGACTGCGCGAGAAAGAGCCCGCCGAGCAAGTGGACGTTGGCGCTCTCCGGGTGCGCCGCGAGCAAGGCGTCGGTCCAGGCTCGAACCGTTTCGATGTCCGCGGGCTGATCCAGGCAGGTGGCGTGGAGCTTCCAGGCTTCTGCGAATTCGCCGCGCAGAAGATGGACGACGTTCAGGATGAACGCGGCGCGGGGATTCCCTTCGGAGGACTCCTGCGCCCAGCGGGCAGCTTCCTCGAACGCGAGGCTCCAGTCGCCGCCCAGAATACGGTCCCGGATGACCTCCGCGCGGTCCATCGGAGGGGCGATCACGCGTGTTTCTTGCCGGAAGGCCGGCCGCTGCCCGGCGGCTCGGTGTCGATCCCGATGTGGTAGCGGTAGACCAACTCGCCGCCGTACCAGCCTTGGAGCCCGGTCACCGCCGCGCCGATGAGATTCATGATGACCGGCATGGCAACGCCGGTCGCCGGCAGGTCGCCGCCGTTGCGCAGCCCGAGGTTCAGGCCCTGGATGACCAGCAGGCTGATGCCGAAGACGAGATGGGACAGGGCGGTGCGCTTCGCGTCGGCGCGCTCCTGCAGGACCGCCAGAAAATCCGGGAGCCCGGTCGCGATGGCCCCCAGGTGCGTGACCAGCCCGAAGGCAATCGCCCAATAGGCCATCCGGAACCAGAATTCATCGCGGAGACCGAGGTGCAGCACGTCACAGACGAGGGACGTTGTGTACAGGCCGATCGGCATGGCCACGGCCATCGCGTGGATCGGATGCCCGGCGATCTGCAGGCGGCTTTTCATGGGTGCAGTATAGCAGAACGGCAGGAGACGATGAACGGCCCGCGCCTCACGGACTGCTCAGAGCGGTCTGCCGGTGCTCACCGAGTCAACGTATCTTCAATATCGGGCGGCGTCGCATCAATCCGCTCCCCTAGGAAGGGGTACCGCGCGGCGATCTTCTGCTTCATCTGCCAGGCCACGGTACGGTAGGACCAGTGGCCCTTTACGCCGGACCGCAGTCTGGAGATGTATTCCGCCTCGGCGTAATCCATCTTGAACAGGCACCGGACCTTGAAGCCGAACGGGATCGCATAGACGGCGGCCTCCTGATGGCTCTGCCGCAGCCGCTCGATGTCGCCCTTCACCGCATCCAGCGCCTCCCGATAGTCCCGATCCCGCCCGGCCTCTACGAACGCCGGCGGGACGTCGTAGCCGTGGTGGGTCGTGAAGCCCTGCTGGATCTGCTGGCACCGCCGATGCCGGTGCAGGTCCCGCCAACCGCCGATGTCCATCAGGACATCGAAGATGAACGCGTAGCCGCACCGGAATTCCTTGATCAGCTCGTCGTAGGGCTCGCGCTTCCGGAGCGCCACCTCGACGAGCTCCTGCTTTTGCTTCTCGGTCCAGTCCCGGACCAGCGCCAGAATCTGGCGATAGGGCGCGTGCCCCACGCGGTAGAGAAGCGTGGCGGCCAGCTCATCGAGCGGATGGTGCGGCTCAATGAGGTCTACGCCGCCCTCGGCGGTCTTCCAGGCCGCGGGCTGGTCCAGGCGGGCGGCTTTGAAGAGGTCGCGCGCATGGCGCGCCAACTGGGTATAGACCTCGGCTTGATAGGCGCTGGGGTGGGCGTGTCGGGCCAGGGTGGGCGCGAGCGGCTCCGCCGGGGCGGGCTGTCCCGAGAGTTCGCCCCAGATGTTCATGGGAGGACGCTGGCAGGCTTCCTTCAGGTCCTGGCCGATGGCGCGCAGCTCGGGCATCTGGGAGGACACGAGCCGGATGATCTGCTTTTCGAGCGTCCGGATGCTCACCACCTGGCCGACGTTCGTCCGAACGGCGAGCGGGAGCAGATAGCGCAGGACATCGAAGGCGCGGGCCGCGATCGTGCGGTCGTACTCGGCCTGCTTCATGCTCCCCGGCCTCGGCGCCCGCGCCGAGAGAGACTGCACGACCGGGTCCTTGAGCACCCGGTAGGCGTTGCTCAGGCTGCCGATGATGCCCCGGTAGATCCCCTCGGTCTCGGTCCCCTGCACGGACTCGGGCACGTAGTAGCCGCCCGGGCCGAAATCCTGGTACCGGCTGGATTTCGCCTGGCCGTCCCACAACGACTCGTCCTCCAGACGGATGGCCGCCAACTCGGAGATGTTCTCGAAGCAGATCATCAGATGGCCGAGATCGGCGATGGAGGCATGGCCGTACGCGAAATAGAACTGTTCCCAGAATTTCTCGGCAGAGTGCGCGTGGACCCAGCGCAGGCTCTCTTCGATCGAATCCGGGGAGCGGCTGTAGCGGGCCAGCGCATAGGCCGCCTTTTCGGGCGGCATCGGCGCCACGGCGATCACACGGCGGGCCGGCCCGTCAGTCATCCGATCAGCTCCCTTTCGGGGCGGTGGATGTTCATGGTTCTGCCTCGGGACTCGAAGTGCGCCGCACTATACCTGCCGCGTGTTGCCTTGGCAATGGGACGGAACTCATGAGCATATGGCGTATGGCCAGAGTCTGTAAGCTTGCAGCCTTTTGCTCGGACCATAAGCCATCAGCTCTTCGGTGTCCCCGCGTTGACTGCCATGGGGGCGAACGTTATAGTGCGCGCTCGAGGACCATGATTCGCGGGATCAAGGGCGTCAAGGACATTCTGCCGGCGGAGATGCTCCGGTGGCAGACCATCGAGCAGGCGGCGCGCCGGACGGCCATGCTCTACGGCTATCAGGAGATCCGCGTCCCGCTGTTCGAGGTGACGGAGCTGTTCGCCCGGAGTATCGGCGCCACCACGGACATCGTGGAAAAGGAAATGTACACGTTTCCGGACCGCGATGGGAAGCTGCTCTCCCTCCGTCCCGAAGCCACCGCCGGAGTGGTCCGGGCGTACATCGAGCACAATCTCTCGTCGGTTACGACCGCGCAGAAGCTGTACTACCTGGGCGCCATGTTTCGACACGAGCGGCCTCAGGCTGGACGCCTGCGCCAGTTCCATCAGTTCGGGATCGAAGCCTTCGGCTCGTCCGACCCGCTGGCCGACGTGGAAGTCATCTCGGTCCTCTGGCGATTCCTGTCCGACCTGCAGGTGCCGGACCTGACCTTGCACCTGAACAGTCTGGGGAGCGCCGGCGACCGGCCACGCTACAAGGCCGCGTTGTTGAGCTTTTTGAAGCCGCGGGCCGAAGAGCTCTGCGAGCACTGCAGGCGGCGACTCGAGACGAACCCCCTGCGGGTGCTGGACTGCAAGAATCCCGCATGCCATGCGGTGACCCGGGACGCGCCCCGCATCAGCGATTATCTCTCGGACGAGTCCCGCGCGCATGTTTCGGCCGTCACGGCGGGGCTGGAACGACTGAAGATTCCCTATGTCCGGGATGAGCGGCTGGTCCGCGGCCTCGACTATTACACGCTGACGATCTTTGAAGTGACCTCCGGGCAGTTGGGGGCGCAGAACGCGGTGGGAGCCGGCGGCCGCTACGATGGGCTGGTGCAGGCGCTGGGCGGCCCCGACACGCCCGCCGTGGGGTTCGCGGCCGGGCTGGAACGCATCGCCTTGCTGGTTCCTGAACACGCCGTGGCGCCGGCTCCGCCTCTCGTGTACGTGGCGGGGTTCGGGTCGGCCGGATTTCCGGCCGGGCTGCGTGTGCTCGCCGAGCTGCGCGGGAGCGGTGTGCGCGCCGACACCGATTACCGCGCGTCCGCGCTCAAGATTCACCTCCGGCAGGCCGATCGCCTCGGCGCGACGCTGGTTGCCATTCTCGGCGATAACGAGGCGGCAAAGGGGTCGTTGCTCCTCAGAAACATGCTCTCGAAAGAGCAGGAAGAGGTGCCGCTCGCCACGGCTGCCGCGACCATCGCCACCCGCCTCAAAAAGCCCTCGTAAGGACGAGGAGTTTTTGCCCAAATTTCAGAGGTTGACTTTCCCTGTGGAAAGGTATATTTTGCCTTTTAGTATTCACTAATTATGCCGTCTGTGGCAGGGCGGCGTTCCCGGCCTCTCCACCCTGTGGATTTCATGCAGAAAAAGAAGCTCGGAATTCTGCTGTCAACCCCTCCCCAACATCCCAACGTGACTACCGTCGCCCGCCTCTCCGAAGAGGCGCTCCAAGCGGGTCACGACGTGTATCTGTACCTGATCGATGAGGGGGTGTTGAACGTCCCGGATGCGCGACTCAAAGCGCTCGTGCTGCGCGGCGCCAAGTTCTTCGTCTGTGCCTATGGGTGCCAACAGCACGGGGTCAAGACTGACACTGTGGGGGACGGCATGACCTTGTGCGGTCTGGTCGTCCTGTCGAACATCGTAAATGGGTGTGACCGGTTCGTCGCATTCAATTAAGGCTCGTGTGATCCTTCCCGGAAGGCACTGTGGACTATGCCGCCGAGTATCGTTGTCCTTATCCGCGAAGATCCGGAAAAGACCCATCGCGCGGCCGAAGCGCTCCGGATCGCCCTCGGCCTCGGCACCGGGGAGAACCCGTTGACCGTGGTCCTGCTCGGACGCGCCCCGTTGCTGCTTTCCGAGGATCCCTCAGGGTTGGTTGATGCGGAAGTTCTGGAGAGACATCTTCCGGTGTTCAAGGAATGGAAGACTTTGTTCATCCTGCAAACCGGCTCTAGAAGCCGCTTTGCGGTCGATGGCGGATTCTCAACCCGTGAGGCCTCGATGAGGGAGATCGCCTCTCTCATTTATGGAGCCGACCGGGTCCTGGCATTCTGATGCCCACTATGTCCCATGCGCTCTATATTCTGTCTCACAGCCCGGATCAGATACTGCCGGAGCTCTTACCCCCTGCTCCATCGTCCGACACGGCTGTCTTGATTCAGGACGCGCTCCGTCTGATGACCGTTCCATTTTCCCGCGTGTATGCGCTCGCAGATGATCAGGCTCAGAGCGAGTCCTCCTTTCCACAAATCTCATACGCGGACTTGGTGCGCATGATCTTCGAGGCCGATAAGGTTGTTGTTCTGTGACTGCACAGTGTCCTTACGAATTTCTTCAACAGAAGAGAAGAGAAAGAATCGGAGTGATCGGAGTAGGGAAGCGTTGGGGATATGGGTGATAAACGGCAAGCGTATGAAAAGTGAGGTAATTTATGGGTGAGTTTGGTGATGCCGCTCACTGCATATCCTGTGAAAGGGTGCGTAGTACGTTGGTAGGGGACGCTGGATGACCCGGGGTCTGCGCCCCGGCGACAGTGAGAAACCCCAGGCCCAGCATGGATATCCACAGATGTTGATAATCTTGTGTACAAGAGAGGGTTTCCCCCAGTGAGCGGCCTGACTCTCTGGGACGGGGCCCTGGCCTACATCGAAGGCAAGGTTCCACGCCATGTGTACGATACATGGTTTATCCCAATACATTTCAAAGGGTTACAAGAGTCGCAGGCAAGAGTTGAGGTTCCGAACAAGTTCTTTGGCGACTGGCTGGGCCAGCATTATGGAACCCTCCTCGCTGAAGCCTTGAAAGCGGCCGGGGGGAGGGAAGTAGATGTGGTATTCGAAACGAGCGGGGCCGTAGAAGCGCCTACCATATTGGACCAGGGGGCACGGAGCCGCCAAGCCCCGCCAGCCCGGCAACGGGGACGGATTCCGCCCAACCCAAAATACACGTTCAAGAACTTCGTCGTCGGCGCGAGCAACCAGTTTGCGCATGCGGCATGCCTCGCTGTCGCCGAAGCACCCGGCGAAGCCTATAACCCGCTCTTCCTGTACGGCGGCGTCGGGCTCGGGAAGACCCACCTCCTGAACGCGATCGGGAATTTCGTCTCGGAGCGCGCGGACCTTCGCATCGCCTATGTGACTACGGAACAGTTCACCAACGAAGTCATCAACTCGATCCGCTACGACAAAATGGTGGAGCTCCGGAAACGATACCGCAACATCGACATGCTGCTCGTGGACGACGTGCAATTCCTCATCGGGAAGGAACGGACACAGGAGGAGTTTTTCCACACGTTCAACACGCTCTATGAAGCCCGCAAGCAGATCGTCCTATCCAGCGACCGGTTCCCCAAGGACATGCCAGCGATGGAGGAACGCCTCCGCTCGCGCTTCGAGTGGGGACTGATCGCCGACCTCCAGCCCCCGGACGTCGAGACGCGCATCGCCATCCTGCGGAAGAAATCCGAAGACGAGGGGATCGGGCTGCCAGAGGACGTCATCCAGTACCTGGCCGCCACCATGAAGAGCAACATCCGCGAGCTCGAAGGCTCGCTGATCCGGCTCGGCGCCTATGCGTCGCTCACGGGGCAGCCGGTGACCATGGAGATGGCCACGAGCGTGCTGCGTGACATCATCGGAGAGAAACGCAGAATCATCACGATGGATGACATCGAAGAGGCGGTGGCGGGCCGCTTCCAGGTGAAGATCGCCGAGATGCGGTCGCGCCGGCGGAGCAAGACCCTGGTGTACCCGCGGCAGATCGCCATGTACCTCTGCCGGGAGTTGACCAATTCGTCCTTCCCGGAGATCGGGCGGCATTTCGGGGGAAAGGATCACACGACGATCATCCATGCGTGCAAGCAGATCGCCAAGGCCAAGGAGACGGATCACAGTCTGCGGGCAACGCTGGACAGCCTGAAGGAGCAGATCACCAAAGGGTAGCGGCCCCTAACAGGAGATGCTCAGATGAAACTACGAATTGCTCGGGTCGAACTTCTGACGGCGCTCCAGCGTGTGCAAGGCGTGGTGGAGAAGCGCAACACCATGCCCATCCTCTCCAACATCCTGCTGGAGGCGAAACAGGACGGCCTCGATGTCCTTGGCACCGATCTCGAGATCGGGATGCGCGGGCTCTACAAGGCGGACGTGCTGGAGCCGGGGTCGGTCACGCTGTCCGCCCGGAAGCTGTACGAGATCCTGAAAGAGCTGAAAGACGGCGAGGTGGAGCTCACGGTCGGCGAGAACAACTGGGCCACCATTCAGGCCGGCAAGAGCCAGTTCAAGATCGTCGGGCTGCCGAGCACCGACTACCCGCCCATGCCGGCGATCGAGCGCGAGGGCCTGACCCCGCTCGCTGGCGCCGAGCTGCGCGAGCTCATCCGCAAGACCCTGTTCGCGGTCGGAGACAACGACGCCCGCTACGTCCTGAACGGCCTGCTGGTCATGCTGAGCGCGGCCGACAGGAAGCTCACCATCCGGCTCGTGGGGACCGACGGCCATCGCCTGGCGCTGGCCGAGCAGGACCTGGCCGAGCCACCCGGCAAGGACATGCCCAAGGAGATCAAGGCGATCATCCCCAAGAAGGCCGCGCAGGAGATCCGCAACCTCCTGGAGGAGGGTGCCGATCAGCCGCTGATCGGCTTCACTAAGAATCTGATGATCTTCCGCAAGAGTGGGCTGCTCCTGACCTCGCGGTTGATGGAGGGCAACTACCCCAATTATCAGCAGGTCATCCCGAAGGAGCGCGACAAGAAGGTGACGGTCGACCGTCTCGAGCTGGAGGGGGCCTTGCGCCGCGTGGCGGTGCTGTCGCGCGAGAAGACCAACGCGATCAAGATGACGATGGCCCCCGGGAAGGTGACGCTCTTCTCCAGCAATCCGGACTTCGGGGAGGCGACCGAAGATCTCGCCGCGAAATACACGGGCGACGCCGTGACGACGGGGTTCAACGCCCGCTATCTCCTGGACGTCCTGAGCGCGATGGACGGCGAGAGCGTGTCGCTGCAGATGGAGGCGCCGCTCAGCCCCTGCCTGATCCGGGAGCCGGGTAACGTGGGGTTCACGTGCGTCGTGATGCCGATAAAAGTCTAGGCTCGGGGCTCGAGGCAAGGGGTCATTTCGCCCATCGCCCCTAGCCTGTTACTAGGAGGACAGCTTGGCCGAAAAGGACACCAAAGCCCAACCGACCCTTCCGGGAGGCCGCGAGTACAGCGCCGACCAGATTAAAGTCCTGGAGGGGCTGGACGCCGTCCGCAAGCGCCCGGCGATGTACATCGGCAGCACCGGCGTGGAAGGGCTGCATCACCTGGTCTACGAGGTCGTGGACAACAGCGTGGATGAGCACATGGCCGGGTATGGGGAGCTGATCGACGTCACGATCCATATCGACAACAGCGTGACGGTCGTGGACAACGGGCGCGGCATCCCCACGGACATGCACCCGACCCAGAAAAAGTCCGGCGCCGAGGTGGCGCTCACGATGCTGCACGCCGGCGGCAAGTTCGAGCAGGGCGCCTACACGGTCTCCGGCGGGCTCCATGGCGTCGGCATCTCGGTGGTCAATGCGCTGTCGGAATGGCTGGAGCTGGAGATCTGGCAGAACGGGCAGGTCTTCGAGCAGCGCTATGAGCGCGGCAAGCCGACCGCGGCCCTGCAGATCACCGGCAAGACCAAGAAGCGCGGCACCAAGATCACCTTCAAGGCGGACGGTCAGGTCTTCGAGTCCCTGGAGTTCAGCTTCGATATCCTGGCGCAGCGTCTCCGGGAGCTGGCCTTCCTCAACAAGGGGCTGGAGATTGCCCTCCACGACGAGCGCAAGCAGAAGGAACAGACCTTCAAGTACAAGGGCGGCATCGTGTCGTTCGTCGAGCACCTGAATGAGGCCAAGACGCCGCTCCACAAGCCGATCTTCATCGAGGTCGAGAAGAGCGACATGATCCTGGAGGTGGCCCTCCAGTACAACGACGGCTACGCCGAGAACCTGTTCTCCTTCGCGAACAACATCAACACGCGGGAGGGCGGCACGCACCTCGTCGGGTTCAAGGCGGCCTTGACCCGCACGATCAACAACTACGCCAACGCGAACGAGCTCCTGAAAGACACGGAATCCCTGACGGGCGACGACGTGCGCGAGGGCCTGACCGCCGTCGTGAGCGTCAAGTTGCGCAACCCGCAGTTCGAGGGCCAGACGAAGGCCAAACTGGGGAACAGTGAGGTCAAGGGCATCGTCGAAGCCGCGGTAAACGACGCGCTCGGGACCTACTTCGAGGAGAATCCGACCGTCGCCCGGAGGGTCATCGGCAAGGCTATTGAGGCGGCCCGGGCCCGCGAGGCGGCGCGCAAGGCCAAGGAGCTCATCCGACGCAAAAGCGCACTGGATGCCGGCGCGCTTCCGGGCAAACTGGCCGATTGCTCGGAGAAGGACCCCGCGCACAGCGAGTTGTTCATCGTGGAGGGCGACTCGGCGGGCGGCTCGGCCAAGCAGGGCCGCGACCGGAAATTCCAAGCGATCCTGCCGATCAAGGGCAAGATCCTGAACGTGGAGCGCGCCCGGTTCGACAAGATGCTCGCCAGCGACGAGATCCGTACCCTGATCATGGCCCTCGGCACCGGCATCGGGCGCAAGCGCGAGGAGGCCGAGAAGGCCGACGGAGAAAAGGGCAAGGAGGACAAGGAGGCCTTTGATATCGCCAAGGCCCGCTATCACAAGATCATCCTGATGACGGACGCGGATGTAGACGGCAGCCACATCCGGACGCTCCTGCTGACCTTCTTCTTCCGCCAGATGTCCGAGCTCATCGAACGGGGCTACATCTACATCGCGCAGCCCCCCCTGTTCCGCGTCAAGAAGGGCAAGACCGAGCGCTACTTGAAGGACGAATCGGCGCTGAACGACTACCTGGGCGACCTGGCCGTGGAAGAAGTGGAAGTCTTCCTCGAGAACGGCCAGGCCTATGTCACCGGCCGCCGCTTGCTGCCCGTCCTGAAAAAGCTCATCGCCTTCGAGAATCTCCTCGCCCGCTTCGGGAAGAAGCAGCACGAGACCGGCATCCTGCGCGCCTTCGTGGACGAGCCGACCCTCGACCGCGATCTGCTGAAGAACGCCGCGGCCCTGAAAAAAGTGGTCGCGAGCGCCAAGAAGACCCTGTCCACGGTCTATCCCAAGGCGGCCGTGACGCTGGAGATCGCCGAGGACGAGGAGCACCAGTCCAACAAGATCCTGTGCCGGGTGCCGAGCAACGGCATGGTCCACAGCCTGGAGATCACGCACGAGCTGGTCGGGACGGCCGATTTCCGCGAGTTGCAGAAGCTGGCCCCCTCCGCCATCGGGGTGGGGCGGCCGCCGTACAAGGTCAAGACGGGGGAGACGGTGAGCGAGTACCTGGAGACCGATGAGCTGGTCCGGAGCATTCTCGAAAAGGGGAAACAGGGGATCGGCCTGCAGCGCTACAAGGGGCTCGGCGAGATGAACCCGACCCAGCTCTGGGAGACCACGATGAACCCCGAGACCCGCACGCTCTTACAGGTGAAGCTCGAGGACATCGCGGGCGTGGAGGACATCTTTTCGACCCTGATGGGCGATGAAGTCGAACCGCGGCGGAATTTCATCCAGCAGCACGCCCTCGAAGTGCGTAATTTAGACGTGTGAAACGAGTGATCAGTTGTCAGTAATCAGTTATCAGTGTAAGGCCATCCGGAAACTGAAAACTGATCACTGAGAACTGACGACTTCTTCGAGGAGAACCATGCCGGTTGATGAACGCCTGATCCAGATCGACATTGAGGACGAGATGCGCTCGTCCTACCTCGATTACGCGATGAGCGTGATCGTGGGCCGCGCCCTCCCCGACGTCCGGGACGGGCTGAAACCGGTCCACCGCCGCATCCTCTACGGCATGAACGAGATGGGCCTGGTGCACAACCGGGCCTACCGGAAGTCCGCCAAGATCGTCGGCGAGATCATGGGTAACTACCATCCCCATGGCGACGCCGCGATCTACGACACGCTGGTCCGCATGGCGCAGGACTTCAACATGCGGTACACGCTGGTGGACGGCCAGGGCAACTACGGGTCCGTGGACGGCGATCCGCCGGCCGCCATGCGGTATACCGAGGCGCGCCTCACCCGACTCGCCGAGGACATGCTGGCGGACATCGAGAAGCAGACCGTGGACTTCGTCCCGAACTACGACGAGTCCCGGCAGGAGCCGCTGGTCCTCCCCGCCAAGGTCCCCAATCTCCTGATCAACGGCGCCGGCGGCATCGCCGTCGGGTATGCGACGAACATCCCGACGCACAACCTCGCCGAGGTGGTGGCCGGGCTGATCCTGCTGATCGACACCCCCGACGTCACCATCCCCGAGTTGATGAAGGTCATCCCGGGCCCCGACTTCCCGACCGCCGGGTTCATCTACGGCAAGGAAGAGATCCGGAAGGCCTACGAGACCGGCCGCGGCCTCCTCACGCTGCGGGCCAAGGCGAAGATCGAGACCGACGAGCGCACCGAGCGGGACCGGATCATCGTCACCGAGATTCCCTACCAGGTGAACAAGGCCAAGCTCATCGAGAAGATCGCCGAGCTGATCCAGGACAAGCGGATCGAGGGCATCTCAGACCTCCGCGACGAGTCGGACCGGGACGGCCTACGCATCGTCATCGAGCTGAAGAAGGGCGAGATCCCGCTGGTGCTCCTGAACAACCTCTACAAGCACACCCAGATGCAGTCCACCTTCGGCGTGATCATGCTGGCCCTGGTGCACAACCGGCCGGAGGTGCTGAACCTCAAGCAGATCCTCCAGGCCTTCATCGAACACCGCCGCGAGGTGGTGATCCGCCGGACGGCCTTCGACCTGCGCAAGGCCGAGGAGCGCGCGCACATCCTCGAAGGCCTCAAGATCGCGATCGACAACCTGGATGCGGTCATCACCCTGATCAAGAAGTCGCGCTCGCCGGACGAAGCGCGGGCGGGCCTGATGCGGCGGTTCACGCTCTCGGAGATCCAGGCAAACGCCATCCTGGACATGCGGCTGCAGCGGCTCACGCAGCTTGAGCGCGACAAGCTGACCCAGGAGTACGAGGAGACCATCAAGCGGATCGCCTACTTGAAATCCGTCCTGGAGTCGGAGGCGCTGGTCCGGCAGCTCATCAAGGACGAGCTGGTGGCCATCAAGGAAGAGTACAAGGACCCGCGCCGGACCCAGATCGTGCCCGAAGAGGCCGAGATCGACATCGAGGACCTTATCGCCCAGGAAGAGGTCGTGGTCACCATCTCCCACGCTGGCTACATCAAGCGCAACCCCGTGTCGCTCTACCGGGCCCAGCGCCGCGGCGGCAAGGGCAAGATCGGCATGGGCATCAAGGAGGAGGACTTCGTCCATACCCTGTTCACCGCCTCGACCCACGACTACCTCCTGTTCTTCACGGACGCGGGCAAGGTCTACTGGCTGAAGGTGCATGAGATTCCGGAAGCCGGCCGCGCCGCCAAGGGCAAGGCCATGATCAATCTGCTGGCGCTGAGCGGCGAGGAGAAGGTGACCGCGACGCTGCCGGTGAAGGAATTCCGCGAGGACCGCTACGTGGTCATGGCCACCCGGCAGGGCGTCATCAAGAAGACGGAGCTGTCGGCCTACGGGAACCCACGCCAGGGCGGCATCATCGCGCTGACCCTCGACCCCGGGGACAAGTTGATCGGCGTGGAGATCACCGACGGGCAGCGGGAGATCCTGCTCGGCACGCGGCAGGGCATCGTGATCCGGTTCAAGGAAGAGGAGGTCCGCCCGATGGGCCGCACGGCGCACGGCGTGCGGGGCATCACGCTCGAGGAAGGCAACGAGGTGATCGGCATGGAGACCATCACGCCCGACTCCACCACCTCGATCCTGACGATCACGGAGGGGGGCTACGGCAAGCGGACGGCGGTCACGGAGTACCGCGTGCAGGGCCGGGCCGGCAAGGGGATCATCAGCGTGAAGACCACGGAGCGCAACGGCCTTGCGGTCGGGTTCCTCCAGGTGCGCGACGAGGACGAGATCATGCTCATGGCCGCCAAAGGCAAGATCCTGCGCTGCCGCGTGGACGACATCCGGGAGATCGGCCGCAACACCCAGGGGGTGCGGGTGCTCGACCTGGAGGACTCCGACGATCGTGTCGTGGGGGTGGCGAAGCTGGCGGAGAGCGGGGAGAAAGAAGAAGGGGTGGCGGAAGGAAACGGAGACGCCGGATAAGGCGCGTCGCGGCCTTTCGCTTCGGCACCTCCCGGAACGACCCTCCTGGATTCGGCCGGGCGGAATCCTTCGAAAATTCTCTCTGCTGCGGTCCTTGCGGCCGCAGTGCCTCGGTCAGTTTCCGCTTTCCCTCCCGGCCAAATCTCAGTGGGTCCCCGTTCCTCCGGTGAACTCGCTCAAGGCCAGCGACGCGCCTCTTGCATTGTTCCGTTCCGCTTAGGGTGAAGAAATTGTGGGGGAAGAGAAGAAGCTGGATACGGTCGTCAAGCTGGCCCTCGGCGTCTTCGTCGGGTCCTTCGTCCTGATCGGGCTCGGGATGTTCCTGAGCCGTCCCGACCGCTCGATTCCTCCCTACAGCGTCGGCTCGCAGGAAGGCACGGTCGTGGCGGTCCACGTGCCGGCCTGGACGGGCGATCCGGCGATTGAGACACTGCTCCACCGGTTTCGCAAGGTTCGGCAGGAGACGGGCGATTTCGGGGCCATGAAGATCCGGCCCACCACGCCGGATGACCACGGAGGGCGCTACCGGCGGATGGTGATCTATATCTTCACGGAGCCCGGCTGGACTGAGCCCGAGGTCCTCCACCGGTACCTGGCGGCGGTCGCCGCGGACGATCCGGCTGGCCGCGAGAAATTCGAGAAAGCCGTGCGCGGCACCTACCGGTTGGACGACACCAGGGAAGAAGCGCGCATCGGGCCCGTCGTCTCCGAGGATACGGCCGGGACAGCGGCCTACGCGAGGGTGCTCTTCAGGGACGAGCTCACCGCCGCAGCAGATTCGCCATCACCGCAGTCAACCGCTCCCGCAGCTCCGGGTCGGTAACGGACGCCGTCATCGCCTCGGCCCTGGCGCGGTCCTCGGCGGACGGCGCCGGTGGTGAAGGGGGAGCGGCCGCGTCGTGCGTGTCCTTACGGGGGGCCTGCTGCACCTCGCCCACCCGCAGCACGATGTCGGTGACCGCCTGGGCGCCGACCGCTTCGTGGAGTTTTTCCAGCAGCGCCGGCTTCAAGAACGTGAGGTGCTGGAGCCAGACCGAGCTCTCCACGACGAGGAAGAGCTTTTTGAAACGGATGTGGTCGGGGCGGCTGTGGGCGGCGATCTGCGGGCCGACGATCTGGGGCCATTCCTGCAGGAGCCGGTACTCCAGGAGCTCGTGGTCCAGGCCCTGCCGGTGCGTGACGGTCTTCAGGATCGTCGAGACCGACGAGAAGAAACCGGCCATGCGCCATTCTACCAAAGGCCAGTCGCAAAGTCTGAAAGTCGCAAGCCAAAAGTCATTTCGGTCCCAGGTCGGCCGAAGATGTTTGACTTTCGCCCTGATGGCGTTCGACCATAGCGTGCATGGCCCAGGAGCAGAGCGAGAAGGTCGTCGCTACCAACCGCAAGGCGTTCCATGACTATGCCATCGAGGAGAAATTCGAGGCGGGCATGGTGCTGCGGGGGACCGAGGTGAAGGCGATGCGCGAGGGCCGGGTGAACCTGCGTGACAGTTATGCCACCGTGAAAGACAGCGAGGTCACCCTGCACAACTGCCACATCAGCCCCTACAGCCACGGCAATATCATGAATCACGATCCCCTGCGGCCGCGGAAGCTCCTGCTGCACCGGAAGGAGATCAACAAGCTCCTGGGCCGGACCCAGCAGAAAGGGCTCACGCTCGTGCCGCTCCGGGTGTACTTCACGGCTCGCGGCCTCGCCAAGGTGGAGCTGGCGCTGGCGCGAGGGAAGAAGCAGTACGATCGCCGGGAGGAGATCAAAGAGCGGGAAGCCGGGCGCGAGCTCGAGCGCGCGAGAAAACAGCGGGCCAGATGACCGGCGGGAATTTCATTTACGAATGTCCGCAGGGCGGTTATCGTTCGTGGGATGGAGGCGGGTTGACATGAAGAGCTGGCACACAGGGCGCGCCCTGCTGGCGGTCGCATGGCTGGCGCTCGGCGCCTGCATGCCGTCGCAGTATGAATATCTTATCCAGGCGCAGGACCGGGCCAAGGAGGACGAGATCAGGGACCGGTTCGGGGTCCCGCACACCATCAAGACCTTTAACGACCGGACGACGAGCTGGACCTACCGCTATGAGGTGAAGCACTCCTTGATCGGCAGGCGGGGGGACATGATGGGGGGCGCCCCCTGCATGGAGTACGAGCTGACGTTTGACGAGCAGGAAGTGCTGCGGGCCTGGGTCAGGAGGCCGTGCGAGCGCGCGGGCGAAAAAATGAGCCCGATGTAGGGTATACTAACAATCATAGGCTTTGACCTTTTTCGGCGTGGGACCTCGCCGGCATGTTTGATGGGTTAGCAAGTATGGATGCAGGGGATGATCACCACGCCTACACGAGCTAAGGAGAGGGGGGGTGACTGGCTTCGACGGGGATCAAGAGGCGAATGGTGCATGCCGAGCTCTCGGGGACTCGTAAAACCTCCGGGAAAACAGCAACTGCCAATCAAGAACTGGCACTCGCGGC